>JASMGX010000011.1 GCA_030751095.1 Pirellulales bacterium | reverse complement strand
GTCTCGCTGGCCACTTTCCAGGTGCACCATGAGCAGTGCGAGGTCGGCCGGTGTGATTCCGCTGATGCGACCGGCCTGTGCTAGCGTGCCGGGCCGAAAATGGGACAGTTTTTCTTTCGCTTCATTGCGTAGCGGTTCGATCGCCCGATAGTCAAAATCATCGGGAATTCCCTTTCTCGCGAGCTTATGCTGGCGAGCCACCTCGCCCGCCTGGCGCTCGACATAGGGGGCGTATTTCGTGTCGTACGTGACCTGCTGGGCAACATCCGGGGTGATCTTGGCCAGTTCCGGATGCCGCGAGAGAACATCCTCCCAACTCGTTTCTGCTCGTCGGAGGAATTTTTCGAGCGTCATCCCCTCGGTACGGTGTTTTAGGAGCATTTTTTTCACCGCCCCGATCGCCGCTTCTTTCGTCTCGACTAGCCCGCGCCGCCGAGCATCCGCCAGCCCGACCCGAGCAGCCATCGGCGTTAATCGGCGATCCGCGTTGTCCTGCCGGAGCAACAATCGGTATTCGGCGCGACTTGTAAACATCCGATACGGTTCATCCACCCCACAGGTCACCAGATCGTCCACAAGGACTCCGATGTAACTTCCGTCTCGCGAGAGGGCGAGTGGCGCCTCACCCCGTAATGAAAGGGCGGCATTCGCTCCGGCAACGAGCCCCTGGGCAGCCGCCTCTTCGTAGCCGGTGGTACCGTTGATCTGACCCGCAAAGTAAAGGCCGTCCACCCGCCAAGTCTCCAGCGAAGACCGCAACTGTTCGGGTGGACAATAATCGTACTCCACTGCGTAACCATACCGCATGATCTGTGCCCTCTCGAGGCCAGGAATCGATTGAAAGATCGCATCCTGAACATCACGGGGCAAACTCGTAGAAAGACCGTTCACATACACTTCGCAGGTCCTGCGACCCTCCGGTTCAAGAAATAACTGATGCCGATCTTTATCGGAAAACCGCACCACTTTATCCTCGATCGAGGGGCAATACCTTGGTCCGTTGCCGCGAATCTGGCCGGAGTACATCGGGGCGCGGGAAAGATTTGCCCGAATCAAGTCATGGACGCTAACGTTGGTGTGCGTGATGTAGCACGGCAATTGGTTATCGGTTACTCGATCCGTAAGAAAAGAAAAAGGTTGAGGATCGTCATCGCCCGGCTGAAGTTCCGTGGCCGCATAATCAATAGTGCGCCCATTGAGTCGCGGTGGCGTGCCGGTCTTGAATCGCGATGTCACGAAGCCGAGGCGATGCAGTGCCTCGCTGATGCCGGCGCTCGTCCCCTCCCCTGCCCGACCCCCATCCGTTTTTTTCTCCCCAAGATGCATCAGCGCCCGCAAAAACGTACCGGTCGTCAAACAGACGGCTCGCGCCTGGTAAAGGGCACCACCTGCTGTGCGGACTCCGCAAATCGCTTGTTTGCCGGTCCTCTCCTCGACGAGTAGATCTTCGACGATCTCCTGGCGCAACTCAAGATTTTCCTGCTCTTCAACGACCCGCTTGACATACTGCTGGTATGCCAGCTTGTCCGCTTGGGCCCGGGGGCTGTGCATGGCTGGCCCCTTGCGTCGATTGAGCAACCGGAACTGAATTCCCGTCGCGTCGATTGCCCCTCCCATGGCACCACCGAGCGCGTCAATCTCGCGGACGATCTGCCCCTTTGCCACACCACCGATCGCAGGATTGCAACTCATCTGCGCGACCGTGTCGAGGTTGGTCGTCAAGAGTGCCGTTTTTGCTCCCAACCGCGCAGCGGCCAGTGCCGCCTCGGTACCTGCGTGGCCGGCACCGACGATCACCACATCGTAGTCGTAATGGGAGATCGGCATTGTTGCTCCGAGTGAGAATCGTTTCCTGGCAAACCGCATGAGTTGTCATTCTAGGCAAGCACTCGGTCCGACGAAAAGGATGGGCCGGGGTATCCCCGCAAGAATCGGAAAAGATTGCGGCTGAAAACCGGATGGGCAAGGAGCCAAGAAAATGGACCGCGGGTGCCCCTTCATTCAGGCGGCGCCCGAAATGGGTCCATGCGGAGTGTGCAGATCGAAGAGCCCGAAGATCTCCTTCTGAGAAAGCCCCGTATTCTTGGGCGTCTGGGCGTTGGCTGAAAAAATTGTGTCGAAGATCTCGCGCTTTTCCATCAGGATCTCATGGATGCGTTCCTCAATGGTACGCTGCGAGAGAAAACGGGTGACGGTCACCGGGCCGCTCACACCGATCCGATGGGCACGATTGATCGCCTGATCCTCGACCGCCGGATTCCACCAACGGTCAAACAAGAAAACGTAACTGGCATTCTGTAAATTAAGCCCAACGCTACCCGCGCCGTAGCTCATCAGAATCACCCGGCTTTGCTCTTCTTGGCGAAACTTCCGAAGAACCTCATCCCGGTACCGGGTGGGAATCTTGCCGTGGTATTGAACGGGACCAAACCTCGAAAGTCGCAGAGCGAGCTTTTCAATCGTCGCTACATATTGACTGAAGATGATCGCTTTTTTACCGCTTGCTGCAATTTCTTCCAATTCTGCTTCCAAACGGTCCGCTTTGGCACTCTCGCCGGTTACCGGATCAAAATTACAGATCTGTTTGAGCCGCAGGATCAGTTCAAAGACGTGGGTGACGGTGGCGGCGGTTCCCATTGCGGAGAGGCGGATGGTCCCCTCCTCCTCCACCTGAGAGTAGGTCTCTCTCTGGGAAAGTGTCAAATCAATCACGGCATCGCGAACGAGTTTAGGTGGCAAATCCTTTAGGACTTGGTCCTTGGTTCTTCTCAGCACATAGTCGTTCACACTGCGGGCCATCCGGGAGGGTCGCATGCCTGGACTGAGATGTCCCGGCGCAACAAATTCAAAGATTCCCACAAGGTCGTCGACACTGTTTTCCACCGGAGTCCCTGTCAGCGCCCAACTACGGCGCCGAGAAACCGAACGCACCGCCTCGGCAGTTGCCCCGTAGCGGTTTTTGATCCGCTGTGCTTCATCGAGCACCACGAGATCGTAACCGTCCTCGTTGCGACCGATGAGATCTCGATCGCGTTGGACCAACTCGTAATTCGCCACCGCAACGATCGTTTGGGGAAACTGCCACTTCCACGCACGCTCCGTTGCGTTACCGGAAATGACATTCATCGGAATCTCAGGAGCCCAAAGCCCAAACTCTCGCTGCCAGTTGGTCACAAGAGGTTTGGGACAAATGATCAGAACGCGGCGGATCTGGCCTGCGTGGAGCAATAACCGGATTGTCGTGATTGCCTGCATCGTTTTCCCCAAGCCCATCTCATCCGCCAAAACCGCCGCATATCGGGGAAACAAAAAAGCGACTCCGGCAAACTGATAGGGAAAGGGATGGAATGGTAGGGACAGCGAGCTATCAGCCAACAACTCCTCGAGCGAGGGCTGGAGCAAGTACCATAGCCGCTCCTCAAGTTTTACAATGTCCGCCGGTGGAACCATTCGGGTCTTGCTCTTTGGAGTACCTCGCAAGTCGGACCGACTGCTTGACCGCTGAGATTCTGGCATCGGCTGGACCACGGCCTCAGACTGCGAAAAATGATAACTACGCAGTGCTGGCCGAACAGCTCTCAGGTCGAGCGACACGACCCCAGGAGGTGGAGGATCTCCGCAAACCGACTTGACAGCAACCTTTGGCAGACGGTGCAGAGCCGTTTGCCAACCGGTCCTGTACATACGCACATCGATGGAGAGCTCCGTCGACCCCTTGAGAGGATCCACAACAGGATGCATGCGCGACGAATTTTGATCTTTGGACATCCTCGCTCCTCGAAAAACGACTCAAGCCGCCGGCTGTTTCCGGATGCCTCCCTGTGCTTCCTGAATTGCTTCGTGGATTCGCGTAAATGGTTCCAGCAAATCCAAACTGGTTCCCAACGAGTCCAGCAATTCGCCCGCGCGAGCAAGATCCTGCTCGTATTCAAATCGGGTCGCCATCGCCACTGCGTTCCGCTGGGTATGCACCAGTTGCGGCAACGTCTCGCTAGCATCGGCATCCGATTCTTTCGATTCCCCACCAACTAAAATGAGCGGTTGCGGGATGAGGTGGCGCAGGACGAGCATTTCCGGGACATCGGTGAGCAGCAAGTCCAAGCCGACTTTGATTTCAGCATGGAGGGCATGGCCGATCTGTTCCCCGCAGAGATACTCATCGAGAGTCGGCCCGTAGAGAATCTCCTGGGCGCGATTCGGCTTGACCGGGGCGGTGCAATGGAACTCCAAAGGCCGACTGCTAGCATTGATTAATAAAAGGCCACCGATCCGAGAGGACTCCGTATCTCGAACGACCGAAAGGAACCCTAAAGTCTTTGATAATGTGGCCTTGGCATTGGACATTCGGTATCCTCCACTCCTTCAGCCGGGAGCCTGGTGAGCGTTTTGGTGGGCATCGCCTCTTGATTGGATCGGATGCCCCGGGGTCGAGACTTTAGCCGGGACAACCCCCCCGAGAGGCGACGGCAAACCCAATTTGTTTTACCGATGCGTATTTAACGGTTGGCTTTATCAAAGAACGCCCAAGGAACTGCTCGACACGCGTGCCAAGAGCGGCTAGAATCGTCAGTGTACTTCGTATCGTTCTCATACCCTTCCAGGTTGACAACATCGCACTCCCCTAACCAGCGATTCGCCTCCCTAACGGCGACTAGCTCCTACGCGTGGAGAATTCGGTTCTATGTCTAGAGATCCTCAGCAGGCCTCCCAGTTGTTTTCTCAGATCGACATAACAGCCAGTTCGCAGAGCGATGCCTCATTGAGGTCCCACCGGCACGAGAACGAACAGACCGAATTGCTTCATCAGATTCTTGCTGCACTTGATCGCAATAACGATTTGCTTGAGGACGTTGTCGCAAATGCCCTGGCCAATCAACGACAGCGTGGTGACGAGTTGCAGAAGTGGCGACAGGCGAATCCAGGATTGGCAAGAAACTGCAAACAGGCCGCCGAGTCCCTCGCACAGGTTCAAGCCGAATTCCTGCACAACCTAACGGCAGAGGTCGAGGAAAATGCAGACGCGATGGGAGATGGTGAATTTGTTTTCAATGAGTTTGTCGATCGTTTCGGCCCACGCCTGGCGCACCTAAATGGTGTGTTGCAGATGCTCTCTCAATTGGGTCAGACAAACGATCCATCCCAACACGAATGACATCGACGCGGGGTTGACCTCGAGACACGAGACAGGTCGGCGGGGTTCTCGACTTTTGCAACCGCAGGAGCTATTCTTGGCTAGTCGGCTGTTGCGCCGTTTCCTCGGTTTTTGTGCCGCCTGTCCGAGCCCATCCTCGCTCTCTAGGGATCAACATGCCTGAGCCTGAACCAAATCTTGATGTCGTGGCTGCCGAAGCAATCTCGGCAGCGCGGTGCGAGCTCGACGCCCACGTTCATAAAATTGTGCAGTGGCACTTTCATCCCGCCACCGGCTGTCCCTTTTGGCTGCAATATGCGAAGGAGGTTCTCAACTTTGACCCCCTTCGCGAAATCAACACCTACGATGACTTAAAAAAGTTCCCGCCTTTCGAAGACGAACTTCTTCGCGGAGGCCCGGTCCGGCGGTGGGTCCCAAAGGGGTATGAAAACTCACCGATTTTCGTGTTTGAAACCGGGGGAACCACAGGAGTCCCAAAATCGCGGATTGTCATTGATGATTTTCGCATCGATTACGAACTCTTCAGCAAAACACTCCCCGATGAATATTTCCCACCCGGGAGCAATTGGCTCATGCTAGGTCCTTCAGGACCGCGACGGCTACGGCTCGCGGTCGAACACCTCTGCCAATTCCGTGGTGGGATCTGCTTCTGCATCGATCTTGATCCGCGTTGGGTCATCAAATTGATCAAAAAGGGATGGATGGATCATCTTGAAGAATACAAAAAACATTGCATTGATCAGGCAATTACCATTCTCGGAGCAGGCCACGACATTCGCTGTCTTTTTGCGACCCCTAAACTGCTTGAAGCGCTGGCATTGGGTCTTGAGGAGCAAGGGAGCAGCATTGCGGAAGCGGGCATTACGGGCATCTTTTCCGGTGGAACTGAATTCACACCGCAATGGACCCGTTTTGCTACGGAGGAATTACTCGGCGGCAGCCCTTCCGAGGGCGGCATCTACATGACACCGACCTACGGCAATACACTCATGGGCCTCGCCTGCTCTCGCCCGGTCCGAGCAGAAGATGGCTACAAAATTGCCTATTACGCGCCGCAACCTCGCGCGGTTCTGGAAGTTGTTGATTTTGACGAGAGCGACCGCATCGTTGCCTACGGAGAAACCGGTCGTGTGCGACTGACCACATTGACGAAAGAGTTTTTTGTTCCCGGGTTTTTAGAACGCGACGAGGGCGAACGGGAACCGCCCTACGAGAAATATCCCTGGGATGGTGTCAGTGGCGTACGGCCATTTCGAAAACTGACCGATGCAACAACCGTTGGAGTGTATTGAAAGAAATGGGCCGTCATCCGTTTCACTTTTGTGCCTTCTGAGACCCGAATAGCCAACCATGCTCAAGCTACCTATTATTCGCTGGGGAAAACCGTACGAGTCTCTCGAGTCTCGTGAAATTCGACATTTCATCAGCGGTGAGACGATTGCGCAAATCAGTCAGGCGGGGGCGGGACTGCTGAAACGCGATTTGCGCAAGGCGACAGCAGCCCGAGAGGCCCTTCGGAGTATTCCTTGTGCAGAATTGATTCAAAAGGTCCAACAGGCCGCAACACTCTTCCGCGATGGCACACTGCCGATGGGCGATGGCACCCAGACCCCCGCTGAGTTCGCTCGTGCCCAGTCGGCGACCACCGGTCTTCCCGAACATATGTGTCGCAGCAATATGGAAAAAAATTACTATGTGCTCCGACATATGGATAGATTACTCGATGCACTCACGCGGGGATTGGACCTGAACATCCTCAGCCACGGCTATGGAACTGAAGAGCGTGGCGTCACCGTCAGCTATCAGGCACAAAGTCCCGTTCTCGGGCTCGTGCTGCCATCAAATTCACCCGGAGTCCATACGCTTTGGCTCCCCGTCATTCCTCTGCAGATCGGATTGGTTCTTAAACCGGGCTCCCTGGAACCGTGGACTCCTTATCGGATGATGTCTGCCTTCGTGGAAGCAGGGATCCCTTCCGAGGCGTTCTCGATCTATCCCGGAGAAGGTGCAGATATCGGTTCGGCAGTCGTCTCTGATTGCAACCGCTGTATGATCTTCGGCGGCGAACCGACGATTGAGCAGTACCAGGGAAATCCCAAAGTTCAGGTCCACGGCCCCGGCTACAGTAAAATCCTTCTCGGAGATGATCTTGTGGATGACTGGGAAGACTATCTCGACCTCATGGTGGAAAGTGTACTCGCCAACAGTGGGCGGAGTTGCATCAACGCCTCGGGGATCTGGGCCTCCCGCCACACCCACGATATTGCCGAGGCGATCGCCGAACGAATCGGCCCGATCGAAGCCCTTCCTCCGGAAGATGAAGCGGCACAACTGGCGGCCTTCACAAATCCTGACATGGCTACTGCGATCTGGAACACGATCGAAGCGGACCTCCAAGAATCCGGGGTCGAACACCTGACCGAGTCCTTCGGTCCCCGACTGGTGCAACACCCCGAACATGCCTATCTAAAGCCCACGGTCGTCCACTGTAACAGTGCGACATGCAGCATTGCCAGCAAAGAATACATGTTCCCGTTTGTCGCGGTGGTCGAGTGTCCGGAAGACAAAATGATCGCGTCGATGGGGCGCACTCTCGTAGCAAGCGGACTCACCCGTGCGAGTGGCTTGCAGCGACAACTCACAGATGCCACACATATCGATCGGTTGAACTTAGGGCCCATCAAAACGACCCAGTTGGATTGGCTACAACCCCATGAGGGAAATATCGTCGATTTCCTTTATCGTGCCCGTGCCCTGCAGACCACAGACCAGGCAAACACATCTTTGCCGGGCGAGGGCAACAAAAAGGCGGAAACATCGACCTCATGAATCCCTTTGATGTGTACCCTCAAACGCGTATTGCTTTTGGTATCGATCGAATCGATGACCTCGGATCTCTGGCAGTCGGTTTAGGGGGCGAACGGGTTTTGGTCGTCAGCGATCCTGGAATTGTCGCTGCGGGGCATGCCCCTCGCGGACTGGAGGCCTTGCAGAAGGAGGGACTAAAAACAGAACTCTTTGTCGGTGTCCACGAAAATCCAACGACGGAAGATGTGGAAGCGGGACTCGTCGTCGCCGGGTGTTTTGAGCCCGACTTGATCGTGGGGTTGGGGGGCGGCAGTTCCATGGATTGCGCCAAGGGCATCAACTTCCTGTTTTCCTGTGGTGGCAAAATGCAGGATTACCGGGGGATCGGGAAAGCAACCCGGGACATGTTGCCGATGATTGCGGTCCCCACCACAGCAGGCACCGGGAGTGAGGCACAGAGTTTTGCACTCATCTCCGATTCTCAGACGCATGAAAAAATGGCTTGTGGTGATCGCCGTGCGGCATTTCGTATTGCCCTACTCGATTCCAAGCTGACCCAAACTCAACCAGCTTTGCTGACCGCCCTGACTGGAATTGATGCGGTCGCACATGCCCTGGAGACCTACGTCACGACGCGTCGGAATCCGGTATCGCTCGCCTACAGTCGAGAAGCGTGGAGATTGCTCGCGAGCAACTATCTAAAGGTCATTGATGAACCAACCGATCTGCAGGCGCGCGGTGGAATGCAACTCGGTGCCTGTCTTGCCGGCACAGCAATTGAAAACTCGATGTTGGGTGCTGTCCACGCTCTGGCCAATCCACTAACTGCCAACTACGGTATCGTCCATGGTCAAGCCGTGGCCATCATGCTTCCTCACGTCATCCGCTACAATGCGACTGTTGCCGGACTCTGGTACGAGGAGATCCTGGCGAGCGCACAGCCTTTGGAACATTGTCCGCCAGCGGGCGCCGGAGCGGGTGGACTGGCCGATTTTGTCTCGCTGCTGATTGAACGAGCGGGCCTTAAAAGTCGTCTGACACAGTGCGACATCGATCCGGCTGCACTGGACGAACTGGCTGCGGCGGCGGCGCAACAGTGGACTGGGACCTTCAATCCCCGTAAAGTACATGTGACAGATCTCCAAGATCTTTATCGGGCCGCTCTCTAAGGACCGGACTATGAACTTGGTTCAACGTGCTTCTTTGCCGCACCGTTTGTCGCTATTGTTTATTGCCTGGATCTTTTTCCAGGCAATGATTCCGACTGTCTGCCAACTCCATGCTGGCGAGGAAGACCCACATAGCACGACGAACAACGACTGGCCTCTCTTTCGCGGCAACCCTGCCGGGACCGGCGTTGCAACCTCAACGTTGCCTGAGAATCTGCAACTGCTCTGGGAATTTCGCGCCGAAGAGAGTTTCTTTGCTGCCACTGCCGCGATCGTAGATGGCACGATCTATATCGGCGATGCCGACAAACATTTTTATGCCATTGAGCTTGAGACCGGTCACAAGAAGTGGAGTTATGAAGTCGACATCGGGTTTCTTGGCTCCGCGGCAGTACGCAACAACCGTGTCTTTGCAGGTGATAGTGATGGGGTTTTTTATTGCCTCGATGCAACAACGGGCAATCTGATCTGGAAACAAGAAACAGAAGCAGAAATCAACTCCAGTCCCAACTTCTACAAAGAAAGTGTGCTCATTGGATCGCAAGATGGGAGCCTTTACCGTTTTCGCATGAGTGATGGATCGATCATTTGGAAATATACCATCGAAGCAAGTGGTGGCATCCAATGCACACCGACTTTAGGTGAACAGTACGTTTTCATATGTGGCTGCGACGGCAAATTACATGTCATTGATGTCGAAACCGGCTCCACGGTGGAAACGGTGGAGATTGGAGATCCCACACTTTCAACACCCGCGGTGGTGGGACCAAACGTCTATTTTGGCACTGAGGGAGCGACGCTCTTTGATGTTGATTGGAAGAAGCCGAAAATCATCTGGAAATATCAAAATTCCAAGCGGCGTACTTCGTATCGATCGAGCCCCGCAGTAAGCGACCGTGGGGTGGTGATCGGCGGGCGCAACAAACTTGTAGAACTCATTGACGCCACGGGCAAAAGAAATTGGTCGTTTCCCACAAAAGGTCGCATCGATTCTTCACCGGTTATTGTCGATGATCGTGTCTTTGTAGGATCGGCAGATGGTCGCATCTACGGACTTGATTTAAAAACTGGAGAAAAAGTCTGGTCGTACGATGGGGGTGCTCCCTTCAGCGCCTCGCCTGCGGTTGCCCAAGGGCGTTTGGTCATCGGCAACGAAGCGGGTGTCTTATACTGTTTCGGCGACAAACAGACCGAATAGAAGACAGACCGGCTGCTTTTTCATTCCCCGAACAGACAGACCCACCTCATGTCGAGAGAAGCGACAGAAACCGAAGTTGGAAGTTATTTCATCTCCAACTATCCGCCCTTTTCGCAATGGCAAGTCGAGAGCATTCCGGTTCTTGAGGCGGCCATGCAAGCACCACCGGCCGATGTACCGCTAGGACTCTACCTGCACATTCCATTTTGTCGCAAGCGATGCAAATTTTGTTACTACAAAGTAATCACCGGGAAACAAAGTGGACAAATCGAAGAATATCTTTCGGCCCTCTCTAAGGAAATCGAACTGTTAAGCCAACTCCCGGTGACAGGAGATCGTCCTTTTCGTTTTGTCTATTTTGGAGGGGGAACACCTTCGTTTCTCAGCAGCAAACAACTGGTGCGACTTGTCGATCGCCTCCGTCAACATGTCCGATGGGACGAGGCGGAAGAGGTCACTTTTGAATGCGAACCGGGGACACTCTCCCAATCCAAAATCCAGACTTTGAAGAAATTGGGAATAACGAGACTGAGTCTTGGAGTTGAAAATTTTAACGATCGGGTACTTCAAGAGAATGGTCGCGCGCACCTTTCCACCGAAATCTACAAGTCCTGGGAGTGGATCGAGCAGGCCGATTTCGACAACATCAATATCGACCTGATTGCGGGCATGGTGGGTGAAACGGAAGCAACCTGGCGAGACTCGGTGCAGCGTTCGATCAAGCTTGCCCCGGACAGCGTCACGATCTACCAGATGGAACTACCGTTCAATACGGTCTACTCGCAGGACATCCTCGAACACCGGATTGAGATGCCGGTTGCCGATTGGGCGACAAAACGACAGTGGGTCGATCACGCCTTTGACGCATTGGCAAATGCAGGCTACAGCATATCGACTGCATACACGATGGTTCGAGATGAGCGCAAGGTCAATTTCAGTTATCGCGATAACGTCTGGCAAGGGAGCGATCTTCTGGCCACCGGCATTGCCAGTTTTGGCCACGTCTCGGGTGTTCACTATCAAAACAAACCGGAGTGGCAGGATTATATCGATGATCTATCTTCGGGCAATCTGCCACTGAACCGAGCACTGCGTCCGACACAAAATCAGGCACTGATCCGGGAAATGATTCTCCAGTTAAAAACCGGCCAACTCGACATCGCATATTTTCAAAACAAATACCAGACAGACATCTTTGCACAGTGGCAGTCGGTCTGGACAAGTTATGTTCAGGATGGTTTTGTAGAAACCGATGCCGAGAAGATCCGCCTGACCCGTCAGGGACTGCTACGTGTCGACTCTCTGCTACCTGCCTTCTTTGAAAAAAAGCACCAGGGGGTCCGATATACATGAGCCTCGTGTTCCAGATGGGTACCTTCGAAGCGGTTTTTCCGATCGATCGACTCTATGCAAAAAATCACATGTGGGCGTTGGAGCGTGAAGAGGGCTGGCGGTTTGGCTTTGCGGCGTACGCTGTGCGGTTGTTGCAAGATGTCTATTTTCTCGATTGGGACATCTCTGCGGGCATGGATGTCCGTGAAGGCATGCAGATTGGCGACATCGAAAGCAGCAAAGCTGAGAGTTCGCTTCATGCACCGCTCACCGGAAAAATTCTTCGCATTAACAGTGACCTACTCAAGGACCCATCGGCAATCAACGTCGACAAATACGGCGCGGGATGGCTGTTTGAAATCGCAGCTGATAGCGAGCCACTTCTCGAGGCATCCGATTATCTGCAGCACCTGAACGCCGTCTGGGAAGTGACCCAGAAAACCATTAAGGGGCAGTTGAACGAGTAGTCCACAGACTGTTGTAATCGCGCGAAAAACAATTACGATGGTTGTTGTTTTCCTGCAACTTTCGCACCCACTAGCCCCTCTGCTGCCATGGCTCATCGCATTACAGTCGTCCTCGCCCAGGGCCAGAGCCGTCACCCGGCCAAGAAAAAACTCGAGGAAGAGATTGTCTCCCAACTGCTCTGTGAACCGTCACTTGAGGTGGTCGTCGTTTCACACCTATACGACCTGAGTGCTGACGGGCCGGGTATGCTCTGCCTACAGGGGATTGCGGGCGACATGATCGTCCTGAGTTGGATGTACCCCCGGGCGGCACGATGGACCCTCGCACGCAATGCGATCCAGGGTCAGGAAGGCTTGACACTTCTGACAGAGCAGGCCGAGGGTGAAAAAGCGGACGAAATACCAACAGACAATCATGGAGAGGATGCCCCCCACCTCATCGACTCGCTAAAAATCCCGCTACGAAAGATTTACTGTCTCGATCTACGGCTCCGCAAAGAGGCGAAGGTGTATCTACAGGAAATCAGACGGATTTCAGAAGAGGCGAAGATTACCATCATCGAACCTGCCCTCGGAAATATCACCGGAGATGCGTCCTCGAGCAGGATTCCCAAGAGCAATGGGAAAGCTCCTGGAAAACCGGTGATCATCAAAGAAGAGACCAAGCGGCGGTGGTATCCGGTGATCGATATGAGTCGCTGCACCAATTGTATGGAATGCATTGACTTTTGCCTGTTCGGGGTCTACGGCGTCGATCGCACTGAGATGATCCTGGTGGAACAACCGGACGATTGTCGTAAAGGCTGCCCTGCTTGTGCTCGCGTGTGCCCCGAAAATGCAATTCTTTTTCCGCAACACAAAACGCCCGCAATCGCCGGAAGCCAAAAAACAGCGGACGACTTAAAGATTGATCTTTCCAAACTCTTTGGCGCCATGGAACCTGTGGATGCCATGGACCTTGCCATTCGAGAACGCGATGAGGAATTGATGTTGACCGGGCGAGAAGTGGTCGGACGAAATGGGACCGGAAACGCTATGGCCGAAATGGGTACCGATCGGGACGGAGAGCAACCGGCACAACATACAACGGAAAAGGACGATCTCGATCATTTGATGGACCAACTCGATCAAATAGATCTCTAAACGACAGTATCTCTAGACGACAGTATCTCTAAACCACAATCCGGCGTGCGACACGTTATTTTCGCCGGCCCTCTCTGCGTCACGAAACACTTTCTCGCGTTTGGTGAACCGCAGGATCCAGAGAAGATGGTGGCACCAACGAATCTGGCGGCTTCACACGAAGCGGCAACCCGTTTCGGTAGGCACCAAAATCGTTGAACCAATGTTTCTTAGCAAATCGGTAAAAGAAATTTCTTTCCGGTATTTCATTCCCTTCATCCCATTGGGAAGTGCGTGGTTGCATAGCTGCTAATTCTTCGGATACAGTTTTTCTCGCCGTGCTATCCCGCGCCCCATGCTTTTGGACAAGCTGCTCTACCAATTCAGGCCGCTCAAGAATGATACAACCCCTCGTTGAAGAGGTCGCCAGACTGCGAAAGTCACTAAGAAATTCCGACCCTGTAAAAGTATCCCAGAGCGACTTTGAATCATGAATGGACTCGGCGGCAAACTGTACAATAGGACAAGGCTCAATATCTCCCCAAGGGCTAATGTGGTGGCTAATGCCAGTCGCTGCTGGGCAGAGTGCCACACCGTCATGATTGTAGTAGGCATCGACCACACCGATCGGCTTCTCCGCGCGCGTATCGACAACAAACTGGCGCAGACGCCGCTGCTGTTCTCTTGAGAGTGCCAGAGCGGGCTCGGCATCGGGGCCCACCGGACGATAGGTATGAAACCATACATACATGACCCCAAGATCGATCAGTCGGTCCACCCACTCTCCATTGACGAGGTCATCGAAATTAGTCTGGCAAACACTCGTTGCTACACCAGTCAATAATTTGTGCTCAACGCTTTTTCGGAGTCCCTGCATCGTTTTATTGAAAACCCCATCACGGCCACGACGCTCATCACTGATAATCTCATTACCCTCAATACTGATTAGCGGTGTCACGTTGCCCAATCGTCGCAGCTGTTGGGCTACTTCATCAGTCATAAAATGCCCATTGGTGAACACCTGGAAGTAGGCATCCGGATGGCGTGCTAAAATGGTCAACAGTTCCGGATGCATAAATGGCTCGCCACCGAGAATACCGAAAAAACTGTTGCCGAGTACTTTGGCCTCACGAATCACACGATCGACCGATTCCACATCCATCGCTTGTTGGGGGGCCGTGACATCAGCCCAGCAACCCTGGCACCGCAAGTTACAACTATTGACGATAGAAAGGTAAAGAAAGGGGGGGAAATACTCACCCCGTCTGAGTCGACGTTTGAATCGTTCGACGGAGCAGATCCCCTTGAATCCCATGTTCCAGATAAATTTCCACAGCAGGCGCTTGTTGGTCTCAAAGAGTACACGTTTGGCCATCCGTAGATACATCGCGTCTAAGAATCCCGTTGGTTGCGGTCTGAGGTAAACGACAGTGTCGAATGATGAGCCGACTTGGCAAACTATCCCAATTATACCGGGAGAAAACCGTATCGTCAGGGATCCTTGCCCTACTATCTCGACAGTGCTCAGGCGAGTGTTTACAGTGGATAACTCGACTGGTGGAGCCTTCTTCCTCACGACAGACAAGACAAACAGAGTCGCCACTTTCTATAGCACCACTGGCATACATGGTCGAAAGACTTCTTAACGCGTACAAGACAGTACGGGCCGATCTTCTCTCGGCCTGCGCGCCGCCGGGTCACTGGAAAGGCGAGCTTTCCAGTTCTGCGCTCGCTACGGCAACGGCGATCAGCGCATTGGTAACTTGCGAACAAGAAATGCAGCGAAAAAAATGTCTCGATGAAGATGCGGCGGCAAAAATTCGCCTGTTAATATTGGCGGGCCTCCATCATCTGGCCACACAGCAGAATGAAGATGGAGGCTGGGGAGATACCGATCGAAGCAAATCGAATATTGCCGCCACCATGCTAATCCGCGCCGCGTTCCAAATGACTGGAGTACCCGCGCATCCGGAAAACATGCTACCGAGGGCAGATGAATATATCCGTCAACACGGAGGTATTCGTGGATTGCGACATCGCTACGGCCGAGACAAAACATTTGCTGTTCCAATCCTCGCCAACTGCGCATTGGCCGGTTTAATTCCGTGGCGCCGGGTTCCTGCCTTACCGTTTGAATTGTCGTGCCTGCCACAATGGACCCATCGCCTCTTGCGGCTCCCGGTTGTCAGTTATGCCATTCCTGCTCTTGTGGCAATTGGGATAGTCCGTTTTTCCCATGCCCCTCCCCTCAATCCGATTTTCAGATACCTGCGAAAAAAATTGGCTGACAGAGCAATACAACGTATTGAAACGATGCAACCGGCAAGTGGCGGTTTTCTTGAAGCTGTGCCACTTACCAGTTTTATTGCTATGGGCCTGGCATCTGCTGGATATGCAGATCACCCCATCGTCAAAGCGGCATTGCGGTTTCTCATGCATTCGGTCCGTACAGATGGCAGTTGGCCGATCGATTCTAATTTGTCGGTCTGGGTGACGAGTCTCAGTGTCAACGCATTGGCCGTGGACGGTGAAAACCTCGATGAACTTGATTGTGAAGAATGGTTGCTAAAGCAGCAGCACTTGCAAAAGCACCCCTATACAGGGGCTTCCCCGGGTGGTTGGGCTTGGACCGATCTGAGCGGTGGCGTGCCGGATGCAGATGACACAGCTGGAGTATTGCTGGCGCTCTCGGCGATCGGCCGTCGCCACGTTTCTCTCAAAGGGACACCGATGAGTGAACAAATTTCTACGGCTGTTACTGCGGGTATTGATTGGCTTCTTAATGTACAAAATGATGATGGGGGGTGGCCCACTTTCTGTCGGGGCTGGGGCAAACTTCCTTTCGATCGCAGTGGCAGCGATTTGACGGCTCATGCAATTCGTGCTCTTTATGCTTGGTACAAACATTTTGATTCCATAGAAGGCCGGCCGACTCTAGATCGTGAGCTACGAGCGAGGAACATTCTCACAGCGATTGAACGCGGGCTCGAATTTCTGAAGCTGGCGCAATGTGACGATGGCAGTTGGGTTCCACTCTGGTTTGGCAATGAATCCCAGCAGGATCAAACCAACCCTTTCTACGGTACCGCCCGAGTTTTGATGGCCTACCGCGATATAGGAAAAGTACAAAGCGAGCAGGCCTTGAGTGGTTTTAAGTGGCTCTTGGCTGCACAGGACATCGGAGGCGGCTGGGGAGGGAGCGGGCGGCACATCACCAAAGGATCCCCACACCGTTCTTCCAGCATCGAAGAAACGGCATTGGCAATCGAAGCTCTCTTGAGCCATCCTGAGTTTGATAGCGACCCATCTGTGCAACATATGGTTCACAAAGGACTTGCATGGCTGACCGATGCAATTGAACGTAATTCCCACGAGATCGCCTCACCGATCGGTTTGTACTTTGCGAAGCTTTGGTATTATGAGAGGTTGTATCCATTGGTTTTTGCTACCTCCGCACTAGCGCGTGCCATCCAAGCTTTTTCACCACATCTCGAACCCCAATACGGCACTGCCCGCGATCGCATTTCCGATGCGGCTCCCACCTAAGAAACGAGCGAAATCTTGGTACTGTCCTCAAGTGAATCGGACCCCGCGGTCCCCCAAAAACAACCGGGTCGACGCAAAACGAGCCACCTCAAGCAAGTCCCCAAAACGCGCAAGTTGCGCGAACGGATTCGGGAATGCTGCCTGAGAGCTGTCGACCAACTTGACAGGTCGAACCTGCTTTCCAAAGAAGAATTGGAAACCATCGCACGAGACATCCTCGCTCAGCTGGGAGAGCCGGAAGGGTACGTCGGTTGGACAATGGTGGTGCTTTCATCCGAATTCTGGCGGGACCAGGTGGCAGCGACTCCTTTTTCCCGTCGACTGTTGCTGCTGCCCCATTGTCTGAAGCATGCTCAAGGCTGTCCTGCTGAATACGACGAACTTGGTCTCGACTGTAGTACATGTGGTGCCTGTAGCATCGCCGATTTCCGAGCCAAAGCTGAGGATCTCGGCTACAAGGTTCTCATCGCGGAAGGCTCTCCACTCGTGATGAAAATCATCGTGGGCGGTTATGTCGATGCGATTGTAGGCGTTGCCTGTCTGAATGTGTTGGAAAAGGCGATCGACAAGGTACTGCTTGCCGGCATTCCCTGTATGGCAGTGCCACTCCATTCCAATGACTGTCGTAACACATCCATGGACGAAGACTGGCTGGCAGAAATGATTCTGACGGAGAAGCCACAACCAAAGATTCAGACCCGCAGCTACTTGCACTTGATCAGAGCCGCGGGAAAACTTTTCAATGTTGAACAATTAGAAAGACTTGCGCCCCGTCTGCGTGCAGGCCCCCGTTTAGAAGATGTCAATGGCCAGGGCACGACAAACATCGATCCGGTCGCCTGTACCGAAGCAATCGCCTACGATTTTCTCACTCGTGGCGGCAAACATTCCCGGCCATTCATCACTCTGGCAACCTACGACGCGTTGCAGCAAGGGCGTGCCACACTGCCGGATGGGGCCAGCTATTGCGATCAGTTTTCCGATGCCGTACGCCGCACGGCAATGTCAATCGAAACATTTCATAAAGCATCACTTGTCCATGACGACATCGAAGATGATGACCTCTACCGCTACGGTGTGGAAACCCTGCATCGTCAACATGGTACGCCAACGGCGATCAATGTTGGTGATTACCTGATTGGACTCGGCTATCGGCTCGTTAGTCAAGATGCAGAACATTTGGGCCATCAGGTTGCTGCTGAAATTCTGGATGTCCTGTCCGACGCCCACATGCGTCTCTCCGAAGGCCAGGGAGCCGAACTGATGTGGCGTGATGGGCGGCGGCGATTACTCCAACCGATTGAT
The DNA here is from genome assembly GCA_030751095.1 of Pirellulales bacterium. GTDB lineage: Bacteria > Planctomycetota > Planctomycetia > Pirellulales > UBA7805 > UBA7805. The sequence continues at coordinate 18,792 of JASMGX010000011.1, read as the reverse complement.
GTCTTAAAAATATATGCTTTGAAAACCGCGCCCGCTTTTGAAGCCGCACTGCTTGCGGGACTGAGACTTGCAAGCTCTCTCGACCAGTACAAAAAACCGATCAAGCAATTTGCCCAGCACCTTGGAATTGCATTTCAAATACTTAATGATTTGAAGGACTGGACGGGTGATGCCGACAACAAGTTGACCGCTGGCACTGATGTGCTTGGTAAACGGCCCACCCTGCTTTGGGCACTGGCATTGGAATCATTGCCGACCGATGAACAAAAGGAGTTCTTGGATCTCTTCGAAAACGGCCCGCCGACCGAGATACTTGTGGCTCGCGTCAGCGAGTTGTATCGCGAGGCAGATGTTTTCCATAAGGCCGCACAATTGGTCGATAAATACCAACAGCGAGCCGAAGACATTGCCGAGAACATTCGACCGGAGAGTTTCCGTCGTCTGTTGTACTATCTGATTGATACCGTTTTATATCGAGGCAACCCCACCCTTCCCGAAACACCGGTCATTGAGATAAGTGCCAACGCAATTCCACAAACCTGATCTTTCTGCTCTGGTATCCCTCTTCTACAACGACGCTACTTCATTCGGAGAGATCACTTCGATAACAGCGTCCGAGATGCCTGAGACATACCGGCGATTGCTTTGTCATGAAGAGCACATGACCGTAGCCATGGAGGCACACCACGAAAGCATTGTCGATGTAGAAGTTCTCAATGTAACTGCGACCGGGGATGATTATGCCCGTAAAATTCTCCTCCGCCGTCAAAGTGATCGCGCAGTCGTACAATTCGGCATTGTGCGGGTCAACATGGCTCTCCTCTCTGAGGCGGTTCGGAACGAAATCGAACAGCAGACGCGGCCTTTGGGCCGCATCCTTGTACGACACAACGTACTGCGGGCCGTTCATCTCGACCAACTCTGGAAAATCGTTCCCGGTGAGGATTTGAGGCAAGCTTTCAAATGCCAGAAGGGGGAAAGCACCTTTGGCCGTACCGCTACCATTGATCTGGACGGCCTGCGAGCGGTCGATGTGGTTGAAATTGTCGCGCCCGTGCGTTGATCGTTTACTGGTCAGATAAAACAATTGTCCCTAAAATAGAGTTGTCGCGGTTTCATTAATCCGTTGGAACACCTTACCAATGCCTGACTCCTTTGACTGTGTCGTTCTTGGTGCCGGCCCGGCAGGCTCAGCAGCCGCTACGCTGGTGGCAGAAGCAGGTTTCAAAACCCTGCTGCTGGAGCGCGAAAAAATGCCGCGTTTTCACATAGGTGAATCGCTCATGCCCGAAACTTACTGGCCGTTGAAACGCCTCGGGGTCCTGGACCAACTCAAAGCAAGCAGTCATCCAATAAAACAAAGTGTCCAGTTCGTGAGCCCTAAAGGGCAGGCATCGACACCCTTTTATTTTCAGCAACATGATCCGCGCGAGTGCTCGCAAACCTGGCAGGTCTTTCGGGACGAATTCGACCATATGCTCTTTAAGAACGCGGCAGCCAAAGGTGCCGACTGTCGCGACGAAACCCGGGTCGTCGAGGTGTTGTTTGAAAACAATTCCTCGCGGGCCTGTGGCGTTCGGATTGTCTCGCCAGAAGGAACCCACGAGGAAATTGATTCTTCGGTAGTCATCGACGCGACGGGGCAACAGTCTCTCATCGCCCACCGCCTGGGAATTCGGAACGAAGACCCAAACATGCGGAAAAGCTCGATCTGGACATACTACCAGGGAGCTGAGCGGGATCCTGGAATCGATGCGGGCGCCACGATCATCTTACTGACGGAAAACAAGCAAGCATGGTTCTGGTTCATTCCGCTTTCTGGAGACATTACGAGCATCGGGGTCGTCGGCAACAGCGATTACCTATTCAAAGGACGAGGTAAACCGGCAACAATCTTCGAGGAGGAACTCCGTCGTTGCCCTGCCCTCTCGGAGCGACTCGTAGCAGCTTGCAGAAGCGAAGATTTTCATGTGGCTCGCGAATTTTCGTATAAAGCCAGTCAGGCAGCGGGGGATGGCTGGGTATTGGTCGGCGACGCCTATGGCTTTATCGACCCGGTATACTCATCGGGCGTCTATTTTGCTCTCAAGACGGCAGAACTTGCCGCCGATTGCGTGATTGAAGGTCTTCGCCAGAATGACACTTCTGCAAATCAACTTGGCAGTTGGGCCGAGCAATTCGATGCTGCGGCAAATCTGGTCCGAAAACTGATCGCTGCTTTTTACACCGATGGCTTCAGCTTCGGAAAATTCATCAAGGCCCATCCCGAACATCTAGGCAACTTGACCGATCTGCTCATCGGTCGCATCTTTCATCCCGAAGCGAATCGCATCTTTCAGGATATGGACCCCTGGATCGCAGAAGCAGTGCTATCAGAAAAAATCTGAAAACCACCAGAGAATTCTATAACCTCGCCGGTGGTAACCATTTCGAACCAGGAATCTTTAACCATAGTAACCTTGACCTGGTCGCATGGGTGAGTGTACGATCCGCCGCCAAACGCTTGTGGGAAAATATGATGGCTACGCCAGGTTTACTGTTCTGGTAAGGCCTTCGGATGATCTGAATCGTATTTTACTTATCGCCCATAGGCACCGATAGAAGGTTGTGTAGCTAGGTTCTACAACGAGTCTAGGTCTACATTTTGACTGCAATCACATAGACATAGTCGTTTTTTGGGAGAAGCGTGTACTTATGAGAACCAAAAAATTGTCAATAACCGTTGCTGGTCTCGCACTTGCGATGATGGTCTTGGGTACACCGATCCAACTCATCGCTGCAACGCCAGTCAACTATATCCATCCAAAAATTCTCGATATCGCACTGCACGGCCAGAATGAGTTGCACGGTCAAGCTGTGGATACCAATGGCAAGGCTGCTGTCGGGACAAAGATCTCTCTCTCCAATCCAAAGCAGAAAGCGATCACCGAGACGGTTACCGACGAGCAGGGCCGGTTTGTATTCACCAACGTAAAAGCTGGGCTTACGGTCCTTCAAATTGGCGATGCGAGCACAACCGTGCGAACCTGGGCTGCAAATACTGCCCCTCCTTCGGCCCATCAGGCCGTTCTCGTAGATACCACTCCAACCGTCCGCGGACAGTTGACCAGTCGTGGATGGCTTACCACTGCGGTCGTGACTGCCATCGTTGCCGGAGCAGTGGTCGGCATCTACGAAGCCTTTAAAGATGAGCCTTCAGGAAGTTAAGCACCGTGAGGTTGCACACTCCTCCCGGTTCTTGATATAAAAAATACTCAACAAAGCCCGGCCCTTCCAAAAGGGCCGGGCTTTTTTTGTCTCTACAGATTTTGTCTCTACAGAAATGCGGTCCAGCGCATATTGATCCCCCTTGTACTCAAGGCCTCCGGCAAAATAATCTATTGCAGGACTGCACTCCCCCAACTCTCTCAACCGCCGAATTTGTTGTTGCCATGAAACGGTACTTCATCTGGGCCCTTGTCGTTCTGCTGCTCATTGCCCACCAGGACAACTGGCTCTGGGACAATGGAACGCTTGTGTTCGGTTTCATGCCGATTGGCCTGCTCTATCAGGCCGGTATTTCGCTGGCAGCCGCAATCACCTGGTTCCTGGCCATCCATCTCATTTGGCCTACCGAACTCGACTCGCCTGAAGTTGCCTCCAGCGAAATAGAGAGTGGCAAATAATGGTTGAACGATTCGGCGAATTGACCATTATCGGGGTTTACCTGCTCCTGCTACTCGGTCTTGGTATGGCTGCGGGCAGGATGTTTAAGGGTACCAAAAGCGATTATTTGTTGGCGAGCCATTCTATCGGTCCCTTTCTGCTGCTGATGTCCCTCTTTGGGACAACCATGACTGCCTTTGCCCTGGTGGGGTCCTCTGGCGAAGCCTACAAAGTCGGAATCGGGGTTTATGGCATGCTCGCTTCCTCGAGCGGCATCATCCATTCACTCTGTTTTTTCTTCATCGGGATCAAACTCTGGTCGTTTGGTCGTCGCCACGGCTACACGACACAAATCCAATTCTTCCGGGACCGACTCGAAAGTGATCGGATCGGCCTGCTCCTGTTTCCTATCCTTGTAGGCCTTGTGATTCCCTATCTGCTGATCGGTGTGATCGCCAGTGGAACCGTAATCCAAACCATGACCTCAGGATCGTTTCCGGACTTGTTTCCCACCGGAAGCCCCGGCACCCATGGAGGCATTCCGAATTGGCTCGGCTCGCTGATCACTTGTCTCGTAGTTCTCACATACGTCTTTTTCGGTGGTATGCGGGGAACCGCCTGGGCCAATGCATTCCAGACAATCGTCTTTATGGTACTCGGCATCCTCGCCTTCCATGTCATTGCAACAAAACTGGGGGGAGAGGAGACACTACTGGAAAACCTCCGTAAGGTGACTGCAGCGGTACCGGAAAACAAGTTAACTCGAGTCGATATGTCCAAGATGAAATTCTTTACCTACCTGCTCATTCCACTTTCGGTAGGTATGTTCCCACATCTATTCCAGCACTGGCTCACCGCCAAGAAGGCTTCGAGTTTCAAGTTGCCGGTGGTTGCCCATCCAATCTTTATCATGATCGTCTGGGTTCCTTGCGTGTTGATCGGCATCTGGGCGACCTCGAGCCTGATCCCGGCAAAGCCGCCCCTCCCCTCCAACCCGAACGCCATCTTGCCATTCCTGGTCAAGACGCAGACCGGGCCCCTACTGGGTGGGTTGCTGACCGCTGGAATTCTTGCCGCGATCATGTCGTCACTCGACAGTCAATTTCTCTGCCTGGGAACCATATTCAGCAATGACATCGTGACACATTATTACGGTCGCACACGAGTGAGCGATCGAGGACAAATCGTGTTGGCCCGCATTTTCATTGTTGCAATCGTCGCAATTACCTATGGCTTGAGTCTTTTTCCGCAGCGAGGTGTTTTCGGCCTGGGGGTTTGGTGTTTCAGTGGTTTCGCCAGCCTCTTCCCACTGGTCTTTGCGGCCCTCTACTGGCGACGGCTGACGAAAGCAGGCGCGTTTGCGGCAATCGTCACTACGATCGTTGTTTGGGGCCTGCTCTTCTGGCAATCCGATATGGGGGCGAATCGTGAATTTGCGGTCAAACTCAGCTTCGGAGGGACCACCTACGAAACGATGCCTGTAGCGACCATTTTTCTCTCCTCGCTCCTTGCCATGATCATTGTCTCCCTGCTGACGAAACCACCTTCAGAAAATACCTTGGGAAAATTTTTCGACCCACAGAGAGCACACGCTTTGCCGGTCGAGGCGGACTGAAGGGTATCTTGCGGCATGCTGCCCGATCGTACACAATGGGTTCTTCACATTCATGGATACCAATACCTCGGTTTGGTTTTCCCACGAGCATTTTTTTCGAACAAAAACTTTCATGGCAAAATTTACTCAAAATCGCCAACCGCGGCGGGCTAAGGCCAAACCGAAGACTCCCAAAAAAGATCCGATCCTCATCGATGGAAACCGGCCACATCCGCTTCACATCGACTACAAGGATCTGGAGTTGCTTTCTAAACTGACCAACCGACATGGCCGCATTGTAGGCCGCCGAAAAAGTGGTTGCGGGGCAGTCAGCCAGCATGCTGTATCGCAGGCTATTAAACGTGCCAGATTTATGGCCCTCATGCCTTACACGGGCGACTAAACCACATGGCCGTTCCGGCATGCCTTTGAGGCTTCGCCCATGTCCAAGCCGTTTTGCTATCCACGGCGGATTGAATTTCGCGACACCGATGCCGCTGGCATGGTGCATTTTTCAGTCTTCTTCATCTACATGGAAGAAGCGGAACACGCCATGCTCCGCGAACTGGGTCTGGATGTTTTTTTAGAAGACCAAGATGGGCCGATCAGTTTCCCACGAGTTGCCGCCAGTTGTGATTATCAAGCACCTTTACATTTTGGCGAGACGGTCTTGGTAAATGTAACCGTTTCCGAAATCGGGCAGAGGTCTGTCACCTATCAATTCGATTTCAAGCGGGACCAAACGCAGATAGCGACCGGGCAAACAACAACTGTCTGTTGCCGTCTGGCAGACGACCAGAAGATAGAAGCCATTGAAATTCCCGGCAGTGTTCGCGATCTCCTAGCGAAGGCCCCTTCATGACCCTCGTCACTGCAACCGAAAGCCGAGTACCTGCGGTGAACTATCTGGAGGATTTGACGCTGCGACTTGCCACCGGTATCGGCACGCTTCCGGAAGAACTCCAAAAGATTCATGTCGATTATTTTCAGTCTGCCCAACGTGAAGATGGTGGATTTGCAGGTCGCGACCAAGCCAGCGATCTCTACTACACCAGTTTTGCACTGCGAGGACTGGCAATTACCGGAAAGCTCTACGGCACGATTGCCCAACAGGCCGCACAATTTCTAACTGAGCAGATTCGACAGGTGCAGACCGGTCGCCAAATGGCGCTGGTCGATATTCTTTCACTTTTTTACAGCACGAAGATGCTCGAAACCTTTTCGGGAATTCATCTTCTAAAGGCCTGCCCCGAGAGTTGGCTAAAACAGATCGTCGCTCTCCTTGAGGGCTGCCGGCGGGAGGATGGCGGTTATGCAAAGAGTCCGGAGAGTGGGCAGAGCAGCACCTACCACACTTTTTTGATCCTCTTATGCCTGGGGCTTCTCGAACATCCTCTGGAGAAACCTGAAACGATTGCTGCTTTCTTGCAATCCCAACAGCGCTCCGATGGGGGTTTTGTCGAATTTGCACCGATGCGGCGGAGCGGGACCAACCCAACGGCGGCCGCCATTGGCGGGCTGAGAATGCTCGGCTGTCTTTCGGAGAATATTTGTGAGCGGACCTCCCTATTTTTTGCAGGCATGCAAACTCCAGAAGGAGGTTTCCGCGCAAACACGCGCATTCCCGTCGCCGACCTGCTGAGTACTTTTACAGGGCTTCTGACCCTGACCGACCTCGGAGGTGAAGATCGCATCAAGCGAGCGGACCTTGCCGCATATGCCCAGCGGATGGCCGACGCGTCGGGCGGCTTTCACGGAGCGGCCTGGGATGAAGGCAAGGACGTCGAATACACATTTTATGGACTCGGCACCCTCGCTCTGCTTGCTTCCCACTGAGATGCGGGGCATCGCGGTTGAGAGACAAAGTTTTATAATAGTGCCATGACTGCATCTTCCCGAGCCGGACTGGCCGTTGACAGAGTTTTTAAGACGTTTGCCACTCGGGGCGAACCGCTTGAGGTACTCCGCGAAATTAGTTTCGAACTCAAGCGGGGTGAGAATCTCGCCATCAGCGGCCCGAGTGGGTCTGGCAAGAGTACTCTCTTGCACCTGCTCGGCACGCTTGATGTCCCCACCTCCGGTTCGATCTTCCTCGATGGAGAGGATCCATTTCTGCTTGATGAACCCGATTTGGCAGATTTCAGAAATCACAATATCGGATTCGTCTTCCAGGACCACCATCTCCTCGGCCAATGCAGCGTTCTGGAAAACATCCTCTTGCCGGCGGTTGCCAAGGGACACCTCGAACCGGCTGTGGTGGAACGGGGCCGCGATTTGCTCCAGCGCGTCGGACTTACTGACCGCGAGCATCACCGACCTGCGGAGTTGTCGGGCGGAGAACGCCAGCGGACAGCCCTCGCTCGCGCACTGCTGCTAAAACCGCTGTTGGTACTCGCCGATGAGCCAACGGGAAATCTCGACCGCACGAGCGGCCAACAAGTGACCGAGTTGATGCTGGAACTCCAGCAACAACAAGAAACCATTCTTCTCATAGCGACCCACAACGCACAATTGGCAGAGCGAATGCAGCGGCAAATGGAACTCGATGACGGGGTTCTCCGACCGGTACGGTAGCGCACCATCTGTCGCATCTAAGAAAATCGACGCTGGCCGGTTGCTAGAGTCCTCACCCAATCGATAGAATTTCCTGTTTGAAGTTCCTTCCCGTACACCCCGACCCCACCATCCAGGCAGAATCGCATCTGGAGAGGAGAGTGATCAACGCATGGCAGAAAAAATCGCAGCCGGTATTATTGGCACGGGATTCATCGGCCCGGCGCACGTCGAGGCAGCTCGTCGGCTCGGAAATATTGAGTTCATTGCGATCGCCGAAGCAAATGAGGAACTGGCCCGCTTGAAGGCAGAGGCACTCTCGATCGATCGTGCTTACGGAGATTATCGGCAGTTGCTTGCCGACCCGGATGTTCAGGTCGTCCATAATTGCACACCAAATCACCTGCACTACCAGGTAAACAAAGATATTCTGGCTTCCGGAAAACATGTCGTCAGTGAAAAGCCACTAGCGATGACATCGACCGAGAGCCGAGAGTTGGTCGAGTTGGCGAAAACATCCGGCCTGATCCATGCTGTTGATTTCAACTACCGGTACTACCCCCTCGTGCAACATGCCCGACAGATGGTCCAGCAAGGTGAGCTTGGGGATGTGTATGCCCTGCACGGGTCGTACTTACAGGATTGGCTCTATCTGGCAACCGACTGGAACTGGCGACTGGAACCAGAACTATCTGGAGAGAGTCGTGCGGTAGCGGATGTCGGTAGCCATTGGTGCGACTTGCTGCAGTTCATTACCGGAGAGACCATCACCCGGGTGATGGCAGATCTGCGGACGGTCCACAAGACGCGCATGAAACCGAAAAAAGAGATAGAGACCTATGCAGGCAAAGAACTGACGCCGAGCGATTATGAGCCTCAGGACATCGCTACAGAAGACTACGCCTCGGTGCTCCTGGAACTTTCGGGAGGAGCACATGGTGTCTTTACCGTCTCTCAGGTAGCAGCTGGCCGCAAAAATCGCCTCTATTTCGAACTCGACGGGTCCCGACGCGCGATCGCGTGGGATCAGGAACGTCCCAACGAAATGTGGATCGGCTATCGAGAAAAACCGAACGAAATTCTTGTCAAAGATCCTTCGCTGCTGCACGAAGCGGCCAGGGAATACGCCCACTATCCCGGAGGACATCCGGAAGCATATCCCGATGGGCCGAAAAATCTCTTCCGCAACGTCTACCGTGCGGTGGAGACGGGGCAAATGCCTGCAGAGCCCGATTGGAGTACTTTTGAAGATGGGCACAAGGAAATGGCGATTTGCGACGCCATTCTCGAAAGCAATAAATCGCAACAATGGACCGACGTCAATTACTGATTTTTTCCCGGCAACCTTTTGCCACTGCAACCAAAGACAACATTCCATCGATAAAGAGGAGTCCAGCACGATGCCAGCAGGAACATGCAACATTGCCATGATCGGGACCAAGTTCATGGGACGGGCACATTCGAACGCCTATTTGAAAGTCGATAAATTTTTCGACCTGCCGATCAAACCTGTCATGCACACCGTTGCCGCCCGCAACCAGGAGGAACTCAAAGCGTTTGCCGATCGCTGGGGTTGGCAGCACTGTGCTACAAACTGGCAGGAGGCGGTGACCAATCCGGAAGTCGATCTTGTCGATGTGGTAACGACGAACAACGTGCATGCCGAACATACCATCGCAGCCCTTGAGGCGGGCAAACATGTCGCCTGCGAAAAACCGCTTGCCGGAACGCTGGCCGATGCCAAGCAGATGGTCGAAGCTGCCGAAAAGGCAAGCGGCAAGACGTTTGTCTGGTACAACTATCGCCGCTGCCCCGCCGTTGCCCTGGCACATCAACTCTGTAAGAGTGGCAAGCTCGGCCGCATCTACCAGATTCGTGGCTGCTACCTGCAGGACTGGGCAGGTCCCGACACCCCGCTGATGTGGCGGTTCGAGGGAGATGTTGCAGGATCGGGAGCACTTGGCGATCTCTGTGCCCATACGATCGACACCGCCCGTTTCATCACGGGCGATGAAGTGACCGAGGTAATCGGGGCAGCCATGGAAACGGTCATCAAAGAACGCGTCATCCTTGAGGCAGGGGGTGGTGAAATATCTGGACATGGCGCGGCAACGAGCCAGAAGAAGGGCGCCAGCACCGTCGATGATATCGTCCTCTTTGTGGCACGGATGGATAGCGGTGCCCTGGCGACCTTTGAGGCCACGAGGCTTTCAACCGGTTACAAGAATGCCAACCGCCTGGAGATCCACGGGGACAAAGGTGCCATCCGATTCAACTTCGAGCGGATGAACGAACTCGATTGGTACGATGCAACCTTGCCGGAGGAGTTGCAGGGCTGGAGTACGATCAACGTCACCAACGGTAACGCCAACCATCCCTATGCGGGAGCATGGTGGCCAACCGCCCACATCCTCGGATACGAACACAGTTTTATCAATCAAGCCGCCGACATGGTTACCGTCATCGGTGGTGGTGAGCCTGTGGTGCCCCTGGCTGATTTTGCCGATGCCTACAAAGTCCAGCGGGTGCTTTCGGCTGTCGTCGAATCGGACAAACAGCGGTCACCCGTAGCACTCAGCGACATCCAATAGAAACGTCGCTCCTACGAGAACCGGCGGGAGCGGAGAGAGACCCTCTCTCTAGTCGTGTGGCACCGATCGGGGTAGGATTTTGGTGGCGGTTCGAACATTCACTCGAGAAAAGAGTAGCTCGATGGCATATAAATCCGATATTCTCAAGTTGTCCAAGAGGGGCCTGCTGCTGGGCATCTCCTTGGGGCTGCTTGTGGGCATCGTCCTTGGCCTGCTGTTCGGCGGACGACTCTCCCGCAACCCCATCCTCGTGCAGGCCACGGCCACACATGGGCAGAACAACCATGCCCTGGCCACCGGGGAACTCAATGAGGATGTCGAACTGGTCGCCTTCCTGGACCCCGAAACGAGTTTTCTCAGGGCGGCGGTGCTCAATGTAAGAAACTACAAGTTTCAGGTTTTTTACACCCGGAACATCGCCAAAGATTTTGCCCCGTCCGCTGGAAAAAATCCACGCTACCTGATGACCACCGGTCGCGCCGTTTTCAATTTTCAGGCGGGCAAACGTTTTGCCCGATCTGTGATCTATGTCACGGAGCTCAACTCCGGAAAATGTGTTGCCTACGGCATGCAGTCTCTGCCAAATGCCCGATCTCTGCACCAGAAGTTTTACAGTAAATTGATCCCACTCGATCAACTTACTTTTCGCGAAATACCATCTAGCGAAAAAGAGACGACCTCGCCTGAAGATGCAGAGGACAAGCCATGAACATTCTCATCAACGGCCAGACGCATGAGGTAGCCTCCGAAGCGACCGTGGCGAGAGTACTCTCAACGTTAGACCTTGAGCCTCGTCAGGTGGCCGTGGAGGTCAACTGCGATCTGGTTCCCCGAAAATTTCACGCCGAACACCGCTTGTGCGAAGGGGATGCATTGGAAATTGTCACCCTCGTCGGTGGCGGATAGTCTCGCCGGTTGTCTCTCAATGCCACTCTGCTATGATGCGGCATTGCCCCGCCTTACGGAACCGATTGACCGATGACGAGCCCCGCGGTTACTTTAGAATCTTCTCCCCAGGTAGCAGCACTGCAACTCGGTAGCCATACGCTTACCAGTCGCCTGCTCGTAGGAACCGGCAAGTACGCCAGCTACGAGTTGATGCGGGAGTGCCTTGCAACCTCCGGAAGCGACTGCATTACCGTCGCGGTACGTCGCGAGCGGCTCATCGATGCGGCAGGCAACAACATTCTCGATTTCATCGATACACAGCGGTATACGCTGTTGCCGAACACGGCGGGCTGTTTTAACGCAGAAGATGCGATTCGGACCGCCCGCCTCGGCCGCGAAATTTTAGAAGGGCTCGAAAATCCCGGCTACGACTGGGTCAAACTCGAGGTCCTCGGCGATACCAAAACCCTCCTGCCCGACCCGGTAGCAACACTCAAAGCAACCGAGAAACTCGTGTCCGAGGGGTTTCAGGTCCTCTGCTACTCGACCGACGACCCGATGCTGGCCCGCAGGCTCAAAGAAGCGGGAGCGACAAGCGTGATGCCGGCCGGAAGCCCGATCGGCTCGGGACAGGGAATCCTCAATGCCAACAACATTCGCATCTGTCTGGAATATCTCAAGCAGGACGACCCGACCTATCCGGTCATCGTCGATGCGGGTGTGGGAACCGCCAGTGATGTGACGGTTGCCATGGAACTCGGGGTCGATGGCGTACTACTCAACACTGGCATCGCGCACGCTCAGGATCCCAAGCAGATGGCCCTCGCCATGCGACAGGCAATCGAAGCGGGCTACCGATCCTTCCAGGCGGGCCGGATCCCCCGCAAGCTCTACGCCACCGCCAGCAGCCCTCAAGAGGGTCTGATCCATTCCAAACCCCGTTGATGGGGACGGGTTGATGGGGCCCCGTTGAGGGGGACGGGTGGCATTCTCGTTTGCTGGAGACTCAGGTTCAGAAGCCCGGTTCAGAAGCCCATCAGGCAAATTGGTTTTCCATCTCATCTGCAGCACCCCCACTGGGACTCTCGGAAAACTCTCCGCTCATCGTAAGATAAGCGGTCGCACCCAAGAGATACAGCAGCGGTAGGGTGAACAGCAGGCCAATACAAAATGCGAGCAGTCCCGCAATCACCAGCACCGAGCCAAACAATCCCAGCAGGAATAAGGACCACTTGTTGCCCCGAGTGATCTTGATGGAGAGTTTTAGCGCGTCGACAATTCCAACATCCCGATCGACGACCAAATATTGGGATTGGGAGAACATGAGCCCGAGGATCACGATTGGCACCAACCAAATCAGACACGCAACGAAGAAAACCATGATCGCAACCTGGGTTTGTGGCTCTTGTAACTTTTTCTCTATTGCACCGATAACAGAGTCACCAATAGCAGACTCTACTAAAAGTTGTTGTTCTTTTGTCAACTGTTCTTCTGATCGCCCCGCTTCTGGATCTTCATCCTTCTCGGCCTCTTTGCCCGACTCGGAATTGTCATCGCCCTCGGCCACCTTTTCTTGCTTTTCTTGGGCTACGTGCCGCACTTCGAGTGCGACTGCATGCTTCTGCTCGGGCCCTGGGGCACTGGCAATATATCCAATCGCCGCGGGCAGCAGACAACCGACGAAAAGAATGATCCCGAAGAAGACTGCAAGAACAAAATAGAGACCCAGTAGTCGGAGCAGATATTTCCCACCGGCGAACAGGTCATTGATCACCAAAGTCTGGCCACGAACCGCCTTGAGGAAAAAGAGGATGAGCCCTGCTGCGAGCCAGGTATCCAAGACCCAGCGGGCAATACCGATGACGATTTGTATATCACCGGAAATATTTGAGACACAACCGGCAGCTAACTGGATGGCCAGAAAGACTGCGATCACCGCCAGGCAGAGCCCGAACTCTGCTGTGTAAGCCTGCCAACTCCGCGAGATGACGCTCCCCAGATCGATCCGTGTCGGTCTCAATGCTTTCGTTGGCAATGCACCAACCTGCCCAAACTCCGGGCCACCCTGCATCTGTACATTTTGTGCAGCCGGAACCGGCTCGAGAGGAAGTTGGGAGAGTTGTCCGCACTTGGGACATTGGGCCTGCCGCCCTGCGGAGGCATCATCAACACGCAGAGTCGCCCCACAGCCGGGACACTGAAATTCGATTGGCATGATCTCTCCCGCTCGAGGACGCACCTATGACGATGTACATTTTTTCCCAGAGAACTAGAACCCAGAGAACTAGAACCCATTGAGCCGGGTCTCAGGGATTTCATCATGACAGCAAAACTGCTGAGCACATGGACCGAATTTACTGACTTCAACCTCAAACGGCAAGCCATGGGCGATGCGTTTTCTACAAATGGAGAAAAGGGGCCATTGGCCCCAGCTATCGGAAGGCTATTGGCATCTGTTACCTTGTGCTTTCTCTTTTATTTTTTTGCCCTGTAAAACATCGTATGCTAACGGTTGACAACATCCTGGGTCCCTCTGGCCGTATCGCCGCGCGGCTGAAAGATTATGAAGAGCGGGGCGAACAGTTGGAAATGGCCCATGCGGTGCAGCGGGCAATTGGCGAACAAAAACATCTAGTCGTCGAAGCGGGTACGGGGGTTGGCAAAAGTTTTGGCTATCTCGTCCCCGCCATCCTCGCCGCAACTCAAAGGGGCGAAGAGACGGCCTCGACTGGCTCTCGCTCGCAAAAACCGCCGAATGCGCCCGCCAAGCGGATTATCATCTCGACCCACACCATTAGCCTGCAGGAACAGTTGCTGCAGAAAGACCTGCCGCTGCTCAACAGTGTGATCCCTCGTGAATTCACGGCTGTGCTGGTCAAGGGACGCAGCAACTACCTGAGCCTGCGACGGCTCGAGAATGCCCGCAAACGTGCCGACTCGTTGTTTTATGACGAACGCGAATTCGATGAAGTCGGCAAACTCCAGCAGTGGAGCACGCAGACAACCGATGGCTCGAAATCGGATCTGGAGTATCGGCCCCGAGCAGCTGTCTGGGATGAGGTAGCTAGCGACAGCAGCAACTGCATGGGACGAAACTGTCCCACGTACGACTCCTGTTTCTACTACCGGGCCAGGCGACGGGTCGACCATGCCCAAATATTGGTGGTCAATCATGCTCTGTTTTTCAGCGACCTTGCCCTGCGCCGAGCTGGGGTCAGCCTGCTTCCGGACTCTGACGTAGTGATCTTTGACGAAGCGCACTGTCTTGAGTCGGTCGCGAGCGATCATCTCGGCGTGAGCGTGAGCTCGGGACAAATTCAATATGTGCTACAGCGGCTCTACAACGATCGGACCAACAAAGGGCTGCTCGTCCATTACAAAATGCGGGATGCCCAAATCGCCGTGGCAGAATGCATCCAAAAGGCAGAAGATTTTTTTCAGCAAGCACAAGACTATTTAAGAAACCACGCCCGGGAAAATGGCCGCGTCGATGAGCCGCAGCCTTTTGCCAATACACTCGGCCCAATCCTCGATGAACTTGCTAAAAAGATTCGGCAATGCGGCAGCAGTTTCGACGAGGAGCCGCAGCGGCAGGATTTTACATCCTCTGCCGATCGACTGACCCTCCTCTCGGCAAATCTGCAGCAATGGTGCGGGCAAGCGGTGCCCGACGCCGTCTATTGGATGGAAACCACAGAGACGCGGCGCGGCAACGCACGAATTTCTCTTTCGGCCGTTCCCCTCGACGTTGGCCCTGCTCTGCGGAGTGAACTCTTTGCCCGCGTGCCATCTGTCATTCTGACCAGTGCCACCCTTGCTGTTGGCCGCGACCATTCATTTGATTTCTTTAAATCCCGACTCGGAGTGACACAATCGGACGAGCTTCGGCTCGGTAGTCCGTTTGACTACCAGCGCCAGGTGGAACTCATCTTGGTAGGTGGCATGCCGGACCCATCATCTGCCAAGGAAGAATACGAGGGAAAACTTGCATCTCTAGTTCGTCGCTATGTCGACCGAACCGATGGGCATGCGTTTGTGCTGTTCACTAATTATTCCACCATGCGGCGAGTCGGTGAGGCATTGATGCCTTATCTTGCCGAACGCCAGCTCGGCCTTCTCAGCCAAGCCGATGGTCTGCCACGAACCCAAATGCTCAAGCGTTTTATCAGTGAGCCCAGAAGTGTCTTGCTCGGTACGGACAGTTTTTGGCAAGGCGTCGATGTTCCGGGAGATGCGTTGGTCAATGTGATTATTACAAAACTTCCCTTTCGGGTGCCGAGCGAACCAGTCCACGAAGCACGACTCGAGGCAATCCGCTCAGCGGGCGGAAATCCTTTTGGCGATTACCAGCTCCCCGAGGCAGTTCTGAAGCTAAAACAGGGATTCGGTCGACTCATCCGATCCCGCCGCGATCACGGGACTGTGGTGATCCTTGATCCGCGCATCCAAACAAAAAGCTATGGGAAAGTTTTTCTTCAATCTCTTCCCGATTGCCACATTAGCTTTGAGGCAGCAGATTGAGAAATCCCTGCTTTTGCCAAGACAATGCAGAGGCTCATTGAGATTGGAGCTGATGCGAAAACAGTTCTATCTTGAGGTTCACCTGTTCCGCCGTTAGTATCAGAGGCATGGCCACACCAGTTGCAATCGGGATCGATCTGGGGACCACGTATTCCATCACCGCTAGAATGGACGAACAAGGGCGATCGGCCATTGTACGGAATCTGCATGGCGATCTTCTGACCCCGAGCGTGGTTTTTTTTGATGATGATGAGATTGTGGTCGGAAAAGCAGCCAAAAAAGTGGCTCACGTCCATCCAGACCGTATCGCTGAATGTGCCAAGCGAGAGATCGGCAACCGCTACTATTCTCGACCGATCCATGGGCAGCAGATTCCACCCGAAGCGATACTCGGCTCTATCCTCTCCAGACTCAAAGAGGACATTCAAGATGTGGTCGGTTCTGATTTCAAAGCGGTTGTTACCGTGCCGGCCTATTTTGACGAACCTCGTCGTAAGGCAACGGCCGATGCTGCCCAAATTGCCGGAATCGATCTCATCGATATCGTCAATGAACCAACCGCCGCTGCTCTGGCCTTTGGCGAACAACTCGGTTATCTCACTGCCGGTGGGGAAGCACGGGAAACAATCCGCGTTCTCGTCTACGACCTCGGGGGTGGAACTTTTGATGTGACGGTGATCGAACTATCGCCCGGCAATATCCAAACGCTCGCCACCGACGGCGACGTACAATTGGGTGGCCGGGATTGGGATTTGTTGTTGGCCAAACACGTTGCAGAGCAATTCCACTCCCGGCACCGCATCGATGTTGCATCCGATGCCGCGGTGATGGACAACCTGGTCCGAGCGGTTGAGGAGAGCAAACACACACTGAGCTTGCGCGATCATGCAACAGTCCGGCTTGAACATCAGGGAGTGGCGGATGAAATCAAAATCGGCCGCAGTGAATTTGAAAAAATCAGCCAGGGGCTGCTGGAACGCACTGCGTTTACAACCCGACAGGTTCTCACTGCCGCAGGACTAACGTGGCAAGACATCTCACGGATACTCCTGGTGGGCGGCTCTACTCGCATGCCAATGGTACCGGCAATGATCGAGCAACTCTCTCATATTTCTCCAGATCGCTCGATCAATCCAGATGAGGCCGTTGCGCGGGGAGCTGCATTGTTCGCATCTTATCAATTGAAAAAACGAACAGACCAATCTGCAACCCCATTTCAGGTTACCGATGTCTCGGCTCACAGTCTTGGAATCCAGGGTATCCAACAGGATACCTTGCGGCGCGAAAACGTGATTATCATTCCCCGCAACACACCGTTGCCCGCACAGGTCACGCGACCTTTTGTAACACAAACGGCCAATCAGAACTCTGTCGTCGTACTGGTACTCGAAGGGGAAAGCAGTGAACCCGGCTTGTGCTCCCAGATCGGACACTCGGTCCTCCGCCATCTACCTGCCAATCTCCCCCAAGGCTACCCCGTTTCGATCACCTTTTCCTACGGAAGTAACGCGCGACTCTCTGTCGAAGCTGCTCTCGCGAACATGGATCATCGTGTGACCATTGAACTTCAGCGCGAGCGAGACATGAGTAGTGAGGAACTGGGCCTCTGGCGACAAATCATGGACCCGAAGGATGGTACTCTAGTCGCTGATCTTCTCCATGAAGCCTTTGGAGTCGGCACACAGAATGCTTCCACTCCCGCTCAGGAACAACCGACCTCACCGCGCGACTCTACCATAGCCGAGCAACCTGAAACCGAACCGGCGAGCCCCATAGGCAACACATCCAGACTCTCGCACGGGTCGCCATCTTCGGAAACATCCGCCCCGGAAAACATATCTACGCCTTATACCGATGCAGCGATGGGCACGCTTCCGACAATGCATACAGAACAGATGGCGGGAACGAGCCCCACATTCTCATTCGATACTGCCATAGATCACAAAGACCGACGACGACAGGCAATCATCCGCCGCACCATATTCATTTTCGGGCACGTTATTTCGTCGGCAATCGGGCTGGCAGTGGGCTACTACATCTTGTGTCGACTGCGTCCGGATGCGGACTTTCTGCATCTCTTCTCGCAATGAGAATCGATCGGGAGAATGCCTATGCAGCAGAACACTCTAAAGGGCTCGACGAATGCGCCGCTTTGGCCTGCCTCCCTTTTTGATCTGGGGTGGAGGCGGTTTGGCAGGTTCATCTGGAGCATCCGTCTCCTCCTGCTTCTTTCGAACCGGCTCAAAATCAGAAATTTCATCTCGTACTAAAAGCTTGTTGATGCGCATTTCAACTTTTGTCAGTTCATTGCCTTCCTCTGGAGTGACAAAAGTATAGGCAACACCCTCAGCAATGCCTTCTTTCCCCATGCGACCTGTCCGGCCCACACGGTGTATGTAATCGTCGCAGAAGGTTGGCATATCGTAATTGATGATGTGCGATACCCCACTAACATCGATTCCCCGACCCACGACATCGGTCGCAATGAGAATTTGCACCTTGCCCGCGCGAAATTCACTCATCACGCGATCGCGCATCCCTTGATTTAAATCACCGTGGATACAAGAAATCCCGCGTGCTCGTCTGGCCAACTTCGTGGCAAGACGGTCCGTCCCTTTTTTCGTACGACAGAAAACGATCGCTTGTCTCGGATTTTCTCGTTGGAGCAATCGCCGCAATAACTCAAATTTTCGATCCTTATCCACCGTAAAATAAAACTGCTCGATCGTATCTCCGGCAAGTTCTTTCGGCGAGAAGTTCATGGATTCTGCATCCCGCATATATCGCCGCGCCAATCTCTCAACAGGGCCGGGCACCGTGGCACTAAAGAGCAACGTCTGTCGCTCTTTAGGACAGCGGCGCAGAATCTTTTCGATATCGGGACGAAAACCGATGTCGAGCATCCGATCAGCTTCATCAAGAACGACGATATTCAGTCCGTCCATCTGTAGGCTGCCACGGCCCATGTGGTCGAGAACACGCCCTGGCGTGCCAACGACA
>JASMGX010000119.1 GCA_030751095.1 Pirellulales bacterium | reverse complement strand
GTCCACTTTCCAGATAGGGCAGTAGTGGAACGACAAAGCTAAAAGGTGCGGTGCCCACTCGAGATTCCGCCGCCGTTTTAATTGTTCCCATACCACTGCCTGGGGCAATCTCGGTATAGGTCGCGGTATAGAGGTAGGCTTCTCCGGCATCGCTCGTGCGGTAGTAGCAGGCGGCAGGCATCCGGCGGCGCTGTTCTTCAAACGATTTGACTGCCAGGGCCAACTGTTTTTGGTTGGCCGTGCAGGTGCTGCGGCGGGCCGACTCGCGGACCGTGCCGAGTGCGGGTAGTAGCAGGGCGACCAAAATCCCGATGATGGCAATCACGACCAAAAGTTCAACAAGGGTAAAACCGGGTCTGGAAGTAGTCTTTTCCATGATGTAACTGCAAAAAAATGCTAAGGATAAGTTGGATTGGGGAGCGATGCACCGTGGAATCGGATCGCTCGAGTAGGACTACCCATTATAGCAATCAATAGCGTCATTTGTCGAGTAACCACGATGGGTTGTGGTGACGCAACGCTTTGTTTCTAGAGCCCACACGCGCGGAAAAAATAGATAAAAAATGCTTCGCTTCGGGCCGAAGGGTCCGCGGCACTCCGCGTGGGGCAGAGGCGGTCGCTCGCTCCGGACTCTTTCGCCCGCATGGCATTGAGCAGCCCGCCGTACGCTGCGGTCTGGAATCTCAGCGGACCCTTGCGGGCGCTGATTTCAGCGGTGGCGCCGGGTACGAGATATTCCACACCCGCGCTAAATACCTGTTGGAAAAAACGGGACTGGCTCAAACCGCCGGTCAGGACAAATCGTTTTACCGTCCCGGCGTCCGGCGCTTCGGCAAGCATTGTTTTTGTCAGCAGCAAGAGTTCCAGCATGATCGAGGCCTGGACGCTGGCTACCTTCTCGCCCATCGTGAGCGACTTCCAGTTCGGCGGGCAAAACCCGGTCCCCTCCCCGGGTAACACGCGACGGATGTTGGACAAATCGGCCTTGCTTGCCAATACGTTGAGCTTCTGGAGTTGATCGCTGTAGCGGGCCGCATCGGTGCCGATGAACCCATCGTACCAGCTGCAGCAGTCGGCGAGCATCAACAGCAGCATCCGGTCCTTGTAAAACTCAAAGCAGGCCGCCTCGCCCGCCAGCTCCACCTTAGGCGGACAGACCCGATTGATCGTACCGCTCGTGCCGGCTGAAATCACAATCGTCCCATAATCCTTCTCCGCTAGGCCGCACCCGACCCCCGTCGCGTGGTTGTCACCCAGGGAGGCGATCACCTGGGAGCCGGCGAGGATGCTTCGGACTTCCGCCCAGCCAGCCTCCACATCGTCGCTGCGGCGGGTGGAGACCCGGCCTACGTTGCGGCCACTCTGTACCACCCGGGGAAACCATTTGGGGTTGAGTTTGCCCTTGCGGAGCGCACTCTCGGCCAGTTTCTTGGTCTGCTGGTCCAGCAGGCCATTGCTGATCGCATCGGAGCTGCTCAGGCGATCTTTGCCGGTGAGCCGCTCGGCAATCCAGTCCCCGGTGGTCATCACCTGAGCGAGCTTGCGCCGCATGGCCGGTTCCTCGCTGAGTGCCCATGCGAGTTTTGGAAGAATAAATCGAGGTTCGATGCGGCCTACCTTTCGTTCCACGCCAGCGGCGCGTAACTGCTCCACCTGTTCGGTGGCGGCATTGCACTGCCAGCTCAAAGCCGGCATCAGCAATTGGCCCTGCTGGTCGAGCAATACCATGTCGTGCTGCCGCACGGCAAAGGAAAGAGCTGTTTTGTGAAATTGCCAGCCATTCTGTTCCAAAGATCGCAGGAGCGAGAGAATCATTTTTGGGACCAGTTCCAGCTTGAAAGCGGGCTGCCCATGCCACCGCGTGGCACCCCGGATTTTCATATGTACGTAGGCCTCCGTGCCGGAGCGACTTCGGACGCCCAGTGCCAAACCGGTGGTACTCAAGTCAAATCCGCACCAGGCGGCGGTTTCCTTCGTTGTTGTGCGAGCCACGTGACAATCTCCGGTAAAGCAGGTCGTAAACAAAGCGGTCGTGCCCATCGTGCCATACGCCGCCCGGCGATGCAATCCGCCCGCATGCTTGGTTTGGGTCCCGGGCGACTGGGGTGATGCAGGTATCTGGGCTGAACCCGAAGAGACGGATATTATGGGGAAAACGAATCCACAACCAATGGCTGTTGGAAATCTGTCGGTCCACCCTCGAGGAGAATCTTTATCCGGTGTCAGTACTGTACCTTAGCAAAGAGGAGGTAGATCAGCTTACCGAGATGCCCGATGCGCTCGAAGCGGTCGAGAGGGCGTTTGTACAGCTCTCCGCGGGCAAGGCCACGAACGTACCGCGCAACTACGCGCGGGCCCCGGGGTCCAAGTCTTATGCAACGGATGAGGCAACGGTTCTTGCCAAGTCGGTCGGCATAGCCATCGAGGACCTTGCCCTGGCCGCAGGCCGAACGAGTAGCGGTTCGGCAGCCAAGTGGGATGAAACGCCTGGCCCACCACGGGTGGACTGACGACATGCCCCAAGACGCACTCCGCCAATCGCCCGCTGCAAGCCCTCCGCGAGGGGATATCTGGTCTGCCAGTTTTCTGGCCCTCCTCGTCACCCAACTGCTCGGCGCACTGAATGACAACATGTTTCGCTGGCTGGTGATCGGCATCTGCAAAGACTATGTGTCGCCGGAAGATGCGCCTGTGGTCCTTTCAGCGGGACTGGCCTGTTTTGTCACGCCGTATCTTTTCCTGGCGGTCCCGGCCGGCTATCTGGCCGACCGCTATAGCAAGCGACAGGTGATTGTGGGCTGTAAGATTGCCGAAATCTTCATCATGGCCCTGGGGATTGCGGCCGTGTTGCTCTGCAATCAGCTAGAAAATGTCTATGCGCTCTTTGTGATTGTGTTTTTGATGGGTAGCCAGAGCGCGCTCTTCAGTCCTGCAAAACTGGGTAGCATTCCGGAGATCGTGGCACCGGAAAAGATATCTGCAGCCAACGGAATGCTCGGCTTGACGACGGTGGTTTCGACCGTCGTCGGGTTTGCCGCGGGGATGTATCTCTCGGAGTTCACCGGTTACCGCGGACTCGATCACCTCTGGGTTTCTGCCACGGCGCTGATCGGTGTAGCGGTCTTAGGCTGGCTCAGCAGTTTGCGGATCGGTCGTTTGATCGCCGCGAGCCCGCAGATCAAATTTCCCTGGCGGGCAGCGAGGCAAACCTGGCGCGACTTGCACAGTCTCATCGCCAATCGAGCCATGTTCCGCGTTGCGATGGGGATTGCTCTGTTCTGGACACTCGGCTCCCTCGTGCAAATGAACATTGACCAGTTCGGATTTGAAGGGGGCATGGACCAGACGCAGATCGTTCCGCTGTTGGTCGCGATGGTTTTCGGTGTGGGACTGGGAAGCGTGTTGGCGGGGATCTGGTCCGGCGGGAAGGTGGAACTCGGAATTCTACCGCTCGGAGCGGGTATCATCACCATCAGCGCCTTAATGCTGTTCACCGTTCGAGGCGAACTGGTGACGAGTGACGATCACTGGACGGCGATGCACGTCTGGGCCTGCCTCTGGCTGTTCACATTGGGCCTCGGTGCCGGGTTGTTCGACGTGCCCTTGACTGCGTATATGCAGCACCGGAGTCCGCACAAAACCCGCGGCAAAATTTTAGCGGCCAGCAACTTCATCACGTTTTGCGGCATGTTGGGTACCGCTGCAGTGTTCGCATACCTCAAACCACTCTATTCGGCCCGTACGATTTTCCTGTTCTCCGGACTCTTGACGTTGCCGGTGTTCTTTTATGTGATTTGGCTGTTGCCGCAGGCGACGGTGCGATTTTGTGTCTGGCTGGCAAGTCACACGGTTTATCGCGTGACCATTCATGGACGTGAACACCTCCCGGAGAGCGGTGGTGCCCTGCTGGCTGCAAATCACGTCACGGGAATGGATGGTGTCTTTTTGCTCGTTGCGTCCTCGCGTCCGGTGCGACTGGTGGTGCATCGAAACTACGCTGCCGGCTGGCCTCTTCGCCTGCTGGCCCGGATGATGCATGTGATCTGGATTGATGATGGCCCCAAGGCGATCCGCAGTGCGCTACAAGCGGTCCGCCAGGCCGTGGCGGAGGGTGAACTGGTATGTATGTTTCCTGAGGGGCAGAAGACCCGCAGTGGTGCATTGCAACCGTTCCGATCTGGCCTGCTCTCGGTGGTCGGCGGTACCGAAACGGCCGTGATTCCGGTCTACCTTGGCGGGCTGTGGGGGAGTATCTTTAGTTATCGTAATCGCGAAGCATATCGTCAGGAGAGATTGTCCCAGGGAGTCCGCAGGTGGCGTTATCCCGTTTCGATCCACTTTGGGCCGCCCATAACCGCCGTCACAAGTACCGAACAGGTACGGGCGGCGGTTGCGTCGCTGAGCGAGAAAACGGCTCAAGAAACAATTGCCCTTGAGGAACCTAGACAGCCCATGAACCTGCCCGTTGCCTTTTTAAAGAGGTGCCGCCGCTGTGGCGGACGATCAAAAATTGCGGACCTGGGGACCGAACTCTCAGGCCGCAATCTACTGATCAGAACACTCATCCTGAGACGTCTGCTGCTCCGAAACGTGTTGGCCGACGATGAGCGGTATGTAGGGTTGCTCCTGCCGCCATCGGTGGGTGGTGTCATGGCCAATGCGGTGGTTCCGCTCTGCGGGCGGGTGCCGGTAAATCTGAATTACACGCTCTCCTCAGATGTGATCAATCACTGTATCGCCGAGACTGGCATCCGGCATGTGCTCACCAGTCGGAAGCTGTTGGAAAAACAGAATTTAAAAATCGATGCGGAACTGGTCTACCTCGAGGACTTTAAAGAGAAGGCCACACGCCTCGACAAAACGATCGCCGCGCTGCAGGGCGTTGTAATGCCGATCGGCCTTCTGGCCCGCCACCTCGGTGTTCATGATTTGAAGGACGAGGATGTTTTTACGATTATTTTTACCTCCGGTTCCACAGGAGAACCCAAGGGGGTGATGCTCACGCTCGGAAACATCGGTTCGAATGTGATGGCAATCGATAGCGTGGTCCACTTGCACAAGGACGATGTCCTGCTCGGCATCCTGCCGTTCTTTCATGTCTTTGGCTATACAGGCACGCTCTGGACGGTGCTGACGCTGCCACCGAAGGGTATCTACCACTTCTCGCCTCTGAAGGCTCGTGAGATAGGCAAACTCTGCGGGCGTCACAAGGCGACCATCATTCTGGCAACGCCGACCTTTCTGCGAGGATTGTTGCAACGCTGCGAAGTCGAACAGTTCGCAGCGGTCGATGTGCTCGTGACCGGCGCGGAGCGACTCCCGGGCGAGCTGGCCGATGCCTTTGAAAAGAAATTTGGGATCCGGCCGATTGAGGGGTATGGTACGACCGAACTCTCTCCGTTGTCGGCACTCAATATTCCACCGAGTCGGGCCCGGGATAATCCTGGCGAAGGGGTCCGCGAGGGCACGATCGGGCGACCGATTCCCGGTGTCGATGCCAAGGTGGTTCACCTCGATACGGTGGAGGATCTCCCGCCCGGCAGCGAGGGAATGTTGCTGTTTCGTGGCCCCAACGTGATGAAAGGATATCTGAATAATCCCGAGAAAACGGCCGAGGTGATTCGGGACGGTTGGTATGTCACGGGCGACATCGCCAAAATTGACGCGGATGGTTTTATTCAAATCACCGGTCGGGAGAGTCGTTTTTCGAAGATTGGCGGCGAAATGGTACCGCATCTGCGGATTGAAGATGCGATTTTGGAGATGAGCGGCGCTGGCGTTGACGAAGAAGGTGACATTGAGGTTGCTGTGTCGGCGGTTCCCGACACGAAAAAGGGGGAGCGGATTGTCGTACTATACAAGCACCTCGCCAAAAGTCCGGAAGAGATCTGTCGCGGCCTGCAAGAGTCGAGTCTTCCACCGCTCTGGGTGCCTTCCGCCGAAAACTTTATGAAGGTCGACTCGATTCCAGTTTTGGGCACGGGCAAACTCGACTTGAAAGCCGTCAAGGAACTGGCACGCTGTCAATTCCCGGAGAAATAAACATCGGGATGGTTTTCCCGGAGGAGAAGAATCACGCGCGCAGAAGAATCACGCGCACAGTGGAGAACTTGCAGGCAGGTGCCTCTATCTCCTCTCCTTCGAGATGGAAGGGGTCTCTTTGACGATTGCGCTGTTGGTCGCTTTTGCAGTGTGGTTGCGCAACAGTGCCCTTCGGTACACTGTACCGGCATGCAGGGCGAATTCATTGCGGACATCATCATCGACCTCAACGAGTCGGCTTGCTAAGTGTTGGACTCCGGGGCCATTTTCTTCGGTGGTCCGAGAAAGCTTGGTGACAAAGCTGGCCGTTTCAACAAAGTTCTGTTCGGTAGTGTTCCCGATGAGATTTTGAAACGTTCGCGCGATCAAATCGACGCCCACATTTTTTACATCAACATAAAGGTCCATTTTACTGCGGACATACTGCCGCCCACTCTCGTGTGGGACAAATTCGGTATGCAGTACGAGCAGGCAGTCGGCCCGGATAGGTCGCTTGGTGAGGTTTCCCGTATACGAACCTTTGCCATATAGAATGTGGACCTTCTGATCGCCGTAGAGAAACTCGAGATTTCCGATGGTGCCCGCACCATCGGTGGCCGTAAACCGACCCGGTCCATCGCGAGTGATCGTCATCTCGGTGGCATCCATCAGTTGCCAGATCCCAACAATCACTTCAGGATGACGGATCAGAAACATGTAGTAGCGAGGATCGCAGTCGATCATCTGTGGCGTCATCTTGCGGTAAACGCTCGTGTGATTGATGACCGACAATACTTTTTCCCGTGCATCGGCATCGAGTCGATCCATAGGAATCCGGTTGAGGCCTTCGGCCTTCGGTTTTTGTTTGCCGCCGAAGAACAGGGGAGGGGCCGAGATTGCACTTTTTGCTGTCGCTAAAAACACCGCGACCAAAAGGAGCAGGTACAATGTGCTCTTGCACACCGAGATGACTCTTTGCGCGGTTTTGTCTGCACAGCTTCGCTTCATCACGAACCCCGAACCGGTATCGATTGGAACATGCGCTGTTCAAGTATTCGGTTCAGGTAAGGTGTTCGGGTCAGTTAATTTTGGAAACCGGCCTCTGCGGGCTTCTAAAAGCGTCCGTTTCTACAGCGGTCGGATAAAACCGGACTAGAAATACTGGCAAATCGCTTCGTAGGACACCTCTCGTTAAAGGGAATGGCAATGCTGTCATTATTAGCAATGCCGCCGCCGCCAACGGGGCATGGGGGCGCAGAGTCGGTCCGCTCGTTTGCTCTGCAGAGAGAAAGACCCCTTCGCGAAGAACCAGCGATCTTGAGAGAGAAACTACCGCCGGGGTCGCCCGGGCCGGTCGGCAACGAGGGCGGTCGGCTCAAGCCTTTCGACCTGGCTGACGGAGAGATGTGCCTTCTTGAGTCGCGGCATGTAGCCACGAGCGCCAGACACTCCGACGACTTTGCCGAGATGGGGTCGCAGATCGACGCCGGTGGCGGGTGAGACAAACATGATCACCTTGCCTTTGACATCGGTGAGTGCAAATTTCGGTGCACCCTGTTTTTTGGAAACTACCGGAGTCAGTCGCCCCACACCCTGGAAGGCGGGGATCTTTTTAAGAGGATTTGCTGGAGGTGTGGCAAGCGTTACCTGAGGAGAGCTTTTCTCCGGCATATTCTCGCCACTGGCCAGGGTCTTGTCTTTAAGGGCCTCAAACCGGGCAATCTCGGTTAAGACCAACCGGGCCCGACCCCGCTCGAGGGCTGTCGGGGCATTTTGAAGCTCGGTCTCTGCCCGCATTTTGAGTTCATCGAAATCCCAGGTTGCCAGGGGACCGGTGATGATCATCGAAAGCTGGAGATCCATCCGGATCGGTTTCTCTACCGGTTCCAGGCTTTCTGGAGCACCCGAGACGATACCGGTCTGATGCTGGAGCTGGGCGTAGGCCTCTGGATCATCTTCAAACGAATTGTGGCGATCGGCGAGGGCGACTCTCTGTTCGATGTGCTCGCCCGAGATCCAGCGAAATTCTCCACTCGGTGGCAGGATCTTGTACCATCTCTCAGCCAGGCCACCTTCTTGCCGAATGAACTCTTTTTCGCCAACAATCTCCAGGGTCTCTCCCTTCTCCAGATGGATCTGTTGCACCGTGCGTGCATCGCTCAGTCGACTGCCGACATAGGCAACCGCTCCTGTTACCATCACCTCGGCCAGATTGTCGTCCTGCAGTTTTAACTTGGCAGCGCTGACCCACGAAAAACTTCCTTTAGGGGGCCGGATCGCATACCAGTCGCCCGTTTCGTGACGATAAACTTCTACCTCTTCGCCACGCGGCAGAAGGTCAGTCGGGTAGTATGTTTCAGTCGGGCCGCTGCGGACGGGAGTCTGGTCGTGGAGGACCTTGGTCGTGTAGGGATAATCATCCCCGCCAAGTGCGACCGTAGGGCCGAAGGCAATCAGGGACATCAATAAAAACCAACCAGCCCGCATGGCGAACCTCCGTCAATGCGTTGAGAGTTTGGATACATTGGCGCGAAACCGTATCAAGCCGCTGCTTTTAGCGAAATCGGTTTATGAGAACAACCTCATTCTCCCCGACTCCCGGCAAGCAACATCGGCTCGGAGTCTTGCTTTCCAACACGGCGCAGTTTCCCCGCTCCTTTGGTGGTGTGGGGCAAAAAACAGACCAGCCACCCTACGCTGCCAGCGGTGCAATCACTAGAATCGTGGTGTACATCTGCCGCTTGCGCACCCTGTCTTTGATAGCCCCATGCCCCGCTACAACCCCGCCCAGATCGAACCGGAGTGGCAACGGTACTGGGAGGAAAACCGAACGTTTGCCACCCCGCGATTGCCAGAGGGGCAGAAGGTCTATGCGCTCGATATGTTTCCTTATCCGAGCGGCGATGGATTACACGTCGGGCATCCGGAGGGTTATACCGCAACCGATATCGTCAGTCGCTTTGCCCGCATGCGCGGCGCAACGGTAATGCATCCCATGGGGTTCGATTCGTTCGGCTTGCCGGCCGAAGAGCATGCGATCAAAACCAACACCCCGCCACGCATCCAGACCGAAAAGAACATTGAAAACTTTCGCCGCCAGTTAAAAATGCTCGGCTTCAGTTACGACTGGGATCGGGAATTGGCGACTACCGATGTCGGTTATTTTCGTTGGACACAATGGATTTTTCTGCAGCTTTACGATACCTGGTTCGATGAGTCCGAGCAGAGAGGCAGGCCGATGGCCGAATTGCCGATCCCGGAAAGTGTTTCTGCGGAAGGCGAAGATGCCCTGCGGCAGTACCGGGATGAGCACCGCTTGGCGTATCAGACCTATGCACCGGTCAATTGGTGCCCGGCACTGGGAACGGTACTTGCGAACGAGGAAGTGACCGACGGTGTCAGTGAAGTTGGCGGACATCCGGTTACAAGGATGCCACTGCGACAGTGGATGTTGCGTATTACCGCCTATGCGGAACGCCTTGAAGAGGGTTTGGACAAGCTCGACTGGCCGGAAAGTATCAAAACGTTGCAGCGTAACTGGATTGGCCGCAGTACGGGAGCAGAAGTCGATTTTTTTATTGGTCGCGATGCCGACTCCGAACTCTGGCAAGCCGAACGGGCCGCAGGAGGTTTTCCACGAAAGCCCCAAGAGTGCGTGTTGCGCGTTTATACAACACGGCCCGACACGCTCTTCGGAGCCACCTACATGGTCATCGCTCCCGAACATCCTGCCGTTGCGCAGCTCACAACCGATGAGACGCAGGTCGTGGTTCAGGAGTATTGCGATGCCGCACAGCGAAAAAGCGATTTGGATCGGACGGAGTTGGCAAAAGAAAAAACGGGCGTCTTTTCCGGTTCCTATGCAAAAAATCCAGTCAACGGTGAGCGCGTGCCGATCTGGATTGCGGACTATGTGCTGATCAGTTACGGCACCGGGGCGATCATGGCGGTGCCGGCCCACGATGAACGGGACTTCGAATTTGCCAGAGCATTTGATATTTCCATCGTGCCGGTGGTCGACCCCGGGGCTGAGGATGAAGGCCCGCAGGCGGCCTCGCGGCCACCTCGCGAGGATGTGCTTGCCGGCAGGGCCGTGTTTGCGGGCGAAGGCATTGTGGTCGGTTCGGGCCAATACAATGGGCTCACGACAAAAGAGTTCAAACAGAAAATCACAGCAGATCTCTCCGAGCAGGGTCTGGGGCGGGCGGCAACGAATTTTAAGCTGCGGGATTGGCTCTTCAGTCGGCAGCGGTTCTGGGGCGAGCCTTTTCCGATCCTGCATGAATTGGATGAGCATGGAGAGCCAACGGGGTTCGTTCGCCCGGTAGGCGAAGAATCTCTCCCGGTCGATTTGCCGCAAATTGAAGATTATCAGCGGCACGGTCGCGTCGACCCGCCGCTCGAGAAGGCTCCCGAGCATTGGTTGTATCCGGTCATTGACGGTGTCCGCTACAAGCGCGA
>JASMGX010000118.1 GCA_030751095.1 Pirellulales bacterium | reverse complement strand
CTGGGGCAGGATGGCAGAAACAAAGAGGTCTCTGCGGGCGGGCTATTGTAACATCTGGCGATGCATACGCGGGATACCCGTCCACCGGGGCTTCCCGAGCGCAGATTCAAGGCTCGAATTTTGAGAACCGATCGACATCGTGCCTGAGAAAAATTACTTTCGGCCATTGCCGAAACGCCGCCGGTTGGCCAAATTAGTAGCTGGTTTTCATGCTGCCATCTGGGCCATGAGATGAGGACCGACAAAATCTGCTTCCCTGGGAGAGCTTGATGTCTATTTTCTCAAATGTCGATGACAAACACGTTCCGTTCTATCGTATCATGTGGGTGGCATCGGTCCCTCATTTCTGCGGAGAAGATGATTGTATGGCAGAAGGTAAATATGAAATCCGGCTTGAACAGGGCGAAGTTGTTTGGGCAACAGACCAAGAAAGAGACACGGTGCTTGCAGATTTAGAACGGTGGCAAGGGGGCTTGGAAACACCCGGAGAGGAGTGGGAATCGTGATGTCGCTCTTTGATCATCCCGAATACCGTTGGCGAGAAACCTATCAGCTGTTTCATAAAAAAACGCGACGCCCTACTCTCGAGGATGTAAAGAGGGTGCTCGGCAATGCCCGCGAAAAATACCAGTTGGAGGATTTGAAGGGGGATGAATCGGGCTGTTTTGAATCGGTGACAGTGTTTGCCCCGGAGGCTTTTGCAGCGATTGATATTACGTATGTGGCAGATGATCAAGGAGACGAACAGATCAGCAAGATCCAGGAAGAAATGAAAGAGATCCTGGAAGATCCTGAGGATCTGGCCAAACTCGAGAGCCTCAGTGAATATGATGCCTGCTTAGACCTTTTGCATTTTGAACGCTTGTCCGATCTGATGTCTCAGGAAGATGAAGACATGAACACCTTTTTCGATCCTGGAGCATTGTTGACGGTGATCGAAAAACTGACTGCTCTTTCCGGTGGTGTTTGCCTCGATTCTGCCTCGGCCACCATCATGTGATTTGGCCACAAATGGCACATTGCGCATGTTTGCTTCAGCAGTGGCCTTTTTCTGAATGCTCTGCTTTTCGTTTGTTGATCCACCCGGTCGAGACAAATCGGGTCAGCAGTCGAACGAACGTTTGCTCCATCGATGCTGCAATTTTCGGCGGCGTTTGTCCCGACCGTTCATTGGGCTCCGCTGCGATTGGCACAAAACCATTCCAGCGGAGACGGAGTGTACAGTTTTGGGACTCGACGAGCCCATTGAAGCGGTCCGCCACCCGCAAACCCCAGAAAAAACCATAGGAGTTGCGAAAATCCCGCCAGAGCAGATCGAGCGGTTCAACGCAGTCGGGCTTGGGTCTATTTCGCTCTCTTGAAATCCATTGAACGAGAATGGCTGCTGCAAACAATAATGCCAACGCAGTTATCGTGCTTCCGAAATACGGCCGAATCGGTTCATCCGACCGGTGGGGAGTGAGCAAAGCCGACAAAAAGCGGACCCCAGGAAGCTCGTTGGCAAGCAGGCAGCATTGGGCTGTCCCAACCAGCAAGCCGACAGGCCAGTAGCGGGTGGGGAGATAATTGACGACGGTCATTCCGACAAGAATTAGCAGAAACCAGGACCAGAGGATTCCGATATGGAGCGTTGCATGTGAAAAGAAGAGGGTCCTTGCAGCGGGCATTGCCAGAATCACCCAGAGAGATAATACGATCCATTGCCATGCGTGATGCTGTGGGCGTTTTGCGCCAAGCAGGGAGACAATCGGACACAATGTGGTGATCGCAGCGAAATAACGCAGTGATGCGGACCCGCTTGCCCATAACCGGTCGGTCAAGATAAACGGAAGCCATTCAATGGCAATAATGCTCCAAATCGCAATCAAGGACCAGTACCAGGGAGCGATGAGTGTGGTTCCTTTTAGCCTCTGCCACCGAAAGGTTAGGGCCAGCAATATGCCACAGCCAAGGATTGTCAGGAGCAATGTGTGAGACATCGACAAAAGTCTTTTTGGGTATCTTAAAACAATGCGTAACGATTATAACGGCAATGTGGTTAAGGGAATTTGGCTAAAAGAATCCGTTTTATTTGCCCGCCGCTCTCCCATAGGCCATGATTTTGCGCACAGGCGCTTAAAGGTGTAAGGATCGTGCACTAAAGATCAGTGGAATAAAACAGTCCGTGGGCTCGTGGCCGAACCTTCTGGGGAGAAACGGTTTGGTCACGAGCCCTAAATGATCCGCGAGGGGGCGATCAATCGGCCAGCACCACCTCCTGAGCCCTGGAGACAAGGACCTTAGGTGCGAATGTAGGAGTTATTACGAGGCTTCTTTCAGAGGGGCACTGGTGATTTGGCTTGAGTCGCTCAACTTTGAATGCCGATAGACCTATATACCGTCATAGCATGACGGGATACACGCGCGCGTGATTTCAGGATAGAGGTCATGGCAAGCCAACGGAATGGCTTGGCATGACCTTTTTTTATAGCTTTTTATAGCCACCGATTTTTGTACTCTCAGCGAACTCTCAGGTGGGCCTTCCGCATCGCGCGTGGTTTTTCCCGCCTTCGCCGACGGTTCTCGAGCGGTGCCGCTATGGGAGGTCGATTTGCCCATAAAATGGGCTAAGAAGTGCTGCCTGTCCGATTTCAGGTTCCGAAAGCTTCATCGATTTGCTACTCGGAGCCCAAAATGGACGGAAAATCTCTCATTTCGGCTCTTCCGCTTCTCGTCGACGCCCAACCTATTTAGAATATCTCTTGGTTGCTCGCGTTGACGGTTGCGAGCCAATATTGTCCGCATCGGAGAAGATCGGTTCTTGGTGGCTAGCCCTGTTTTCGTTCGTGAACTGGTGACGGCTCCCCGCCGAGTGAAGCATTACGTCGCGCGCGGTGTCTATGTAGCTGCGCTACTGATACTCATGGGAACGGCATGGCTCGTGCTCGCTGGAACCCAAACGGTCAGCAGCCTTGGAGACCTCGCACGCTTTGGTGCGATGTTGTTTCAGATTCTTGCCCCTTTGCAGTTGGCAATTGCAGTTTTCTTTGCAGCGCTTTTTACAGCCAGCAGCGTAAGCCAGGAAAAAGATCGAAGAACACTTGTATTATTGTTGATGACAGATCTTTCTAACGTTGAGTTAGTCGTTGGAAAACTGTTGGCAAGCATGCTTACCGTATTCGTTCTGATTCTTGCCGCGCTACCGGTCTTTATGGGGATTATGCTCCTTGGTGGTGTGGATGCATTGCAAGTGATGAATGCCTTTGCTGTGACAATGGCGGCGGCATTGGCTGCTGGAAGTCTTGGATCGACGATAGCACTTTGGCGGGAGAAGACATTTCAGGCGCTGGCAATGACGGTTCTGGTTCT
Organism: Pirellulales bacterium; assembly: GCA_030751095.1. Lineage (GTDB taxonomy): Bacteria > Planctomycetota > Planctomycetia > Pirellulales > UBA7805 > UBA7805. The sequence continues at coordinate 7,137 of JASMGX010000118.1, read as the reverse complement.
CGTTGCATGGTTGGCAGTCTGGGAAGTATTTTTCTATCTTGGTCAGGATATGTCCATTGCTGGAATCGAGTGCAGTAAACTGGCAGTCGCGGCAAGCCCGTGGCGGGCGGTGCTGGCGACGACAGAACCTGGTGGATCACTTGAAATGTCCGGGGGAATATTTGCTGACGGAAAGTATCTTTTTCTATTCGTCTGTGCAGGAGCAGCACTGATTCTCAATGGGATTGCGATTTTCCGAGTCCGTATTTGGAATCCTTCTCGTGTGATCAGACAGACATCGATTTTTTTCCGGTCGGACGATGCGAATGTTTCCCCGCAATCGACTTCCTCGGCAAAACACGATGGCGTCCCGCCAGAGCGGAGTCGCCGCGTTTGGGCCTATCCGGTGCTATGGCGAGAGATCAGAACTTGGGCCTATGGTCGTAGAGTCCTAGCGGTTCGTATGGGATATCTCATTCTGGCCCTGTTTGCTTTGCTGGGTGTACACACGCTCCAAGATAGCGGGAATAGCTTGGTTGTCGTTCTGCCTTTCTTCCTCATTAGCCTATTTCTGATCAATGCCCAGGCGGTAACAGCAGTTTCGACGGAGCGCGATGCAAAAACATTGGATCTTCTTCTGGTGACCGATTTAACTCCCAGAGAATTCATTTTTGGAAAACTTGGCGGCGTATTTTACAATGCGAAGGAAATGGTTCTGCTACCATTGATCTGTTGTGTGTACTTGTGGTGGTTGGGTGGGGTTAGTGCGGAAAATGTTTTCTATGTCGGATTCGGACTGTTGGTGATGGATTTCTTCGTTGCTGTACTCGGTCTGCATTGTGGTTTGATTCATGGCAACAGCCGTACAGCGATTGCGACAAGTTTAGGGACAGTGTTTTTCCTGTTTATCGGAATTGCGACCTGCATGCGGATCATGGTGGCATTCAGTGGGACATTTGGCTACCAGTTGGCTCCGTTTCTGGCATTTATGCTTGGAGGAGGCATTGGACTCTATGTGTCTCTCGGGGCGAAAAATGCCTCGCCCGCTATTTTTTGTGCGGCTTTTACAGCTCCCTTTCTGACATTTTGGGCTATTGCAAGCTACTTGCAGGACCAAACACTGGCACCCTTTCTGGTGGCATCGGTAACGTATGTGTTTACGACGCTGACCATGTTGGTGCCTGCAATTTCAGAATTTGACATGGCCATCGGTAGGACAACGGAAGACTGATGGGGACCAACTGAACACTATGGTTGAATTGCTACCCTGGCTTATTGCAATGGGCGTTCTGCTGTTGGGCTCAGGCTTTTTTTCGTCTAGCGAGGCAGCATTCTTCTTGCTGAATCTTCCCGAGACGCAATCCTTCGCCAAGGGAAATCGGCCACAGCGGGTTGCCGCCCTTTTGTTGTCTGACCCCGACCGTCTGCTGACGGCCGTATTGTTCTGGAATTTAGTCATCAATGTCGGTTACTTTGCAATCATCTCAATTGTTGCCCTGCATTTGAAGAACATCGGAAATTCTGATTTGGCAGGTGTGTTCACCTTGGGCGCATTGGTTGCGATCATGCTCTTTAGCGAAATGCTTCCCAAGTCGGTGGCAGTCCTTAAGCCACAGACAATTTCAACGCTCTTTGCGATTCCCCTGGCGGTTGCCATTCGCGTCGTTGATCCGTTATTGCCGGTATTTCGCTGGACAAATATTCTCTCGAGGCGACTTTTCTGGCCGCGGTTTGAACCAGAGCCCTATTTAGATGTGACAGATCTTGAACGGGCTGTGGCTTTTTCTACGAGTGATGCGATTCTTCTCGGGCATGAAAAAACGGTTTTGCAGAACATCGTCGTGCTTTCTACCATTCGTGTCGATGAAATGATGCGTCCACGGATGCAATTCCTCACCTTTTCTCCACCTGTGGGGATCGATGATCTGCACGGTCGTCCGACCCCCAGTGGCTATATTCTCATCACGGAAAAAGATAGCGACGAGGTGACGGGAGCAATTTCGATAAACGCGCTAGGAAAACTGCCACGGCATCATTTGGAATCACACGCACAGCAAGTTTTTTATCTCCCTTGGTGTGCGACTGGCGGGCAGGCACTTGAGCAGATGTTAGATCGCAATTCACAGGTGGCAGCAGTGGTCAATGAGTTTGGAGAAACGGTTGGCATACTCACTTTCGATGACATTCTAGACACGATATTCACTCCGGAGGCGAGTCGGAGCGAGCGTTTATTCCGGCGCCAGAGTCTTCAGAATCTCTCTGCGGGTCGGTGGCAGGTGACTGGGATGACGACCTTAAGACGTTTGGGCCGCCGTTTTGATGTCACGTTGCCAGCGACAAAAAATACGACGGTTGCCGGAGCGGTTCAAGAAGTATTGGGGAGAGTACCACAAACCGGAGACAGATGTGATTGGGGACCCTTCCATTTTAAAGTGGCGGACGTTCCTGAACGTGGCCAGATGATTTTGGTGTTGACCCTGTTAGAGAAACCGGAGCCCTTTGAGTGATTGGCTGGACCCTTGTTCTGTTCCTTTTCGGGCTTGCCCTGAGCGCGTTGTTCAGCGGAAGTGAAACCGGATTCTACCGAATTCCCCGGGTACGACTTCGTCTGGACGCCCTCGGAGGAGACTGGTTTGCGCGCGGGTTGCTTTGGCTCACAAACCATCCGTCCCTTTTTGTCGCAACCACACTGATTGGTAATAATATCGCGAACTACGTGACCGCTCTGTCCATTGTGATGGCTGTTGGCCATCTGTTCGGTGAGAGTACTTCCCTGCAGCTGGTCGTGCCGATCGTGTTTGCGCCCATACTCTTCGTGTATGGCGAACTATTGCCCAAGAGCGTGTTTTACTACATGCCCAACCGTCTGTTGCGCCGTTGGGGGCCCCTGTTGGCGCTCTTTGCACTCCTGCTTCTTCCTTTCAGTGGATTGTTTTGGGCGATCAGTTACCTGGCACAAAAATTGTTCGGAGAATTACCACAGCGTTTCCAGTGGAGATTGGCCCGGACCGATTTGGCCCGGATTCTGGAGGAGGGACATCATGCCGGCATTCTGCGTCCGAGCCAGCGACGACTGGCAGAGAAGATTTTTGCAGTTGCAAGCCGTCCAATCACTGAGTTTGGACAGAATCGTGAGAATATGCAATCCGTGTCTGAGGACGTCGATCCAAGCCAGGCCATCGCGTTGGCCCATCAGTATGAACTGGACGTGCTACTGGTGAAGTCGGCAGATGAAAGAGGCCACTTAACGGGCTACCTGCGCGTTCCTGAACTCTATATTGACGAGGCGGCGATTCAGGTACCCGTTCACCCGTTGCTGGAAATCGACGATGATTCGACCCATTTGGCGGCACTCATGGAAATGCGCCGTGCTTCGGAGGTGCTTGCTCGAATCGTTGATCCTGATGGAAAAACGGTGGGATTTGTATCCACCGAGCAGCTCTGTGAACCGCTTTTTAGCGGTGACATCTAGACTCAAGGAAGCGATTGTACCGCTCAGAGAAAATCGTTGCTTCCAGTCAAATGCACGCAAGGTTCAGCCACTACTTGCGATAGCCAAGGTCCTGCACAATGGAGAGCATCTCTTCGTAATTGATAAAACGTCGCCGATGCCGGAGTTTGTACTGATCGATCGCCAGGGCCAATTCACGCGCATCTGCTGAGAGATCATTGTGTGCATTACTGAACTGACGGCGTTCTGCGCGATGATTGTTGGCCTGCGAATCGGAATGGCGGCGGTCTACAAAAGTCCCAGCAGAGATGTTCATTTCTTGATAATCAGGAGCAACAGTAGGTGTAGCGATTTGCGACATGGGATGTCTCCTGTGAGGAAATCGGCGAGAAAAATGGCTCGCATATTGAAGCAGTCGATCCAAACGAACTCGACAAATGCGTCACAGCAAACCTACTCTCAAAGGTCAAACCGTCAAACCAGATATACCGTCTATGTCAGTTTTAAGGAACGTTGTGAGCTTGACTTCACGATTTATGCGCATTGGGCAAAGTTTGGGGGGCTCTGCCAGTTAAGCGTTCACCGGGTCGATAAAGGATATGTCAAACACTTTTCTGGATACTTCTCCCGATCGACTCTCAGGTGAGCCGCTTTCCTGGGGGATCTGTCAGAACAATCAGCATGTGCAAGCGGCCTATATAAGCGGTTTGTTCATTGCCTGTAAGGGTTACTTGTACCGGCCCACACTCAGCCGTAGACTAATCGCCAGTCGATTGTGTGATCTCGAATCGTACTTTGGGTCCCGTGCGATGCTCTGATCGCGGTCGGTACTAGGGCCTTTTTGTTGGGTCCGCAGATGCGCCGAAATTAGGTGAAAAATGATGTCGGAAGTTGAATGTGAAATTTCAAATCGTCTGAACTTGGCTCGGCAATTTGCCCACGAGGCAGGACAGCTGACGCTCAAGTATTTTTGTGATTCCGATCTGGTTGTAGATCGGAAAAAAGACATGACGCCGATTACGGTTGCAGACCGGGAGGCAGAACAATTATTACGAGAAATGATAACCAAATCTTTTCCGCTCGACGGCATCGTGGGGGAGGAATTTGGAGAGAAAGAAACAAAATCCTCATTTTGCTGGTTTTTGGACCCTCTTGATGGAACGCAATCCTTTATTTCCGGTATTCCACTGTATGGAACGATGGTGGCGTTGATGCGCCATGATGAGGCTGAGTTCGGTGTCCTCGATTTTCCGGCACTTTCTGAGTCGATCTATGCAATGCGTGGTGGTGGTGCATGGCATGTTGTAGAAAACAATCCACCAGTGAGAGCGCATGTCTCAAACATCAAATCACTTTCTGATGGACTGTTCTGCACAACGCAACTGAGCACCTTTGATGCAACCGGGCGATCTGAAGTATTTGAACTGCTGCATCGTCAAGCAAGACTCACGCGAACCTGGGGAGACTGTTATGGCTATCTTCTCGTTGCGACAGGCCGGGCAGAACTCATGGTGGATCCCGAATTAAATCTCTGGGATACCGCAGCTCTTAAGCCTATTGTTGAAGAGGCGGGTGGGACGCTCACAGATTTTGCAGGTCGGCCGACTGTTCTTGGTGGAGAGGCAATCGCAACGAATGGGTTCCTCTTAGAGGAAATTCTGCACCTCACGGCTGGTCGGTAGTGACCCTTCTGCAGCAGAGCAGATTTGTCCTGCAAATCGTTACGGTAGCAACATCCGTCAAAAGCTACCTAGATGGAAGAAATAGAACGGTGCATACAGGCCGTTCCGTCCCATTTAGTTAAGATTGCGTAATCGTTTTTTCTGGAGAGTAATGCAAGATTACCCCCGTTTTTTGGCTCTTTCGTACAAGAGACTCTTCTTGAAAAGCCAATAACTGTTGGTGTGTAGACAATCGACTGGCAGGTATCCGCAATTGTATGAAGCCGATTCCCGAGAGTCGGCCTTGTTGCTGGTATTTGCAGATGTTGCTAACGATTTTCAAATCGGTTTTTGCCGATTTTTTCAGGAAGGAATAGATGACGGTGGCCTCTTATACACTCCTACTCGCGGCACAGGTTCTTCTGGTTTCGTGGACTCCCCAGGGATATGAAGAAGCCTATACAGAATCGATGGAATCGGGCAAGCCGTTCTTAATTCTCGTTGGCGCCGACTGGTGTGGCGCGTGTCAGGTTATGAAAAAACGCGTAATGCCCGAGCTCCACCGAGAGGGTGTTTTCGACGATTTGTATTGTGCTGAGGTCGATCTTGACAAGGATTCGCATCTTAAGAAACAAATTGCTCGCGTCCGGACGATCCCCTGTTTGATTTTGTACACCAAAACAGGCGATAAGTGGCATCGTTCCTATTTGACGGGTATGCAAAACGGGAAATCCATTCAGGCGTTTTTGGATAAGCACGCTGCGAGCTCCATTGCCTCTCGATCGAACAAGAAAAGCACCAAGTGAAATCGGTGGATCTTCTTCCAGTCGGTTTGTTAAGCTACCGAGCGTGAATATTTCAGTGATCATTCCTGTCTTGAATGAAGCGCCCCTTGTCACGGACGCTATACGACGTGCATGGGACGCTGGTGCAAATGAGGTGATTGTTTGTGATGGAGGCAGTGTTGACGACACCGTCGCTCTTGCCCGGAAACAACAATGCCTCCTTCTGAAGAGTCTCCCGGGACGTGCCATCCAGCAAAATCTAGGTGCGGCGGCTAGTCGAGGGGATGTGGTGTTGTTTCTGCATGTCGATACGTGGTTGCTCCCCCGAGCGGTGGACCAAATTCACCTCGCTTTGAGGTATCGCCACATTCAGGGAGGGGCGTTTCGACAGCGGATAGAGGCAGCAGGTACTGGATATCGCCTACTCGAATGGGGAGATCGAGCCAGAGTACAACTGTTCGGATTGGCGTATGGAGACCAGGGTATCTTTTTGCGCAGGAAATTTTTTGAACATCTGGGAGGTTTCCCCGAGGTACCGATCATGGAAGATGTACGTTTGATGAGAAAATTCCGCAAGGAGGTACGTCCGATACTTCTGCCGGGGCCTTTGTTTGTCAGTCCGCGCCGTTGGCAGAAACATGGAATCCTCCACCAGACGTTACGCAACTGGTCATTACTTGCGGCAGAAAAGATGGGTGTCTCGCCACGCCGCCTTGCTCGGTTCTACCACCCACGGTAAACCCCCGGATACCGTTTCGTATCAGAGCTGCATCTGGAAAAGAGCCCAGGAAACGTTACCGTCATCAGTTTGAGGAGGCTTCTCCGGCAAGCTCGTAACGCCTGATTTTGCGATCCAGAGTTGACCGCTCAATTCCCAGAATGTTTGCTGCCCGACTTTTGTTCCATCCCGTCGACTTCAGCGTTGCAAGGACATGCCGACGTTCCATTTCGGAAAGCGATACAGGCTCAAAATTCTGAGAAACAGGGAGTATCTGGACAGAATCGGTTGCTGTCTTCAAGTTGGATAGAGTCAGGTCATCGACATCGAGATATTCTCCGCGTGAAAGAACGACCGCACGTTCGATGACATTTTTTAGTTCGCGAACATTCCCGGGCCAACGGTATTCCGCGAGAGCCAGCACGGCCTGATTTGTAAATCCTCGAATACGATGTCCGGTTTCCTCGTTGTATTTTCGAAGAAAGTGATCCGCTAGAAGCGGGATGTCTTCCGGCCTCTTGCGAAGTGACGGTACCAAGATTT
>JASMGX010000117.1 GCA_030751095.1 Pirellulales bacterium | reverse complement strand
CTCGACGAGGCCATCTCAATCTCCATCTCCAATGGCACGATCTCCTTCCACGCAACCTGAAAAGCGCGTATGAAATGCTCCACCACTTTTGACATGAGACGAAATTCAATGTCGGTAAGGGGCACCTTGACGGGCGCCTCGGATGACTCGGATGCACCGAGCATGCGTTTGAGCAGAAGGCCCATCAAACCGGTCGGCCAGTGCATTAATAGATGACCCACATCGGGCGAAGTCCGGATCGCATAAAAATAGGCATCCTTATCGGCATTCTGTAAAAAAGTAGCATAGCTACAGGTGGTGGGCGAGCTGATCGTGAGATTCACTTCCGGACCCAACAGTTCGGAAACCGATTTGCAAAACAGGGACGTAGTCTGTTTGAGCTTGTCTCGTAACACATGGTCAATCGACCCAACCGCTACCGAGCTATCCACCGACTCTTTCGCTTCCATGACATTCTCCTCCTGAAACATCGCTGAAGCAGTCGACAGGCAGAAACCAGTCTGTTTCCGCTAGGTACGAGTCTGCCCTTCGCCATAGACGATGTATTTATAGCTGGTCAACTCCTTAAGCCCGCAGGGTCCCCGGGCGTGAAATTTATCCGTACTGATACCTATTTCAGCACCCAACCCAAACTCACCACCATCATTGAAACGTGTACTCGCGTTGATGATGACCGCTGCAGTATCGACCTCTGCTGCAAATTTTTTAACTGCAGAACCCTGGTCGGTCACAATGGCATCGGTATGGCCACTTCCAAATCGATTGATGTGATCAATCGCATCTTCCAGGGACGGAACCACCCGAACAGAGATCACCGGACCCAGATATTCCGCACGGTAGTCTTCGTCTGTCGCCCGACGGGCACCGCTAAAAAGAGAAACTGTTTTTTCGTCCCCGCGAATTTCAACGCCCTCATCACTAAGTCGCTGACAAATGTTCGGCAGAAACGAGTCGGCCACATCGGCATGGACCAGCAGCGACTCGGCCGCATTGCAAACCCCCATCCGCTGGCACTTGGCATTGACGACAATCGCTTCGGCCATCTCTTGATTGGCATCTGCGTCGACGTAGACGTGACAATTGCCTGAGAAGTGCTTGATCACGGGCATCTGCGCTTCGGCGGCCACTCGCTTGATCAATCCCGCGCCACCACGCGGAATCGCCAGATCGATCCACTCTGGCATTGAGAGAAAATACCCGACAGCTTCTCGGTCCGACGTTGCGACCAGTTGCACCGCATCTTCCGGGACACCTGTCTGCTTGGCTGCCGCAATGAGGATCTCTACAATGGCGCGGCTCGAATGGGCGGCCTCTTTGCCACCCCGCAGGATGACGGCGTTACCACTTTTAAGGCATAACGCCGCCGCATCGGCCGTCACATTTGGGCGGGACTCGTACACAAAAAAAACGACCCCTAGCGGGACTCGGACCTTTTGTATCTTTAGTCCGTTGGGCCTAATCGTTGTCTCGATGATCTCACCGATCGGTTCAGGCAGTTTGGCGACTTGTCGCATCCCTTCGGCAATGCTTTCGATGCGCTCTGGAGTAAGCCTCAAGCGGTCGGATTGCGCCTCGGTAAGACCAAAACCGGGGGCCGCTTCCAGATCACACACATTGGCCGCTAGTAATTCCTCGCTGCGATCGCAGAGCATCTGTCCGCTAGTCTTTAGCCATCTGTTTTTTATATCGCCAGAAAGGAGCCCTAGCTGCGTTGAGGCATGCCTTGCCCGCTTTGCGGTATCGAGACAGTAAGACTGTAGTTTTTTTTCTTCTGCGATCGCCATGTCACTTTTAGCCTAGCTCGGGAGGTTCGGTGATCCGGCGCATGTAATCGCTCAATCTCGCCTGCAGATCCAACAGATTTTGCCACTGCCTCTGTTCGAGTGTCATGCGTTCGCTCTCTTCATCCGCTGGATGTGCCGTAGCAAGCAAATCACCAATCCTCAAATGCATATATTCCAACAATTCTGAGAGCTGTGCCGCCTGGCAGGGGGTCATCTCCTCCGGAAGGTCCGGTTGTTGCAATGAATGCAGAGTACCCTGAATGGCAGGGTCACTGTTCCAGTTGAGTTCATAGTCGAGTGAGGCGGCAGAGCCAGGAGAGGCGTGTTCTTCCGGAGCTAACGTTACGTCGCTGCGGTCGTCGCTACTGCGGATTTCTGCCAGTCGCGCAGCGATCTGTTCTTCCGAACCAAACAACAAAAGAGAACGCCCGAGGCTCACCAGATCGCCATAGCGAAGGATGCGGAGGCGAATTTCATCGCCATTCACTTTGGTGCCGTTGGTACTCTCTAAATCCGTAAGAATAAATTTGGAATTGTCTTCCTGAATCTTGATGTGAAAGCGGCTGATCCGCTCGTCGTTGAGTTGGATGGAGTTCCCTTCCTCGCGACCAATGGTGATGGGAAGCGGAAGATCGCCATAGATCTTCCCCCGATCGGCACCGTCGAGCACTCGCAAGGTTATCGACACGACTAAATCACTCGAAAAAAATGCTGTCTAGTTATCGGATTTTCACTCGCTCTACGCAGGACAATTATCGGCTGTCATTAGAATTCTTTGAAACTGGCTTCGTCAAGTCATTGAATGGCTACAGGGTCCATGCGCTTGCAAGGCAGGCCGTTGCAAATCCGTGAGGCACAAACTATCCTACACAATCGTAGGCTTTCCCGCACGATCTTTCTTTACACCAGCAGTTCACGAGCGGGATTTTGGTGGCTGAGTTGGCTCATGGGTGCTCGGTAATTGGGTCCTTGGCTCATGAGGCCTTAGCTCATGGAGAGTCGCCACCGAAACAAAGCGCCCGTGGCGCAACTGGATAGCGCATCGGTCTTCGGAACCGAGGGTTGTAGGTTCGAATCCTACCGGGCGTGCTGAGGAGACTCGACGGGGGAGTGATCGACCGATCACCGGGAAGCACCTCACTGCTTTGGGGGCGATTTGGTGAGTGGAATATCGAGGCCCAAATATTTTAGGCATCCCAACAAGAGGATCATGATCAAGCCTTCATCTACATTGCCGATTACGGGCAGATTATCCGGAATACATTCGATAAATCCCGCACCCGGGTTTAGCATATAAACCACACAGAGAAAGGCAACTATAATCGCGACGATTATTCCACCGATCGAGCGTGTGGTTTGCTCTGGCTGCTTTATCAATTCGCTTGTCATTTTCGTGCCACGCACCAAAAGAGGATGTACGGCCTAATTAGAAAAGTTTTCTCAAATGCGGTCAACAAAGAACCCCCACGATTGTCCGTGACGCTTTATCCGCTTAAGGCAATACGCCGGGGACGGCCAGGTCGATTGCATAAAGTCCTTTATGTGCTGTGATATAAAGCGTTTTGTGCTCCGGGCCGCCAAAGGTACAGTTTGCCGTCCCCTCCGGCACCGGAATCACCACCCGCTGCGCACCATCGGGCGCAAAGACGACCACCCGCGGCCCGCCGGTACAGTAAAGATTGCCCAGCACATCCATACTCATCCCGTCGACCGCCATATCGGCAATCTTTTGAATCTTTTCAAGCGATCCATCCTTTTTCACGCGATATGCAATTACGGTCTTTGCCCCGTTGTCGGCCACGTAGAGAATCGATTTGTCGGGCGAGAAAATCAGACCGTTCGGGCGGATCATGTCATCGATCACCCGCTGCAGCTCACCTCCACGCGGCAAGTAATACACACCTTCAACCTCCATCTCCATATCGGTGCGGTCGCCGTATCGTGGGTCGGTAAAGTAGATCCCCCCTTTGCCATCGAGCACCACGTCGTTGGGGCTGTTGAGCCGCTTGCCGCCGAACCGATCGGCAAGCACGGTTTTTTCCTCTCCCAATTTGCGGGTCAGTTGCCGGTTGCCCCCCTCACAAATTAATAGCGCACCGCTCGGGGCAAACATCAGGCCGTTGGCCCGGCCGCTGTTTTCAACGGCCACGCTGACCTCGCCCGTGGCCGGATCAAAGATATGGATTTTTTCGTTGGGAATATCGCTAAAGTAGATGCGGCCATCGCTCGCTTCGGCCGGTCCTTCGGTAAAGCGAAAGCCGTCTGCCAGTTTGCGGACTTTCTCTCCCTGCGGCACCACGCCATCGATCGGCCGCAGGCGAATGTTCCGCCAGCGAACTTTTAGGGGGTCGGTACGCTCACCGACCGAGTGGACTTGCAGCCCAATAAAGCCCTTGGCTGTCTTCGAGTCAACCAAGTCGGCAGCCGGCACGCCGTTGATCCAGGTGCGGATCGAATCGCCAATCGCAACAATCCGAAACCGATTCCACTCTCCCCCGCGAAAGGCGTAGCGGGCCGCCGTATTGCCCGAGAGGGTCGCAAGCCAACCCCGGCGGCCTTCGTCATAAATGCCTCCAGACCAACCCCGATCGGATGGATCGATTTCGACCTGATAGCCGTGCACCCGGCCATTGTGGTATTCGGGCAGGCTGTTAGTGCGAATCTGAATGCCGCTGTTAAGCTGTGGATCGACTTGGAATTCGAGTTCTAATTCAAAATCGCCCCAATTTGTTTTGGTGCAGAGAAAACTGTTGGGGGTATTCGGAACACTCGTACCAACAATGGCCCCATTCTCTGCGCTATAGATCGCCTTGCCTCCCCGCTGCTGCCAACCATCGAGCGAGTTTCCATCAAACAAAGCTGTCCAGCCTTCCTCCTCCGCGCAAAGCGGACCGGAGGCGGCAATAGCCAGAAACATTACTGCCAGAACGGATATCCTAAAAAAACCTTTTTGATACAGGCCCATGCGTCACTCCTCCGGGGCTATCGCAGAAAAAGCCAGAACTGGGAAATGTCCTAGCACGATACGCGTGTGGTGTCCAGAACCTGGCTGAATCTCGCAGCAGTAGAAGCGGGGTGGCTCATAGCTTTTGAGAGCTAACAGCGGCTTCTGCGCTGCGCTAGATACTCGGTCAGGGCCTTATCAAACTGCATTCCGGTATCGATCGGCACATAATCAATGCCTGCCTGAGCACATTCTCTACGATAGCGCTCTCGAAATTTTTCAACTTCCGCAAGGTAATCGTTGCGAAAACCGGTTGCGTCAACCTCTAATCGATCCAGAGTTTCCGGTTCTTCAAATTCAACCATTCCGTCAAAAGGAAAGTTTACCTCAGCTTCATCCATAATATGAAATACAATGACATCGTGCCCGCCGTGCCGGAGTTGATGTAACGATTTGAGGACTTCGTCCGGATCGGCAAATAAATCGGTCAGAATCATCACTAGGCTTCGATGCCGCAACATCGCCGCAATTTGCTGAATGCTGCGAGCGATATCGGTCTCACCGGTAGGCTGCAACTTTGCCAGTAGCGACAAGATATTTCCTAATTGCGTCCGTTTCGACTTGGGAGGCAAGCTGTTGCGGACCTTTTTATCGAACGTAATCAGGCCGACGGGATCCTGCTGGTGGATCATCAAATAGGCCATCGCCGCTGCCAGACAGATACCATATTCAAATTTGTTGAGCTGCTGGCGGTAGGTGTAGGCCATGGACCGACTGAGATCCATAACAAGATAGCCATGAATGTTCGTCTCGGCTTCAAATTTTTTAACGTAATATTTATCTGTTTTGGCATAGACGAGCCAATCAATATCGGCCGGATCATCGCCAACGGTGTATTTCCGGTGTTCACTAAATTCTACGGAAAAACCTTGAAAAGGGCTGGCATGCATGCCCTGAAGAAAGCCTCTGACGATAAACTGGGCCCGTAAATCGAGTCGGGAAATCTGCCGGATCACTTCTGGCTTGAGATACTGTTCGACGTTGGCCATGACAAGTGCTGGGCAATCGACCGGGACTCGGCCCCTAGATGGTCTTGCCCATCCCTACTGTTTTTCGAACTTAGATATTTCAGGAAGCGGCACATCCTGCAACAGCCGGGCGATGATATCTTCATTGGTCATCCCCTCAGCTTGCGCCTGAAAGTTTGTGCTGATTCGGTGTCTGAGTACCGGAACGGCGATCTTTTGTACATCTTCGACAGCTACCGAAAATCGGCCGCTCATCGCTGCTAGGGCCTTGCCGCCCTGAATGAGAAACTGCCCTGCCCGGGGGCCTGCGCCCCAATCGACCAACTCTCGAACGTACTCGGGTGCAGAAGGATCACCGGGACGCGTTGCCCGAACCAACCGCGAAACATATTTGATGATGTATTCGCTTGTTGCAACTGAAAAGACAAGCTTTTGGACATTGACGATTGCCTTGGCAGATAATATTGGGCGGATCTCCGGTTTGTCGTGACGTGTCGTCTGTGTGAGAATTTGTTCCTCTTCGGCGGCAGTCGGGTAATCCACTTTAATATTGAACATGAACCGGTCCAACTGTGCTTCGGGGAGCGGATAGGTGCCTTCTTGTTCAATAGGATTTTGTGTTGCAATTGTGAAAAACGGGGCTGGCAGCGTGTACGTTTGCTGACCTACCGTAACTTCGCGTTCCTGCATCGCCTGAAGGAGGGCCGCTTGAGTTTTCGGAGGTGTCCGATTGATTTCGTCAGCCAACAAAATATTGGTAAAGACTGGTCCTTCAACAAAACGAAAATCCCGGCGACCCGCATCATCCTCTTCAAGCACATTGGTGCCGGTAATATCGGAAGGCATCAGGTCGGGTGTAAACTGGATCCGCTTGAAGCGAATATCCAAAATCCGGGCCAAGGTACTCACCATCAGCGTTTTGGCAAGTCCAGGAACACCTTCTAGGAGACAATGACCACGAGTGAAGATGGCGGCAAATATCTGCTCAATCACTTCATCCTGGCCCACAATAACCTTCTGCAACTCCCCCTGCATGACACGGCGATGCTGGCTGAATTCTTGCAGAATGTCGCCCAGACTTTTTTGCTTCGTTGCTGCGTTTTGATCACTCATAGAATCTGTCCAAAACGAATATATCCACTCTTTGCGAACCGATGTATTCTATAAGTGCAAACTGGCGGCAGCAACGGAGATCTGGGTTCGATTGTCGCCGGAGAAGGTCCATTCTAAGATGTTAGTAGTATTCCCCAACCGCTCATTTACAAGGACCCGTTTCTTATTCGTATTTTTTTGCATATAGGTCTGGTCGCAACGATTATGCTGGCTCCGCTGTGCGTACGCCCAGTTTGCGCCGAAATTTCGGCGGAGGATGTTCAGGATTCCATTTCGCGGGCAATCCGCTACTTGAAACAGGAGCAAAAAAGCAAGGGGAACTGGTCACCCCGCGCGGGCTTTCCCGGGGGAGCGACGGCGCTTTGTACACTCGCACTGCTTGAGGCGGGGGTTTCCCCGGACGATGCCACACTGCGAAAAGCACTCGATTATCTCAGAACAACAAAAAATTCTTCGACACGCCGAACGTATTCGATTGCGCTGCAGACCATGGTCTTTTGTCGCGTTGGCCATCCTGCCGACCGACCGACCATCAGGGACAATATCCGCTGGTTGGAAGCAAACCAAATTTCAGGAGGCACCAAGCTCGGCTCCTGGGGCTACTCTTCGGGAGGAGGAGATCCTTCCAACGCTCAGTTTGCAATTCTTGCATTGCACGAAGCAGCACTTGCCGGTTTTGAGGTTAACCGGGAAACATGGCGTCATGCGCTTGATTATTGGCAAGCGACACAAAAACGATCTGGTGCCTGGGGATATCCACCGAGGGCGGGTCGTGGCAGCATGACGTGTGCAGGGATTGCCTCGGTGATCATCGCCGAACGCAATTTGACCGATACCAATGCCCAGTTAATCGATGGTGAGTGTGTCTGCAGCAATCCGGAAACTAATGAGTTCGTCAAAAAAGGGCTGGAGTGGATGGGCCGGAATTTTTCTGTACGGCACAACCCCGTGGAAGGCCGAGGCTTTGGTGATCGGATCGAACAAAACAATCTCTATTATCTTTATGCAATGGAACGGGTGGGCCGCATTACCGGACAGCGATTTTTCTATGGCCCAATTGAGAAGTCAACCGAAAAACACAAACAATATGACTGGTACCGGGAAGGAACGGCCTTTCTAGTTGGAAATCAACACCCCAGCGGACATTGGACCGGGGGCGGCTACGCTGAAGAGAACCCCCATATTGCCACGAGCTTTGCGTTACTCTTCCTCGCAAAGGGTCGTCGACCGGTACTGATTGCAAAAATAGAGCGGTCCAACAACGACTGGAATCAGACACCCAATGACTTGAATAATTTGACGCGTTATGCAGAGCGTAAATGGAAGATGCCGCTAACGTGGCAGGTGATTGATTCTCAGCGCGCTACAGCAGACGATTACAACCAAACTCCCGTGCTTTTTCTTTCGGGAAGTGATGCCTTCCAGTTTTCCCCATCGCAGCGAAGTGAACTGCGAAAGTATGTTGAGAAGGGGGGATTTATTTTTGCGGACAGCTGCTGTGCGGACAACGGATTTGATGCTTCACTGCGCAAGGAATTAAAAACAATTTTTCCAGAACCGGAATATCAGTTGCAGCAACTCGATCCCCAGCACCCCATTTGGTCGATCGACGAAAAAGTGGACCCGGAATATGTCGATCCCGATGACCGTTGGCTCTGGGGAATTAATTTCGCCTGCAAGACCAGCATCGTCTACTGCCCTGGTAACCTCTCCTGTTACTGGGAATTGGCCGACCCATCGGGAAAGCCAATTGCCACGGATTCAGATCAACGCGAAATAGATACTTGCCGGGCAATCGGCATTAACGTGTTGGCCTATGCAACAAACCGCAAACTGAAAACAAAGGATGCCATACCGATTGCTTTAGCCGACTCAAAGGATGCGCCAACCACCGCTCGGGGACACTTTGCAATCGCTAAACTGCAACATTCGGGAGGCTGCGATGCTGCACCGAGGGCCATGACGCACCTTATGGAATCCCTCGCATACGCGCACGATATCCACACATCTACCGAGACACCTCTCATTTCGTTGGCAGATCCCGCGTTATTTGA
Organism: Pirellulales bacterium; assembly: GCA_030751095.1. Classification (GTDB taxonomy): domain Bacteria; phylum Planctomycetota; class Planctomycetia; order Pirellulales; family UBA7805; genus UBA7805. The sequence continues at coordinate 1,581 of JASMGX010000117.1, read as the reverse complement.
ATACCATTTCGTGTACCTTCATGGACGACACGATTTTCGATTTACGGCACAGGAAAGACGGCAGCTGAAATTATTTGTCGAACGTGGCGGTACCATTTTGGCGGATTCAATCTGCGCCAGCCCTGTGTTTACCAAAGCGATTCGTCGCGAAATGCGTGCTACATTCGGCACACCTCTGATCCCCATTCCAACCGACGCTTCACTTTTGACCGCCGAGTATGGTGGAACGGATTTGAGTCGCGTTGCAAAACGGGAGCCTGTTCGCAAGACCGATGGACCGGGATGGAACATTCTGGAAAAACACGGGCCTGCGCAACTCGATGGAATTCTTATTGACAAACGATGGGGAGTTATTTTCTCACCGTTCGATTTAAGTTGTGCACTAGAAAAGCATGTCGCGCCAGACTGCTTGGGCTACACGCCCCAAGATGCTACGCGGATTGCAATTAATGTGATTCTTTACTCGTTGCTACAATAAACCAGGCGCGAGCGAAGCGTATTCTGCTCCCAAAAAATTTGGCGGCAGATAGCTGCATCCGCGATTGCCAGCGACCCAAGCGGTGACAGCACATCTTGCCAAGCACCGTAACATCGCATTCTCCAAAGGTTTGCAACCTGAAGAACGTAGTTGAAAGAACCTTGACCACATATCGGGCGCGGCCTATAATCTCGCCGCTCATGATGAGAGCGATTCTGCGTAAGCAGTTTTCGAGTTTCGGTTTACGGTGGTTCGCGGGTTCCGCCGTCCCTACTCAAAGGCAAGGATGCCAATCTGATTTATCGTCTGAGAGTACAGAGTGGACTCATGGGGGTCCGCGCACCGGCCGTGGTGCGCGTTGTGGTGACCGTTGCGCAGAAACTATTCGTTCTTGCCATCACTCTAGCAATCTTGCTTGGTGGATCCGAATCTCGGAAGGCTGTGGCGCAGCAGCCACTGCCCGCCTTAGACACCTCTTCGATGTCGATTGCACCAGGTACGCTTCGCGTACGAGTCTGGCCACGGGGCGACCCGGGTGGTGTGAATGCCCAGTGGTTTCCCAGTGCAAATGGGCGCGAGTCGATTGCGGTGATTACTGGCGGCATTAATGTGCTTGTGGAGGGGATCGATGGCATACATACCGTCGACATTTCAACGGACCGACTTGTCGTCTGGGTTGGTGGCGCGCAGCAACTAAATCTCTCGGGCATCAGCACGGTCGATGAAAAGACTCCGCTAGAATTTTACATGGAGGGCAATATTGAATTCCGACAGGACGAAAGAACCTTGCAGGCCTCTCAGATGGTCTACAACGTTCAGAACAACCAAGGAGTCATCCTGGATGCGGAACTTCTTGCGCCAGTACCCGAATATGAGGGAAAAATCCGGATTCAAGCCGAGCGGATGCGACAGTTGGCTAGAAACCACTTTCAGGCTAATGGTGCCAAATTCACAACCAGCCGCCTTGGGGAACCCGGGTACTGGCTCCAGGCAGATGATTTATTGTTTGAAGAGGTTCCCACAACCGTTGTGGATCCCCTCTCCGGACAGACGGTGGTCGAAAACATGGGTACCGTTACCGGTACTGGCAATTCGGTATTTAT
>JASMGX010000116.1 GCA_030751095.1 Pirellulales bacterium | reverse complement strand
GCTGCACGCATCCGTTCAGGAAAATCGGGTAACGCAGTCAGAACCCGCGTCCAATTAGAGATCGCTTCTCCACCGGAAGGGCTTTCGCGGAAAATTTTACCTGCCACCATGATCTGGCGGGCAAATCCTTCAATGGCAACTTCCTCCGCATGGCGATCGAATTCCAAACCGTTTGTCAGCGCATCGGCATGGTATTGGCGGATGGCATCCTGCGCGGTCCGTAGAAAGGCAGCACGCAGGGTGACAAAAAAACCTTTTTCGAGAATCGTTCCGCGACTTGCGAGGGTGCGGAAAATGGATGTCAGGATATCGGTCGCCATCTGCATCAGGCCTTTTGAGGGATCGTCGAGCGATAGATCTTGATGCTTGTGTTCGTATTCACTTGTGACGTCTACTTGACAGACGCGCTTGAGTGAGGTGTTACGAAAGACCTCGGCGAGTGTTCCAACCTCAAGTCCCCAGTCACTCGGAATCCGATTGGAACGAGCCAGTGTGGAGGTGACCGCAAATTCTCCAGATAGCGGGTAGCGAAAACTGGAGAGATAGGTCAGAAAACTGTCGGGCCCCAGGATTGTTATCAAACTGCGGAGCAGTGGCCAAACGAGCAGACGCACCGTTCGGCCATGCATGCGGTCGGTACGACGAGCATAATAGGCTTTGCAAAAATCAAAATCGAGGCTGCGATGTGCCATCGGTAGACAGAGTCTCGCCAGCAATTGGCGATCAAAAGTGACGATATCGCAATCGTGCAGTACGTATGCCTTGAGACTTGGGTCGGCCATCAGGTAGCCAAAAGCGGTCCAGACGCTTCGCCCTTTTCCCGGTACCGAAAGGTCAAAACCGTGGGCGATCAATTCCTCGTAGAGATCCTGCATCCGGTTCCCGTCGGTCCAGAGTACCTCTGCCTTGGAACCGAGTGGTTGAAGTTTTGCTTTTGTTTCCTGATAGTCGGCCACATCGGGGGCAACCCCCAGAACAACCACAATCTGTTTGATGTAGGTGGCACCCGCCAGTTGCTTGACAATGCCATCAAATGGAGCGGCCCGCATGTCCGAGGCGGTCACAGGCAACACCAACCCCAAAGGGTAATCCTGTGTCGCTTCTTGAAGCATCGCCTCAAGGCGGTCACCACCAATCGCTCCCAGATCATGCAGGGTAGTGATCAGTCCATTCTGGTGAAAATCAGGCATTTTATTTCCTCCCGACCGCTGTGTCTGCTGGCAGTGATTTTTTGACACCCGACAGGATAATCCAGACAACTCCTTCGGAGAAGGTGTCAGGGGAGAGGCAGATTGCTCAGTTCAAATGGAATCCGCCGCTCTAACACTACAGTCGGTGTCTTGTAAACAAATGTATAACCGTCGATTGAATCTTTGATGTTGAATTTGAACGCCATGCCAAATTCATTTTCTTTTTCTGCGGTTTCCTGCATTGAGATAGGCTCGGACTTGTTGCCCGTGGCGTCTTGGAGATACACCTCGTTGCGGAGTACCCAGTCGCTTAAATGCGATTCCAGACTGCCCGCCGCATCGTCAAACCTCACCCTGATCCTCAGATCCCAGTTTGGTCCATCCTGACGGACACTCTCGAGGGTCACCGCTGCACCCGCTTTTTTAACTTGCCGTTCCTTTTGTGATGAGAGATCAAAGCGGAATGTTTCGACAAGCCCCGGTAGAAGGGCTTCTAACTCACCGTGCAAATTCATGATTTTCCGTACGTCACGATCGGGCAATTCGAACGGGACGATAAACGTTGGTGGACCGCGGTCAATTGCAATTTCACTCCTTCCACGACTTGTCTGCTTGAGATCGCGGCCTTGTTCGTCTGTCGCCGTAATGGTATTTCGAAGAAGGACAAGTCGGATTGGAGTAAGGCGAGGCTCCCATGCTGTTTGCACGGAGATTTCCATTCCATCCGCCAAAGGTTTGCGGTAGTTGCGTTCACTAACCACCCGAATCGGCTCGAAACGGAATCCCGAATGATAGTAGGCCCGTCGGCTGCGGGTCTTGTTGATCGATTCGCTTTCGATGAAGGCAACCGCACGTAGAGGCCGCCCCCGCTTGTCATGGGCATAGGGATACACCGCCATGCCCGCTTCATCCAGAATCCGGTCGAGTGCCTGCCAAAATGGGACGTTCTGCAAATCAACGGTAATTGGCAACTCAATGTTTGGCTGTCCGCGCACTTGGCGATAGTCCACAACCCGGTTTCCCGAGAGCTTCTCAAGTTCTTTAAGCACGCTCGAAAGCTTCCGCGCCTTCGCCTTGAGGCTCAATCGCCTGCCATCGGTAGCATCTTGAGACCGCTTTAGTTCGAGTTGCTGCCGAACGCGATTGAGGCGGCGAAGAACCTCGGCCGGCATCTGTGCGTTTGGCGCTGGAAGATAGGGCAGTGCGGCCGGTCCTATCTCGATCAGCCCTTGTTCGGCCGCATCACGAACCGCGAGGTGATCATCCGCCAATTGACGGGCTAGAGAGCGGACCGAACGGGGTACATCTTCAGCCCCTTGCGCGGTGGTGGCCGCAGCAATGAAAACGAAGAAAATCAAGGACAAAAAAGCTGATCGCATGCCACTCCTTTAGAGGCTCCGTTTCCTCTCGGTACCCATCCGAGGAAAGTATCCGCAACATTCATTTCGCAGATACTCTCCATTTTATGCGGTCGATCGCCTCGTTGCCAGGATCTCTTCCGGCACCAACGGAGCATTTTCCGGGCAATTGATCGCTGATATCGCCCAGATGGCGTGTTCCGGTAAACAATCACCTCAAAAAGCAGGCTCCGGTTCGTTCCCAGCAGTGTCATTGCTTTGTTTTCAGGCTTGTAAGGTATTCGACCAGATCGACCAGTTCCTCTTTGGTGAGTGTCTGTTGGAGTCCTGCTGGCATCAGAGAGATGGTCAGTTGGCGAATGCTGTCGATATCCGAAGCTTGAAAGGAACGTACCACTCCTTCCGCATTGATGATGTCGATTTGGTCGCCGGTGCGACTCAACAGCAAGCCTGTTTCAATGCGGCCGCTTTGCGTAAGAATCTCGTAATTCTCATAGTTGTGGCTGATGCCCGCATTGGGATCGAGGATTGAAACATAGAGTGCTTCTTTAGAGAGCTTGCTGCCAATCTCTGTCAGGTCGGGGCCCACCGCTTTGCCTTCTCCGGCGACCGTATGGCATGCCGCACACGTCCCTTTTATCTGGAAAATTTTCTGGCCGCGATCTCTATTGCCCGATTGTGCAGCAAGCACGGAAACGGGCGGCAAAGGAGTGCCGCCAACAACCGGAGGAAGCGGGAGGTACTCCGATGCCGCAGCACGGACTACAGAATTGTCAGAGGCATGCAGCAGATTTCCCACCGCAAAGTTCAAATCGGCGGGCAGCATTTTTTCAGTCACCAAGCGCAGCAGGTCTTCGTCACCTTCACGCTGTTTTGCCAGTGCGGCGGCGGACGCAACACGCACCATCGTTGCCAACTCGGTATTGAGGATTGTACGAGTGAGAAAATCGGGCGTTCTCTCATCGCCCGTTTCGCCGAGCAGGATTACCGCCGCCGCGCCACGTTGGGGATCTTTGTCAGAGACTGCTTCTTTTAGTCGAGAACGATGGCCAAAGCCATTGAGGGTCTCTGCAGCCCACGAGCCGGCGGTCGAACGGGGCTTGGAAAGAGCCAGATTGAGCAGCTCATCGCTCCGCTCGCGCAGTTTAAATTGTCGGATCAATTGAAAGTAACGCGTCGTACCGACATATTTTGTGAGATAGCGACTGAGGCTGCTTTGCAGGTCGGGTCGGGCTGCCAAATCAAAATCTGGCAGTCGCAGGAGTGCTTCGGCGTTCGAAATATCGCGGGCTTGTTGTTCCGTCGGCTCGGCCCATGCGATTCCGGTAGCGACGAGCATGCCGGTGAGCATCCGCACTGCCGACGCGCAGCAATAGCACCTGCTGCGCCAGCAAAGGAGAAAAAGAAAAATCGGAATCAGAGATGTGGTGTGCCTCTTCACGGCAGCAGAATACTTTCGATTGCTTGCTCTTTTGGAGAGCGACCTTGTCCGTCGCGTTGTCCATTACGATGAAAATCGAAAGCGCGGAAGTAACGCAAATGCTCTTCGGGAGGAGACATCTTAATAATCTTCGCGAGCAACGGCATGGCGGCCTCGGCCCGGCTCCGCCAGACGATATCGCGACCGGCCGGGGACGACCAGTCGCTACCGACCTTAGCGATCCAGGCCGAAAAAAAACGATCCCATTGTTGGTCTGCGGCAATCCCAAGTGCCTCAAGGTACCAGCGGTCCTGCCCGTCATGCCTGAGAGCAAGCTCGGCCCAGAGGTCCGCCGCTTCCGGATCGCGATGGTGCCGCAGCGCAAGCAGCAGTTCGCGACGGACCCGGGGGCTCACGTCGCTGACCAATTGCCTGACAATCGGAATTAAATCCTTTTTGTCTCGGCGCGCAAGCCGCACTCCCACGATACGGATGTCGGGGTCGTCATCTTCGAGCGCCTCCTGGAGAAAATCGTCACCACCGGGAGACAATTTGCCCAGGAGCCAAAGCGCGCGGGCGCGATACCTCGGAGTCTCTCCGTTCCAAAGCTCCAACAGTGCTTTTTCCGCGGCGGTTCCCATTTTCTCCAGTGCTGCAAATGCCAGGAATCGAACCGCAAAATTAGGATTTTTGAGGGCTTCTGCTGCCCCCTGTGCCGTATCGAAGTCGAATTCGGGCACATGGTAGCCCGCTTGGGCACCTTTCGGGGCGAGCCGAAAAATACGGCCACTGGCCAGATCCTCCGCCTGATGGCCCCCCACACCCGGATCGTTCCAGTCGGCGACAAACAACGAACCGTCCGGAGCGACCGACACATCGGACGGTCGAAATGTTGGGTCGCGCTCACCACTGATGAGATCGACGATCTGGGCCGAATAGCCCGCGTCATCTTCTTCAACGCGATATGAGCGGACGATGCGTGGTCCCGCATCGCAATGGATCAGTTGGTTCTGAAACAACTTTGGAAGCAGTTGCCCTTCATACACCGTGATCCCGGTCGGGGAACCGGCCCCGGTATGCAGGAGGTTCGGGACGACTCCCGGATCGTTCTGATGCCAGTGGCGCATGGCCCGATCGTTGCTCCGGCCGGTACGCACGATGTGCCAGCCGGCTCCCGTACGTTCATCCCGGTAACCGTAGTTGCCAAATTCCATCACATAGTTGATGCGGACTCCGTAGTTGCCGTCGTCATCGTTGTCCGATTGCCAGACGGTGCCAAAGCTATCGATCGTTGCCATCCAGTTGTTGCGGAAATTCCAGCCAAGCGTTTCCAGATCGGTGCCATCTCTGTTGCAGCGAAACGTCATGCCCTGTTGATAGGGTTTTCGGTGGTCGGCTATCTGGTTGCCGGCCAAGTCGGTAATCGTCTGGCCTTGGCGATCTTTCAGTTGGCCACCCGCATTGCCGAAATTGAAATAGAGCCTGCCATCAGGTCCGAAAACGAACGCGTGAATGCCGTGATCGTGCTGCGCGCCACTGATACCCGAAAAAAGTACTTCTTTCTTGTCCGCCTTGTCGTCTCCGTCGGTGTCGGTAAGAACCAGCACCTTGTTACCGGCGGAGACGATAAGGCGGTTTCCGAGGAGACAGACGCCATGCGGTGAATCGATGTCGCGTCCCTGATAAAAAACCTTCTTGCTCTCTGCCCTGCCATCACCATCGGTATCCTCCAAAATCAGGATACGATCACCCTCGGCACGATCGTTTCGATGCCCCCGATAGTTGAGAACCTCACAGACCCAGATCCGGCCGCGGTGATCGATATCGATGTTCGAGGGGCTCGCGAGCATCGGCTCGGCGGCGAACACCTTGGCCTCAAGATCTGGATGGATATCGAGTGCGGAGACCGCGGAATCTGCATTGCGGTGCCCGCTGGATCTCTTCGGTGGCGGGGGGGGTGCCGCCTTTACCTCCGGCTCGGGCGGTTTGGGCAGCAAACCCCTGAGGTCCTCCTCGCTGAGCGATGTGGAGGGGACCCCTTCGGCGGGCACCTCCGCTCCGGCGGTCCAGGTGATTGCGTTGAGCATGATTTTTCGAAAAGGGTCATCTGCCCAGTTGTGATGAAAATGGCCGCCAGTAAAGCCGAAGCCGCGTCCACGGTCTTTCTGCTCGGAAGCCCAGGCAACGTGCTGCAATTCTCCCCGGGCGACGGCGGCACGGACGTCCGGATTTCCAGAGTGGGATCCGTCGCCGCCACGGTCGAGGGTTTTCTTGGGAGGCAGGTCACTGAGAATCGGTGTAACGCCCTCCATCCCATCGCGAAACCGCATGTGGTAGTACCACTCATCGCGAATCGTAAAGGGGGGAACACCCCGCGTGATCGGATGTTCGGGGAGTTTTGTAAAATTGGCAGTCCAGATCGGATTGACCGACCAGTGCGCTTCAAAATAGCCACCGGTCCAATCACGAAAGCGGTCCCCGACCGGACCTTTGGGGGCTTCTACTCCATAGTGAATGCAGATAACCCCGACCCCTTTTTTGTTCAGCGCTTCGAGCTCTTCAAGATGAGGAATGACCGGATGCCCTTTACCACCATCGGCGTAGAGGATCACGGTATCGGCATTGTCGAGCGCGGTAGGATCTTCCGGCCAGCCATCGCGGTAGACTACCGCATGCATCTTTGGCATGTTTTCATTCAAGGCCATGGCTAAGAGCGTGCAGCCTGCGTTGTGTTCGTGCGAGCCGCGAGAGTGAGAATCTTTGCCGGCGATGAAGACCGCTTTTTTCTTCCCAGCCAGTGGCAATCGCTTGAGGCGAATATTTTTGAACTGCACTTCCATCGGCGGGCCTGCGTGCAACTGCAGGGCAAGGATGCCGCTCTGCTTGCCAAAGTCGTCGATGATCTCCGACATCGTGATCCCGTTGATCTTGTGGATCATCCGGTTGCCGGAGGCAATGATGGTGTACTCATTCCAGTCCTCTTTTTTGATTGCCTCCTGCATCTTGGCAGTATCGCCGAGCTTTTCGAGGACGGTCGCCTTGCCGTCTTTACCGACTTTGGTTTTCTCTCCGCGACGGGCCAAGGTTCCTCGTCCCCGCTCCTCGTAATGGGCACCCGACCAGACATCTCCCGCCTCAAAGTCGGCCTGATGACCCTGCACGACATGATTGCCCAGGTCGTTGGAACGATATTGAATACCCGAGTTACCGCCCACAATCCGGTAGTTGAGCTTGAGTTCAAAATCGTCCACCTCACCCTGAGTCCAGATCAAAAATGTGTTGCTCGGTGTGGGATTGTCTTTGGTGGTTCGTCCGGTGATCGCACCATCTTCGACGCTCCAGAACTTGTCGTTGCCGCTCCATCCCGACAAATCGTGGCCGTTAAAGATCGATTTGAAGCCGGCTTCCCCCGCTGCTTGTGCCAGTGGGGTCGGGAGTGTCGAGAGAAATAATAGAAACAGAGTCAGTCGGATGACCATGAAATTTCTTTCCTTCTTGAATGGGTGATTGCTCAGTGCGATTGCGGCTCTTGAGTTGCTCTTTCAGCCGGAATCCTCCAGAGGTGGGGCCTGGGGCCCATTGGGTAAAGGGGACCGCAGGTGGCCGCTGCCATAACCGGGCGGCAGGGGATTGCCAGGATTATAGTCGAAAGTAGCGAGAGATTCTTGCGGGGGTATTGGGAGGCGGTTGTTCAAAAAACAGGGAAATACCGCATCGATTCCTCAGCGACTCTCTGTTGCATTCGCTTCTAAAGCTGCACGTAATGCCCACAAATGAGGCTGCATGCGATGAGGGGATCTTGCTGCCCGGAGGTCACTGCCCGCTGCATAACGATGCTGGCAGTTCTAGAGGTGCATGCGATGTGGCCTGCAGAGCGACTTTTTGGTAAACCACCGCTCGCTAAAGCGTCGAAGAAAGCAAAGTTTTGATCAGCCTTGTAGAGGATTGTTATGGAATGTGGAGGATTGTTATGAAACGGTTGTCGCTTTGGATGCTCTGCCTGACGATGGTCCTGGTGCACTTTGGCTGTCAGGAGAGCGTGGTTCGGTATGATCCGGAAAAGCTCGCAGCGGCACGCAAGCAGTTTCTGCTCGAAGAGGAACCGGAGGGAGTGGAGGGGGTTCTCGATGTTCAGGAAAACTATCAGTCGCCTCGCGAGGTCGTGCTCGTAGGGCAGATAGGTGGTGTTGCCAATCCGTGGACCCCGGGTAAAGCGGCCTTCATACTTGCCGATCCGATTGCACTTTTGGAGATAAAAGGTTCGGCGACAGACCATGCCTGTAGCGATCCGGGCTGCAAATTTTGTGCGAAGCAGAAAGTGGATCAATTAAAAGAAGGTCTGGCCGCGGTCGAATTTCAGGATGATCAAGGTCAAGTATTGCCGATGGATGCCCGCAATCTTTTTGGTGTGGCGGAGAAACAAGTGGTTGTGGTTCGCGGAGAGGCCCACGTGAATGCCCTGGGGTGCCTGGTGATCGCTGCCGACGGCCTCTATGTGCGACGGTAATCCAAGCAGACAATCGAGAGTCGAAACGTAACGAGTTAAACATACGAACTCTTTATTTCCTTTGATAGAAAGTGAATGTTGGACGATGAACAGACGCATCTTTTTTGGTGGTTTATTTGCTCTCTCTCTCGCTTCCTTTACCGCGCCGCAGGTCGATGCCGCCGAGCCGGATCTGACGTGGATTTTTGTGGAAGATATGCACTGTGCCAACTGCGCCAAGAAGATCGCCCGCAAATTATATACGGTCTCCGGAGTGGTCAATGTCCAGACGAGCTTGAGCAAAAATTTTGCTGTAGTCACGCCCCAGGCCGGGAAGACACTCTCTCCACGCGCACTCTGGAATGCCGTGGAGTCGGCAAAATTCGAACCGATAAAACTCCAGGGTCCGGATGGAGTCTATACCGCCAAACCATCACATTGAACGTCCTTGATTCTTTGTGGTGCGGCCCTGCTACAGGTTCGCTAAGCGTTTGCTCTCTTGTAGCGATGTGCATTTCCTACAGTCCAAAACCAACCGGTTGCCGCTCCCTTTGCCTGCCAGAGCGGGCTGTGTTAGGCTGTCGGCCCAGTGGAGTCGTTCTGTGGAGTCGTTCTGTAGCCAACAATGGAAAGGGAGTTCTCGATGTCCAAATCTTTGTATCGGCACCGTTATGCCGCATTGTCTCTGTTTGCGTTTGCGCTGATCCTCAGCGGGTTTGTGTGGGCGACTGCGTCGGTGACGGCGGAGGACGGGAATGAATTTATGGCGACTCCTTCCGGTCTAAAATACAAGATTCTCCGCAAGGGCAGCGGTCCAAAACCGAAGGCCACCGATACGGTCACGGTCAACTACCGCGGCTGGCTCGATAATGGCAAGGAGTTTGACAGTTCCTACAAGCGGGGCAAGCCGTTGAGTTTTGCTCTCAACCGCGTGATCCGAGGCTGGACAGAGGGTATGCAGTTGGTGGGCAAGGGGGGCATGATCGAATTGGAGATTCCACCGGAGTTGGGATATGGAGCGCGGGGAGCAGGTAGCGCTATTCCTCCCAATTCCCGCCTCCACTTTACGGTGGAACTGATCGATATTAAGTAGCCCCTACGCAGCAAAAATCCGTGTAAGAATTCTTCACCGGCGGATCAGGGTGAGTTTGCAATCTGCCCCGAGACGATTTGTCCAACCCTTGTGTACGGCGACTGACCATTGCTCGGTTTGACGGTCTCGAGCAATCGTCCCTGTTTGTTGTAGACCAGCACGGCGGGCACGCTCGAGAGCCTCAACGCCCTCAGGATCTGATCAGAATCCTCGAGCATGATCACGTTGTCAAAAGTTGCCCGCTGCTCGTTGAGAAAATCCAAGACTTGTGGAACAACCTGGTCGAGGGGTCGTAGCCCCTGATTATCGAGTGAGAGGCTGATGCAGGCAACTTGGCTGGGGCTGTAGCGTTTGCTCAACTCGACCAGTTGGTGAAAATCCCGCATGCAGGGTTGGCAATAGGTGGCCCAGACGTCGACGACTACAATCTTGCCGCGATGGCTGGCGATAAGGGCATTGAGCCCCGACACCTCGAGCGGCAATAGATCCACCTGACCGGGACGGCGACCACCTGCCGATCGCCAATCCCCATCAGAGGTCGATCCACCAGAACAGCCTCCCCAGCCTCCCATCAGTGAAGCAGTCACTGCAACGCAATAGATGAAGCGTTTCGGGAGCACTAGGAAGAAGCCATTACTGTTTGCATGGATTTGGACTCATTGGAACCACAATTGGCTCCAAACGCAATCAACTAACGATTACCAAGACTTCAATTCGTACTGCTCGCGGGCAATATCTTTTTAGTGCCGGCAACGACCGCTTGCACTCCTTTGCGGTCGGCACCCTCTTTGCCAAAAACTTTGTTGTCTTTGACCTGCCCGTTGACGTAGGTCATCACGGTCACATCAGCATCCGGTGCAATTTTGAATCCGTCCGGACCGTTTGGCTGATCCGTAGGGACACAGATGGCAACGTTTTTAAACTTGTGCTCTTTCGCAAATTGTTTTGCCGACGCGGCGACCGCATTTGCATTCTTTCCTATGATGTTCACAAAAGAAGACAGTTTCTTGTCGGCATTTTGAGCAACTGTTTTGTCAATCTGCCGGACGAGATTTGCCAGATTATCTCCCGTGCTGCGTGCAAACACCATCACGACCGGTTTGTTACCGAGTCGGCATCGATAGCAAAGCGTTTCATCGACATCGACTCCGTCGTCGATACCGCCCGATTTTGTGACCAAGAATGCGGGCACGCGATCGCCGACCTGAAGCCCACTTTTTACATCCACTGCCAAAGAGGATTGTGTGGTAAAGAATGCCAGAAAAATGAAGCCGACGGTTAAGCAGTATTTCATCTCATGCCTCCGCTATATTAAAAAGTGGTTGTATTGAAAAAATGGGTGTGTCTGTATGTCACTGTGTCTGTATG
>JASMGX010000115.1 GCA_030751095.1 Pirellulales bacterium | reverse complement strand
CATTCTTCAACTCACTGAAGAGCGCTGTGTTTGATGTGCCATCGATAGCCATCGACGCAAACGACCCCTTCTTATCATATTTGAATGGTCCTTCTTTGCCTGAATCGGCATACGCAGCAGCAAACTCATCTTCGGTACCGAAATTCATCGCAAAATTAGAATCGCTGCTCATGTCCGAAGGACATTTCATAATGGGCAGATCGACATGAGTTCCAGCTTGTGCTTGTGCAACCGCATTTGAAGCCTCCAGGAAGGGCAGTAGTGCAGCAAAACCCGTGTCGTTTGCATCTCCAGTTGCCCAAGCGGCGGCTCCAATCCCTGTTGGGAGTGCATCCTTATTCGCACCTCCGTACTGCTGTGCAGCGACACCGACGTTGCGGATATTGTTTTGGCATTGCGTATTGCGGGCACTTTCCCGCGCGGTGTTGATCGCCGGCAGGAGCATCGAGGTTAAAATGCCGATGATCGTAATCACCACGAGCAGTTCCACCAGGGTAAAGCCGCCACGGCGGTTCAGAATCTTCTTACAACGTTTCATGTTCCATTCTCCTAATGCTGAGGGCCCCTCTTCGTGTCCCTTACCAAAGCCTCTGTTCGTTAATATCGCCTCTGTATATCTTCTGTATATCATATCTTCTGTATATCTAAGGAATCGACTCACAAAATACGATGCGGAAGCAGCATCCACATCAATCATCCACATCCAGCGGCACCGGCTTGTTCGATCTTGAAGCTAGTCACGCGCCGCCACCTGCTATTATACCGGCCACCGCAAAGTTACCTCAACCAAATCGTGGTGGGCAAATTACAGTGAGTGTTCCTAACCATAAATGATAAAAAAACTTACGGTATTTGTCAAGCATTTATCTGCCTCCAAGGACCCGCGAGACTGTTCAAAACATGGGTGGTTTAACGGTTTAACTGTGCATCCTCGTTAATGGCTCACTCTTGGAGATGATTTCCGCCTCTTTTTCCGCCAACCAGTCGAAACGTGCCGCGACCTCGGTCGCGGGTGCAAAACGATGGGCAAGTCGCAAATAGGTGGCGTGATGCCCCGCTTCGGACTCAAAAAGACTCGCATAAAAGCGAGCCAGTTCACCATCGGCAAGCGACTCTTTGAGGATCGCAAACCGCTCGCAGGAGCGGCCTTCAATGAGGCCGGCCACCAGGAGCCGATCGAGCGCCCTTTCGGGCTCTCTGCTCCGAATGAGCTCTCCAAGCCGTTTGCCGTACGAGGAGGGTTTGAGACGACGATACACGATCCCGCGACGATGCAACAGTTCTAAAACCAGGCGGAAATGCTCGAGCTCCTCGACCACAATCTGCTCCAATTCCCGGCATAAGGGATCGCCTCGGTCGTCATACGCGCATATCAAATTCAGTGCCGTGCGGGCGGCCTTTTTTTCGCAGTGGGCATGATCGAGGAGCACCTCCTCGAGATGCGACTCAACCTGACTGAGCCACTTTGGGTCGGTTGCCGTCTTGAGTCCGAGCATCGTTTTTCCCAAATCGGTCTCCGTTGTTCCGTTGGTGCCGCAACGGTGGGAATAGGAACCGCGGGGCAAACCGGTAGAATCAACCCCGATACGAATCGCTAGGCTAACGCAGCAACTGGCAAAAAGTCAATGAATCCCCGCTCGGCTTCGTGAACTGGGCGCATTTGCCCATTAGAATCCCAAAAGCTATCCAAAAATTCCGCCCTTAGCTTCAATTCCAGGAAGGTCTGATGCCGCCGGTCGAAATCATTGCCCATCGGGGTGCCTCGTTCGATGCACCTGAAAACACGCTTGCGGCGGTCGAACTCGCCTGGCAACAGGCCGCCGATGCGGTGGAGATCGATTGCCGGCTCACAGAAGACGGCCAGATTATCGTGATCCACGATCGCAATACGCGGCGGACTTCCGGAGAGTCGCTTCGCGTCGATAAACAACCCTTTAAAAAACTCCGGCATCTCGATGTGGGTCTTTGGAAGGGGCCGCAGTTTGCAGGCGAACCGTTACCGCTGCTCTCGGAGGTCATTGGCTCAGTGCCGGTCGGTCGCCGTCTTTTCATCGAGGTAAAATGTGGCCCTGAAATTATCTCCCCACTCACTGAGTTGCTTTGCAGCGGAGGGCCGCTCGATCGGTTTGTCGTCATCTCGTACGACCGGCAGGTTGTGGGACAAATAAAAGAGCAGTTGCCCTTGGTCTCTGCGCTGCTCATCGGCCGCTGCGGAATACGAGCTAGCGCGACAGGCTCCACGATTGCCAAGCTCATCGAAATAGCACGCGACTGCAAACTCGACGGGCTCGATCTGGATGCGGCGTGCCGCATCGATGCAGAGGTGCTCGACGCAATCAACCATGCAGGCCTCGCGTGTTACTGCTGGTGTGTCGATGAGCCGAGTCGGGCTGCGCAACTCATCGCCCTCGGTGTAAAGGGCATCACGACCAACCGACCCGGCCTGCTCCGAGAGCAACTCACCGAAGAACTCATGGATCCCGAGAGGGACTGAAGAGTCCGGACACCGCTTCGCCCCACTTTGCAGACCTGTGCATTTTCGCTAGGTTGCTCTAGCCAACATTCAACATAAGGAGTCTGTGATGCAAAAAAATCAGAAACAAACGGTTATGGTCATCCTGCTACTGGCTGCTGCGATCGGGCTGGTCGCTCTGGCCCCTGCCGATGGGCCAACCGACGAGGACGCGCCGGCCATTCTGGGCAAGTGGGCCTGGTACAAGGGCGTCATGCAAGTCAATGCCGATGGGACCTGCCACTGGAAAGGCCCGAATCACGAAGAGCATGGAAAGTGGACAAAACCGACCAGCTATCTCTTCAATTGGGGCGAAAAGGGAAACGACTGGAACTACCTGAACGTCGATGCAGAGGGACGGCTTTCCGGAAAATTCATCACATGGGGCGCGGATATTCAGGGAACGCGGATAGAGCCATAAAGGGTCTCTGGCACACAAAAACGGACGAAAGGGGCCAGTTTGGGCGACGTTTCCGCTGGCAACGTCTGCCCGAATGTTTGAACTATACTTGAGAGAATATCCTCCAAGGAATCCGGCTCGCTCCTTTTCAGATCTGAAGTTGATTGTGCATGTTCCAGTTTAGGTAACTGGCTCGGCAGGTGGATATCTGTTGGCCATCGATCACGGCTTTGAGGCAACGATGCAAGTGCAAAGGTTTCAGTTCCAGCCGCTATTGTGCCTGACCGTGAGCGTGGTGCTCTCTCAAACGCTCTTTTCGACAGGATGCCATCAAAAGAGTACGAAGACACAATCGAATCCACCTGTCACAGTCGCGCATCCGGAAATGCGTGACGTCACCCTGTACCAATATTACACCGGGAGAGTGGAAGCTGTTGACTCCGTAGATGTCCGAAGTCGGGTTTCCGGATATCTCGACAAAATAAAGTTTACCAGCGGTTCAGAAGTGCGTGCTGGCGACGTGCTTTTCATTGTGGACCAGCGTCCCTTCCAGACACAGGTCGATCAGCAACGTGCAACCCTCGACCAGGCAAAGGCCCAGCAGAAACTCGCCCATATCCAGTATCGGCGGGATATCGGGCTCCAGCAAAAAGAACCTGGAGCGATCGCCCAGGTCACTATCGATAAATCGACTGCGAATGTCGGGGTCCAGGATGCCAACGTCTTGGCGGCACAAGCCCAACTTGAAGGAGCAAAGCTAAATCTCGATTATTGCAGTGTCACCGCCCCGATCACAGGTGTCGTCAGTCGCAACTTAGTCTCCATTGGCAATCTGATCACCGGTGGCAACGAACAGGCGACCCTGCTCACAACAATTGTTTCTGCGGACCCGATGTACGCGTACTTTAATGTGGATGAACATACGATCGAACAGGTCGAAAAAGCGATCCGCGAAGGAAAGCGTCCGCCGATCGAATCGAAAAAGATTCCGGTCGAATTGGGACTGACTGTGGATCAGGAGAAATATCCCCACAAGGGATACGTCGACTACAACAACAACCAGTTCACCAGTGATACCGGAACCCTTCAGATCCGCGGGATCTTTCCCAATCCGAAGCCCCAAAAGGGCCATCGGATCCTGATCGCTGGACAATTCGTAAAGATTCGCGTCCCTATCTCTAGCGGCCCCCAACTGTTGATCAGCGGCAAAGCAGTGGGACAGGACATTGTCGGCCCCTACGTCGTCGTCATTGATGGCGACGGGAAAGCACACTACCGGTATGTCCAACTCGGACAAAAAATAGAGGATATGCAGGTCATCAACAAAGGGCTTGCGACCACAGATTGGGTCGTCATCGATGGCCAACACAATGCCCGGCCAGGAGCCGCAGTCGATGTCCACAAACAGGGGGCCTCAACGAAAACTGCGGATACTACAGAAGACACCTCGGGAACGAGTAAAAACTCGCACACTTCCGCGGAGACCGGCAACTGACCCTTTGTCGATGTGCCCAAATCCATTAACGCACCCGACACCATCAGCGCGAGCTACGTATGTTTTCGCGATTTTTTATTGAGCGGCCCATCTTCGCGAACGTGATCGCTATTGTGACGGTCATTCTGGGCATTGTCACGCTCGTCCGCCTGCCCGTCGAGCAATACCCGCAAATCACGCCACCCACAGTACAAGTCTCTGCCATCTATCCGGGGGCCAATGCAAAAGTGCTGGCGGAAACGGTCGCACAGCCGATTGAACAACAGGTCAACGGCGTCGAAAACATGCTCTACATGTCGAGCACCTGTTCGAGTAACGGAACCTATTTGCTGACGGTCACATTCGATATCGGCACCGATCTGGATGTCGCCCAGATCCTTGTGGAAAACCGTGTTGGAATCGCCAATCCTCTGTTGCCCGAGGAGGTCAAACAGCAGGGTGTCGTCACAATAAAGCAATCGACCGATATTGTTCTGATTGTTGCCCTCACTTCTCCCGACGGCAGTGTCGACGATCTTGCACTGAGCAACTACGCAACCGTTCGCATCCAGGAGGAGTTAGCGCGGATCCCTGGAGTGGGCAGCATTACTGTTTTTGGAAGTGGCGATTATTCGATGCGGATTTGGCTGGATCCGGGAAAACTCAAATCGCGCGATCTAAGTGTGCAAGAAGTACTCCAAGCGGTAAAAAGTCAAAATGTGCAGGTTGCCGCGGGCGCCCTCGGTGCACCACCGGCCCCAAAAAATACTGACTTTGAATTGGCGCTCAACGTAAAAGGAAGGCTCACCAACGTCTCGGAGTTTGAAAACATCATTCTCAAAACAGGTGACGATGGGAATCTTACCTACCTGAGGGATGTCGGCCGGGTCGAACTTGGCAGTAAAGATTACAGCATCTATTGTAAAAAAAATGGGCTGCCGAGTGCCGGCGTTGCAGTCTTCCAATTGCCTGGAGCAAATGCTCTCGACCTGGCTGAGGCACTCGAGGCAAAAATGGTCGAGCTGGCCAAGCTATTTCCGACTGGAATCGTGTACGATATCCCGTTCAATACCACCACATTCGTAAAGGAGTCCGTCAATGAGGTCTATTGGACCCTGTTCGAGGCGGGCATATTGGTCCTGGTGGTGATTCTTGTTTTCCTTCAGGACTGGCGGGCGGTCATGGTGCCGGCCACCACCGTCCCGGTCACGATCATCGGGGCCTTCGCTTTTTTTGCCGTGTTCGGCTTTAGCATCAACATGCTGACGCTCTTTGGACTCATTCTGGCAATCGGCTTAGTGGTGGATGATGCCATTATTATTGTGGAGAATGCCTCCCATCATATTAGCAAAGGAGAAAATCCTAAAAACGCAACCATTCAGGCCATGAAGGAGCTTTTTGGCCCGATCATCGCGACTTCACTCGTACTCATGGCAGTCTTTTTGCCCTCAACGTTTCTCAGTGGCATCGTTGGACAGATGTACCGCCAATTTGCGCTCACCATCGCGGCCACAGCCATTATCTCTACAATCAACGCATTGACACTCAAACCCGCACAGTGTGCTGTGTATTTGCGGCCTCCGAAAAAGCCGGGAGTTTTTGCCCGCACCTTCAATCGTTTTTACGATGCGTCGGAGCGGATGTATTGTGCCCTCATCGGGCGACTCGTTCGCTGGGTGCTGCCAACGATGATCGTCTTTATCGGACTCTTTGTAGTGACCGTCTGGTGGTTCAGTTCCATGCCGACCGGTTTTCTCCCTACGGAAGATCAAGGGTATCTGATCGTCGCGGTAACACTCCCCCCAGCTTCCTCACTACAACGGACCGGTGAGGTCACGGACGAAATTGAAAAGATCCTCGCTGCAACTCCGGGAGTCCAGGACACGGTAACCCTCGGTGGCCATGCCTTGCTCCTTAATGCGACATCCTCCAATGCGGCGACGATTTACGTTGTTCTTGAAGAGTGGTCTAAAAGAACGACGGCAGAAACATCCCTGTTGGGAATTTACAATCATCTCCAGGCACAGTTCAAAGATTATCAGCCTGCAAATGTTTTTGCACTCCCACCGCCCTCGATTCCAGGACTCGGCATCAGTGGGGGATTTAGTATGGAATTGCTAGTAAAAACGAGTGCCGATCTTCAAATGAGCCTTGATGCACTGGGGCAATCGATCGAAAAGATCACTGCCGATGCCGAAAAGGAGCCTGCCCTAGCCAATCTACATAACACTTTTGTCGCTGGCGTTCCACAGCTGAGAATCAAGGTTGACCGAGAAAAAGTAGCGACCCTCTATCTCAAACTCGACGATGTCTTTCAGACCATGCAGGGGTATCTGGGCGCATTTTATGCAAATGATTTCAATAAATTCAATTACACCTACCAAGTACGGATTCAGGCGGATAACCAACATCGAGACAGTATTGCCGGTTTGAAAAATCTCGAAGTTCGCAACAGCAAGGGCGATATGGTTCCGCTTGGAACCTTGATTGAGGTCGAACGAAGTTATGGGCCGCAAATTGTGAGTCGCTACAATCTCTACCCTGCGGCGCTGCTCATGGGAATGGCGGCCCCGGGGTACAGTTCCGGACAAGCAATGGATGCGATGGAGCGACTCGCCACCAAATATCTCCCGTTTGGGATGAACTATGAGTGGACAGGAGTCTCCTACCAGGAAGCCATCATGGGGAGCCAGCCACTTATTGTCTTTACACTTGCGATTGTGATGGTGTACCTAGTTCTGGCCGCACAGTATGAAAGTTGGTCGAGTCCAACTGCCGTTATTCTCGTGGTTCCCATTTCGCTGCTCGGTGCGGCAGCGGCAATCTGGGCACTCCCCTTCGGCATCGATATTTATGCTCAAATCGGCTTGATTTTGGTCATTGCTCTGGCAGCTAAGAATGCGATCCTGATCGTGGAGTTTGCCCGCGAGTTGCGCAAAGAGGGAAAACCGATTGCCGATGCGGCCGCCGAAGCTGCGCGACTCCGGTTCCGTCCTATCCTGATGACCAGTTTTGCCTTTATCTTCGGGATGGTCCCGCTCGTGGTTGCCCGCGGCGCGGGTGCTTATAGCCGCATCTCGCTCGGCTCAACAGTCCTCGGCGGGATGATCACATCCACTTTTCTGGCGGTGCTCTTTGTACCTACCTTTTTTGTGGTCATGCAACATTTGACCGAATGGTGGGCCGCTCGCAAACATCAAAGTGAACCGACTGAGGTGACCGCTGGCTGAAACGCGAGAAAGGGCAGGGGGGCTCGGACTGGCTCATCGCCAGATGTACCTTTTCAGTTTTTAGCCCGCCTTCTTTAGCGGTGGCATGAGCAATGTTGCTACGATGCCAACATTACTCAATGAAAACGGCGACGCACACAATGCGTTCCAGGAATGTTTACGCGCAACAGCACGGTTGCCACTTCGCTGTGCCATCCGAGCCCAGGATCGGAAAACCTTTGCCGGAGGCGGAGGAGGCCCCCATGACAACTGGAAATCTTCCGGCACCGGCTGCCCACGCCTTTGGTAAGCATCTCTGACGATCTGTTCTGCTTCGGCCAGCTGTTGCGCTCGCCGGGTTGAGGTGAGCGAAGCAGCATGCAGTCGGTATCGCAGCAGAGCCTGGGGCAAGTTTGCAAGCCTTCCAATCTCAGAAAGTCGTAGCCACAAATCGAGATCCTGGGCAATGGCAAAGGCTTCACGGTAACCGCCAACCGCACTCAGCACATCGCGCCGAATCATTGCCGTCGGATGCGGCAGTGCGCTATCCCCTTGCCACAAACGCTCAAGCAGCTCTTCGTGAGACTCGGGCGTTTTTTGCTCTGCAAGAATTTCCCCATCCGGATCAATGAATACTAATGCGCTACCGATGGCGACACACTCCCGATGGCCCTGTAGGTAGTGAACCTGCTGCGCAATTCGAGAAGGCTCTGCAATGTCGTCTGCATCCATGCGGGCAACAAAGGGACCTCGCGCCAGCGAGATTCCCTCATTTAATGCCCGTGGCATACCGGTGTTTTCCCGACTGATTATTTTGATGCGCGAATCCTGAGATTCGTACCGACGAAGTATCTCCAGCGAGTCGTCTGTCGAACCATCATCGACAATCAGGAATTCCAAGTCGCTGAAGGATTGTGCAAGAATGCTTTCGACCGCTAGGGACAGATATTCCGACCCATTGAATACCGGCATGACCACACTGACGACTGGGGCGGATGGTATCGTCATACTTTCACCTTCCTCACACGAGGCGGTGTTTCGGAACAACATTGGACAGATAACTCGTCAGCCACAAGCCGGGACAAAAGAGATTCCATTACTCTGCCTTACGATAGCTCTGCTTCGGACCACATTCTCTTTTTGCATTATTGGCGATGCCCATTTCCGCAAACACCATCTCAAACCTTTTTTGCCAGGTATGTTCTGCACGGGCACGCCTTAATCCGGCCTGCCGAATCCGTTCGCGGTTGAGCGGATGGGCCAGGTAGTATTTTGATTTTTCAATCAGCTCTTCTGAATTTTCAAAAAACACTATTTCCTTATCAGGCTCAAAAAAGTCCGCAAGCTCATCAAATGCTTCGACCAGGTAGAATGCACCACTCATGGTCGCTTCAAAGTCGCGCAGGCGAACTTGCTGGATCGGCGGGGATCCGTCTTTGGGGACGTGAGCAACCGCGGTAAAACCAAGGCTGATGTGACTGCGGCTGTACATTTTGATCAGCTCCTCGTCCTCCAGGGGCGGGCCACAGCATTGTGCCGGCAATAGGGTTGGCGCAGATCGGCCACGGAGTGCGTGTTTCACTCGGTGGCGCCATTGCCTCGATCGTGACATCGGTTTTTCATTTTGCCAGTGTGGACCCCAGGCACGCGCGTCAACTCCCTCTTGATACAAGCTCCCCATCAACAGCGGACGGGTGCCGTATTTCTGCCCGACAAACGTTACATCAAATTCCTTTGCCAGAGGATAAGGCTTATACATATTAGGGTTTGCCGCTTCCTGACAATAGATTGGCGTCGCACCAACACGGCGGTAATCGTTGAGCCGAAATTTTTCTGGCACAAGACAGTAATCGTAAGCAGGTGCAATTTCCTCGACCAAATGAAACTGATAGGAAGCGTTGCAGAACCAATTTACCGTGGGAATTCCCATTCGGCCTATTTCCCGAATTGCATCCGGCTCCACATACGCAGAATAGAAATAACTAAAAAACAGATCGATCGGCTTCCTGCGATGCGCTGCACGCACCTGAGCCAAAAGGTTTTCTGAAAATACCGGGCGATTCTTTTCGACAAACGATTTTTGTCGTTTGCAGTCTGGATCGAGATTAAAGTGAAAGAGCTGGTAGTCAACCTCAAACTCAACAAGTTCATGGCCCAGATCACTTAATGCATCATACAAATTGGCACGCCACAACTTAGTATCGACCGTATTACGGTCCTGGGCGCAGTCAGGAGCAGCATAAAAGATTTTCATCCAATCTGTCCTCTTTGCATCATGCCGCCCGCCGTTTTACCGCTGTGTTCTCTACACCAGGACGCAGCCGCTTTCTCCTAAAACAGAAATCACGTAACGCCCGCCGATAGTCTCGCAATATGGCGCGGAATGTCCTCACCCTCTGTGAGCTATCACGCCAGAGTACTACCATGTGAAGACACCACTTCGTCCGTCTAGCGAGTCCCGTTAGAGTACCAATCATCCTGTGATAGGCGGCCCAATAGATTTTCCATTCCTCCAATTGGTCTCTGTGAGAGGCTATCCGTTCCCGCAGCGTACTGATCAACTGCCCGCCATCTCCTCCATCTTCGACCTGCTGGCGCTTGTGAAAGAGAAACCGGTCCGACAATTGCAACCGACCAAGAGAAAGCACACGAAACACAATGAGCACATCGGCAGACCACGATCTACCGCTCCAGAGATGAAAACCCTGTGCCTCCTGTAACAATTGGCGACGCATGAGTGCCAAAATCAAATTAGGCTTACCATGACTTTCATCTTGCATTAAAAATCTTCTGAGTGCTCGATTGCGATACGGATCTATTAGGCCTTTCAAGTCATATTGTTTTATAGCGTGCGCATCGGCATCAATGATATCGAACCGACAAAACGCCAACGCTGCGTCGGGAGACCTTTCCAGCAACTCGACCAGCTCCTCAATAAACTCTGGCTCCCAAAGATCATCGTGAGCCGCCCACATAAAAAATTCACCTTGAGACAGATCAAACACTCGCTGAAAATTCGACTCGAGTCCCACATTTTCCGAATTGCGTACATAACGAATTCTCGAATCCTGCAACGCATATTTTCGACAAATCCTTTCTGTACTGTCGGTAGAAGCGTTGTCGCTGATAATCAACTCGAAATCGACATACGTCTGTTCAAGTAATGATTGAATCGCTTGCGACACGAACGCCTCTCCATTAAAAACGGGCATGCCAATGCTCACGCGCGGCGGTGAGGTGCAAGACTCTCGATCGCCATCTTCCCCAAGGTGATGATTTAACATTTCGTTTTATCTTCTTTCACGCACACAGGCGAAAAACATCAAAGTAGTTAGCCAAATGGCCTCTCTGCTTCACAACAGATACAAGGTCTCTAGCAAGCTCAAAACAATTACTGGC
>JASMGX010000114.1 GCA_030751095.1 Pirellulales bacterium | reverse complement strand
TTTTGATTTTCCCCCCCCTTTTTTATTGTCCGGTTCCTCGTTAGCAGCTCCATCACCAGTTCCTTTCGTCCAAAAAATGCCGCTACCCCCGACAGCTCGAAGATCTTTGGCCGCCAAAAAATCAGGTTTGCTGCGTTTGCCCCCGGTTTTTATTTTTTCAACACCGGGCGCTTCAAAAGTATAAAGATCGGGTATTATTTCGCTCCGCGCTGCCGTGATCTTTGCTGAAAAATCGGGAATGGGATAAGATCCCTTATCCCAAGCAGATTGTTCAATCTTGGTTTCAAGCTGAGTTGCCATTTTTGCGAGTTTTTCTGGAGTTTGGTCGCTCTGTACCTGCAGCTTGCCAACGGCGCTATACACCAGAAGTCCAAAAATAATGAGTACGGCAAAAAGCAAAGGCTTCTCAAGATGCAATAAAAGCCACTGTTTAGCTCCAGACGGGGAGTTTGTTGCCGGCCGCGGCGGAGCATTACTCGCCTCTGCGGGCTCGGTGTCTTTCTTTTTTCGCCAGAATTTGAAGGAAGGCAATTTCATAAAAGCCCAGTCACTCAGGATTTTTTAGGGGTATCAGGTTTGACATTTTTGTCGCCATTGCTATTTTGCCCCACAGCCTCTGCACCCATTGGTTCTTTGGCATCTGCTAAATAGGCATAGCCCCATATTTCAACGAGTATCCCACGGCCAACTTCTTCCGCGTCAGGTTTTGGCTCCGCGGCCACCTCTTTTGTCGGTTGATTTGTTTGGCGGTTTCGAAACCGTCGGCGAGTGCTATTACTGGTTTGTGGTTTCTTGACAACCGCTGATTTTATGGGCTTTAGAGATGATGTGCGATGAAAACGAAGCCCTTGAATTTCTAGAGGTAATGGTAAATTAGCAATAGCACCTAACAGTGCGTTTAAATAATGTGGATCCATCCGGACCCGCATCCGGAATGGGATTAACTCATAGCCGTCGACACGGGGCGGGTCCTTGATCTCATCGACGAGCGGTTTCTGTAGTGATTTGTTGCCGCGAGATTTCCGTGTCTTTGGTGCATTTGTCTTTCCACGCCTTTGTAACGCCGACCCCCTTTTCGCGGACGTTTTTCCCTTGGCCCCCTTTCCGCTTGCATCTATCTGTGTGGTATTTTCCGAAACTTCAACAGACCACTTTGCCTCATTCAGGCGTGCGGCTCCTCCGGCAACCGCCAGTTCCTTGATGGTATGGATTGGAAGATTGTATTTGTCGTCCTCGTCCTTATTGGTATTTGCGATGGCTTGGCCCATAGCCTGAAAAACCCACAGAAACTTTTGGCGGTCTCTGCAATCACTCCATTTCAAATTTTTAATCTCGTCTGTGGCATAGGCCTTTTTGAGAAGATCGTAGTTGGACTGGTCCCAGTCCACCCCTCCCTGGCCCGTACCCTCATCGACATCTAGTATTTTGCGTAGCTCGCGGATTAACAGGGGTGCTGCTTCTGCATAATGTAGCACCAAGACAGCTTTTTCTTCGTCAGACTCCTCCTTTGCCACTTCATCCGCAAACCCCCTGAGATCAATTTCCCCCTGGTCCGGATCAAATGTTTCATTGCCGTCATCGCCCACAATGTGATTTGGCCACGCCGTCCCTTTCTGCTGCATCTCTATCACGTCAGTCCAAGCTGCCGCCACATTGTCAGAGACCTTATTGGCAACGTTTGTTGTTTCTTTAATCCAAGATTCATTTGGAAACACAGATCGCTGACTATCGGTTTTCATTTTTTTAAACTGTGAACTTACGGCGGTTTTATTCTTTTTAAAGCCCCGTTCTATTTCATGGACAGACTCGTTCCAGCAATAAAGCATGATGGCGACCCCAACAGCGGCTAGAACCCAGAAATGGTGCCTCTGAATCTTTGCAAGAAGCGCTTTTATTTTGTCCATCATGTCGCTCCGGCCACAAATAGTGGGCTAAATAAAGTATTTAATGTCTCTTCAAGGCAAAAATATATCCGCACTCTAGCCACAATCGTTAATTCGCTGACTTTGGTTGCCATGCGAATTGGACAACAAAACGGTACTGTGTAAGCTCTCGAGCCCCATTCCCCTTTCCACCATTTTGTTTAAAAGGCGATTCAACTTTCCTCTCCTCAAGCATTTTCAATACAAGTGGATGGGAGATGCCCAGTTCGCTAGGAAAAACTTCCATGGCACTTCCGGTAGCATCGGGAACGGTAACTTTGCGTTCCTGGAGGTTGTGGAGAAAAGTCCGCTGTATGAACTGTTTGCCGTCACCATGGTTTTGAGACTTATGAAGATGGAAGCCTTGTATTTCTACAATGTAGCCTTCGCCCCGTGGTGGTTGGCTTGCCAAGTTAGTCACTTTCGGCGCGGCAATAGATGTTTTTGCAGCAGCACGATCGGTGGTAGAATGTTTGTCACCGAATGCCGTAGAGCTGGCATCTTCATCTGGCGAGGTACTGTTTTGCGGCTCTTCGATCAACAGTGGCGTGCTGTTGTCTTTGAATTTAGCCCGGAGATCTTTGGTATACCAACGTCCTAGATCGGGGACTTTTCTGACCCGCATGTCAGTGATCCAGAGCTTAATGTGATTAGTTGGGTCGCGTGGTGTCTCCGTGTCGGTATTTTCAGGCGGATTATCGGGTGTCTGTTCCGCCTCGCCCACAGTATTTTTCTGGTCTGATTTTTGGGCGACTTCATCGTCCGTCTGTGACTTTGGATTGTTCTTTGCGGGTTCAACGTAACGGTTGTGTTTATCGGGCAGACATTGGTAGATGGCTTCGCAAAGATCGAGGTAGTCTGTTTTGCGGTTAAAGACTGCCAGTCGTTTTTCTCCGGAAAGCTTTGCTGATTCGTAGGCCTGTTTTTCTTTGTTATGGCGTGTGCGTAATTGATCGGCGTTGGTCACGACCGATTGTGAACGATTGATAGCTGCTGTCCATTGGGAGTCATCCTTGATGCGTACCTTGTTCCAACTTGCCCAGAGAATGAGAAAATTGGCTAGGCAGGCTATTGCTAAAAGGAGCGCTGCTGCAATGGCCCACGGCTTCTTGCGGTTTATGGTGCGATTCAAGACAAGTTCTTTGGGCACGAGATTTGTCGCAATATATGCTTTTGAAATGCCCTGCAATGCCAGTCCATAGGAAACACCAAATGTAAGAATGTTGTCCTTGAACGCAGAGGATTGGGTCACGGTGGAACTGGCAAGCGTCTTTATTTCCCCAATCTTTTCAACCTCATAACCGAGGTGTTGTGCAAGATAACGCCTCAGCCCAGGCAACTTCATAGTATTTCCTAACGCAATGACCCGGTCAATCTTGGCTGTCTTGTCAAGGCTCTGAAAATATCCAATCGATCGTTGAATTTCAGTCAGCAGATCTTTGAAGATGGGTCGCATCGCCTTGTAGATGACCTTGGGATCTTCTGCACGAGTCGCATTACGTTTTAGATGCTCAGCCTTGGCATACGTCAACTGTAGTTCCTTGACCAGGGCCTTCGTAAAGTGACTGCCACCAAGAGGGATATTCCGCTGCCAGACACGATACCCGTTAGTAATCACCAAATCGGTGGATTCAGTGCCAATAGAAGCAACTACTAACGAATTTGGCGGCTCCTCTGGATCATATTCTTCATTCCAAATTGCCGGATCCATCTGGTCGAAGACGATATCGTTGTAAATTGCCAGTGGCGTTAATTGAACAATATCAATGTCGATACCGGCTTCTTGATAGGGCTCAATTTCTTGATAGACCTGGTCCCGTTTCATCGCGAAGAGACCAACCTCAGCTTCCAATGCAAATCCCTCTTCCTCGCTACCGACAAACATCCGTTGGAAATCCCAAATGACATCATCCAAATCGAATGGGATCTGTTGGTTGGCTTCATAGCGAACAATGTCCGGGATTTTGCTGGTTTCTATCGGGGGCAGTTTGATGAAGCGAGCTAGCCCGCTTTGTCCAGAAACCGATACAGCAACTTTTGTCCCTTGAAGATCATTTCGAGACAAAAATAATTGCAGCGCCTCACGGACTAATTCAACGGGGTCCGCCTCCGGCTGGGTGAGAATCTTCGGG
The DNA here is from genome assembly GCA_030751095.1 of Pirellulales bacterium. Taxonomy (GTDB): domain Bacteria; phylum Planctomycetota; class Planctomycetia; order Pirellulales; family UBA7805; genus UBA7805. The sequence continues at coordinate 6,957 of JASMGX010000114.1, read as the reverse complement.
TACTCGATATAATCGAATGCATCGGCAACAACTTTATTGGGATCATCGCCCGATGGCGCACAGCGAACCGCTTTTAGAGCGCACTGTCCAATATCGATTCCCCAGGCGGAGTCGATCTTCGCCATTTGAACACCTTCTCTCTATCCGTCTCTCTATCCGTTCAGTGTGTCGCTACCCTCAAGAGTACGATGACCGCTCTGCCACCAATGGGAAATAGACCTCGAAACCGAATATCTCACATGATGTGGGCAAATCAATTGACACAAACACTAGTCTAGTAGGGTCAATAAACGCATGTCAAATAGGCACCCCTCTTGTGGGGTGCATAGGCTTCTGTGTGATGATCCCCTTTCGGAGGACAAACGGTTTTCTCATCAGCTCCATAGTGCCAAAAAGGCCTAGCAGACGATGAAACTATCGAGCGACTCTTTAAAGTTTTGGGGAAGAATTTTGATTTTCATACCCCATAAGTATCTCCCCGGCATCCACGCCGGCGATCGACTTAAAGCTGCCGTCGGCTACTGCGGCACCGAGTTTGCTAACTGTACGAAAGTATGAATCATCTGGCGGTTTTCCCAAAAAACGGTCTGTCAATTCGGTGCAAATCACGTTGGCAGCTGCCTGTAGTACATCGTCCTTTTTTCGAGTTGCATAAAGAACGGTACAAACAATAGTGAGCAAATCCTGGACACTTGCCGAGAGAGCGGCCATCCGACATTGCCGATCGGCCAGCGCTAGCTGGTATTTGCCCATGGTTTTGCTGATTGTCAGAGGCATCGTTTGCAGTTTGCTTGTGGCAAATTCAGCGTGCCGCCTGAGCGATCCAGACATTTCAGGGAGAGAAGGCTTCTTGCCGAATCGCAACTTTTGTTGAATGAACCAATACATATAAGGCGGCAGTGCAGACCGAAGTGCCCAGGCATGAGCCGGATTGAGCGGGTTCACCTTGCGAATGCCCGCTGCCTGCAGCGCTTTGCCGATAGGTTCAAAAAATTGTTTTCCATGCTGTTTAACCAACGATTTGAAGAAGGCCATTCCCAGCATTTCGCCCTCGCCTTCATAAATGCACGGCGCAAGAAATTCGTGCACATTGTCGCCAAAGAGATGACCATGCAAAAAACTGCGTCCCCCATGGGTTTTCATGAGTAGTTCGACAGCGGCCTCTTTTTGCATCTCACTACCTAAAATCTTCGCGATGATGCATTCCATTTCACCACGGTATCCCTGATCGATCAGACCACTGCACCAAGCCACCATGGCATCACAGGCAACGATCATCCCCGCCAAGCGTCCTAGCCGCCGCTGGACCAACTCTCGGGTGCAAATTCGCTGACCATAGGTTTCCCGAAATTGTGTCCATGGAATCATGCTGGCCATCATGAGTCGCATCGAGCCAGCAGCAGTCGCACAGAGTGCTACGCGGCCAAGATTCAGTCCATGATAGGCGATCGTGAGCCCATCTCCTTTTGGAGGCTGCAATAAATTGTTTGCAGGAACTTTAAAATCGCGAAAGACAATTCCTAGATTATGGGTGTGCTTGAGTGCATATAGGCCGTAGTTGCGAAGTTGAAAGGAGTCGTTTTCCTCAGGTGGTAAATCGACAATCAAAACAGCCGGCTTATCGTCAATGAGACAGACCAATCCAATGGTGCGCCCAGGAACAACATTTGTAATAAAGAGTTTTTCTCCATTGACGATATATTCGTCACCACGAAGCTCGGCGCGCGTCCGCAAAGCCGTCAAATCGGACCCCGCCCATGGTTCGGTGAGTGCAAAGGCGGACAACTTGTTTCCGCTTGCCAAATCAGGCAGATAGCGATTTTTTTGTTCCTTTGTGCCAAAGGTGCGAACCGGATCCACCGCACCGATGCAGCCGTGGACGCTTGCCAATCCGGCGACGGTTGGATTTTGAATTGCCATCCGGGTTAGGAAGGATGCAAAGCTGGAAAACGAAGCCCCACTTCCTCCATATTGTTCGTCGACCAGTAACCCCCAATAACCAACACCTGCAAGATCGCGCAGAACCGATTCGGTGATTTTGTTGTTGCCATCGAGTAGAGTGTTGGCGTTTTTGTGGGAAGTCACAATTTCCACCGAACGGTCCATGACCGCTTTTGTGGCGAGAGGAACCTCTACCTCCTTGCTGGAAAAAAGATCGGAGGGAAACGCATGATCCCAGACGGCTCGATGTGCTGGGCTATTAACCGTTTGGTACTGTGGCGAAAAAAGAGCCTCTACTTGGTCGTCGGCAAGGTCAATAGCTCCCGTTCGCCGAGCCTCATCCACGCTTTTTCCGCCAAGCTCCAACGCGGTCTCGGCAAATGATTTTTCGGTTTCTTTCGAATTTGAACCAGAACGATCAGAATCAGCAGTTTTTTTATCCATGAAAGTTGCCACCGAGGATTTCGAAGTATCTGAAAATTATAACACTTCTTCCTGTAAGCGATATTGGGGAGAAAAGATTCCTCACGCAATGTTCCACTCAAATCTATGGGGCATACATGGCACTAATTTCCACTTCAAAATTTTTCAGAATGACATCTCGCCGGAGTTTGAGCGTTGGCGTCAGTTCACCCATTTCGGTATTGAAGTCGCGACCAAGAAGTCGGAATTTGTGAATTTGTTCATGCGAAGCGAGCGTCTTGAGACGCTCGGCCAATGTGGTGCGATATATTTCCATGATTTGTGGATGCGAACACGCTTCTTCAGGTGAGCTGACAGCAATACTGCGACGAACGATTTCTCGCCGCAACACCTTTGGATTGGGAACGATTAACGCCGCCAATGAACTACGATCATTGCCCAATACAAAGGCCCTTAATATGAGCGGAATATCGACAAGCATTAATTCTAAATTAACCGGCGAGACGTTTTTTCCGGTCGAAAGCACAATCATTTCTTTTTTGCGACCAGTGATCGTCAGATATCCATCATCGCTGAGCGTACCGAGATCACCGGTATGTAGCCAACCGTCACGAATGACCTCAGTCGTTGCGACCGGGTCGTTGTAGTAGCCTTTCATAACGTGTGGGCCTCGCGTGAGAATTTCACCATCTGCGGCAATACGGATTTCGACATCACGCAGTGGCTTGCCGACGGTGCCGCGGCGGTTTTCTTTTAACGTGGAAATGGTTATCACGGGTGATGTCTCGGTCAGTCCATATCCCGACAGAAGAGCAATATTCTGGTGACTAAATAATTCTTCAACATGACCAGGCAGTGCCGCACCGCCACTACAACAGACGCGGATTCGCCCCCCGAGCAATTGGTTGAGGCTTCCAGGCGTTTTGGTGGCGTCCTTCTCAGCCAGGGTTTGATAGAGCTTGTCAAAAAAATAAGGGACCGCATTGAGAAGAGTCGGTTTTAACTCCTGACAGTTATCCAGAATTTTTTCTCGATTTTCGGCAATTGCCAATTGACAACCACTCGCTATCCAGCAGTAAATGTCGCACGTGCGGGCAAAAATATGACTCCAGGGAAGTAGGCTCAATCGCAGGTCTTCCGGTTCCTGTCTGTTGTCAGTAAGAATGCCAAAAGTATTGGAGATCAAATTATGGTGGGTGAGCACGACCCCTTTTGGTTCACCGGTTGTCCCTGATGTGTAGAGGATTGTCGCAGCATCATTTTCCGACGCTTGGTGCTCGTAGGATTTTCGATCTGCAGCGAGCCGATCGGCCAATTCGTGCCGCAAGTAAACGGTCTGGGAATGGGAGGTTTGGGGAAGGAAGTCTAAAAAAAGCCATCGGATATTATGAAAACAATCATCCAATAGTGGCCCCATTTCCTGATAGAGTGTGGCCGAAGAGAGAATCACCAACTGTGCACCGCTATCCATGATTTGAAAGGCGATCTGGTTCGCCGACAAAGTGGCATGAATGGGCACATGCACAGCGCCACATAGCTGGATTGCGAGATCAAAAAGAATCCACTCATAACGATTTTCTGAAATCTGGATGACATGCTGTCCGGGTTGGACGCCCAGTTCGACCAACATAGATGCGGTGCGGCGCACTTCCTCGCCAAGTGTTTGCCAACTCACCGCAACAAAAGATTCTCCAGAGCGAAAAAACAGCGCTTCGCGATCGCCGCAATGATCGACTCGCCTGAAGAAAAGATCGACAATTGTCTTTGTGTTGGTCCAGTCTGGTGTGCTGTGCAATGAATCCATGATGCGCATCGGGACGGGCAGTGATTGACAGAAAAGAAATTCGCAATCTAGGATTGTATTCTCGGCTCGTCAAACGGCAGCCCTCAAACCAGGAGAGAGTGTTTTGCCAGTAGAGAGCAAACGACAATGTACCACTAGAGGGAGATATTTTCAAAAATAGTGGCGATCCCTTGGCCGACTCCAATGCACATGGTTGCTAATCCATAACGAGCCTCGCGATCAATCATGTTGTGGATTAGCGTGGTGGCAATCCGAGCACCGCTAGCGCCGAGCGGGTGTCCAATCGCAATCGCACCACCACGGACGTTGACGCGCTCGGGATCGACTTCCATTATTTGCATGCATGCAAGAGCCTGTGCAGCAAACGCTTCGTTCAACTCAATCAAATCGATATCTTTAAGTTCGAGATTGGCGCGCCGCAGGGCTTTTTTGGTAGCAGGAACGGGACCGGTGCCCATCACACAAGGATCGACCCCGGCTACTGCTGTTGCAACTACGCGTACCATCGGCTTGAGCCCAAGCTGCTCCGCCTTAGTATCGGACATAATAAGCAGCGCTGCAGCACCATCGTTCAGTGGCGAACTGTTGCCGGCAGTTACGGTTCCCATGCCGGGCATAAACGCGGGTTTCAATGCCGCAAGGGCTTCCTTGCTGGTATCGGGCCTTACGCACTGGTCATAATCACAGAGCAAACGGTGCCCCTCCTCATCTTTTCCCCAGGTGGGAATAATTTCTCTTGAAAATTCACCATTAGCGGTAGCTGCCGCCGCCAGATGATGGCTTCGCAAAGCGAATGTGTCCTGCTGCTCGCGCGAAATAGAGTACATTTGAGCCAAAAATTCTGCCGTAACGCCCATCATCAGAGCGCCTTTGCTGGTGCGCCTGAAAAGTTTTGGATTGATATCGAAGTCTTTGTCCATAGGAATATGGTCCATGTGCTCCAAGCCGCCAGCAATCTGGACATCTTCAAATCCAGACATAATGGCGTGCGCGCCCTGGTTGAGCGCCTGTAGACTGCTACCACAAAGACGATTGACGGTGACCCCGCCAGCATGGACGGGCAATCCCGCCATGAGTCCCACATTACGAGCAACACAGAAACCTTGTTCACCCTGTTGTTGGGTGTTTCCGAGCAACACATCCTCAATCTCTTGAATATCGAGCTCTGTCCGCTCAACAAGTGCTTCAACGACTCTTACCGCCAGATCGTCGCTGCGAACAGATCGAAAAAAGCCTCTCTCGGAATGAGCTCGGCCTATCGGCGTCCGCGCACAATCAATAACAACGGCACTGTTCACTTCAGACGGCCTCATCAATACGAAAATATTATGAAGTGGGGCTCCCAGGCAAGCTTCTACTATACGGATTCGTCTCTTCTCTGACCAGCGAGCGACCGCTAAGCGACAATGGCTATTTCAAGCAGTCGTTCTATCCTCCCCATCACCAATCACACGATCGTACGATGATTTCACCGCGCCCCCCCTCGATGAAGTCACCATGATAAAGGTCATAGCTACGAGTAAAAAACTCGGTGCCGATGGAAAATCCCCGTAATTGAAGTTTCCGAAGAGCGATTTGCAGATACAAAGGATCGAACGTAGTCGCACGGCAAAAGGTGGGTAATAGCGATGGGGGATCGCTCCCGAATAAACCGATCGGTCCGCGGCGCATGGCAGCGCCGGGACGAATGCCGTTGTTGCCAAAAACAAAAATACTGCCCGCTATCATGTTGAAGCCAGCCATATCACCGCAATGGCCACCGATGGCCAACATGCCCCTCCGCATGGTGTGGCCAATTTCATTACCAACATCCCCACCAATCAGAATGGTCCCTGCGGTCATGCCCCTCGCACTGCCACGGTAGGCGGCCCCAATCAGATGCCCCGCACTTCCTTTGATGTGGATGAATCCACCATGCATCTCACCACCCACCCAATCTCCAGCGTTTCCTTCGACATATATTTCTCCGCCTGTCATTTGGCTGCCAACATGGCGTCCTGCATCACCGACCACACGAATTGTTCCAGAATCCATCCCTGCCCCGATCCAATGCACTCCGGAAAGGTCCCCGTCAAAGACCAATTCACCGTCATCTAGCGACCCGCACACACGGAAAAATTCACCCAACGGCAACTTGCGGTTGCCATGAAACGTCTCAAACAATTCAATTTCTTTAACGGAAGAATCGCACAGCGCAGAGGGCACCAATCCTTCGACTTCCACGGGGATGGCGGTTTGACCGGTGTATGTTAGTGTGAGTGCCATCGTCGGAAGAAAAAAGTGGTGCAGAATAGGGACCAAGAATGGATTTGCAAATTGTAGATAAATTGGTTCCCGCGGAAAAGTGACGCACTAAGATTATGTATCGATAGGCAGTGAAAATATCGGGTAGTGGCGCAATATGAGACGCTCGGGAATGGTTCTTTGCGGCGGTGGAAGCATGCGGATGGGCCTGCCGAAGGCGTTGTTGCCATTTGGTGATGAGTTGATGTTGCAGCGTGTAGTCCGGATTTTGAGTGGGGTTGTCGATTCGGTGGTCATTGTCGCCTCCGCCACCCAGCAATTACCCCCATTGAGTGGAAACATCGAAGTGGCTCGCGATCGGAAGGAAGGTTGTGGCCCACTCGAAGGATTGGGGGTTGGTTTGACGGCGTTGCAAGATAAAGCCGATGTTGTCTTCGTCACAGGCTGTGATGCCCCCTTCCTGCACCACGCATTTATTGAGCGACTCTTTGCATTGCTCGGTGAGTTTAGTGTGGCGGTACCCCACGAAAAATCGTTTTATCACC
>JASMGX010000113.1 GCA_030751095.1 Pirellulales bacterium | reverse complement strand
GTGTGCGCGAGGCGGAAAAACTCGCAGGTGTAGAAAGTTTCTACACTGCAGGCAACATGGAATGGCCACACCTGATCGACAATGCTCTGAAGGCCCACTATTTATATAAGCTCGATGTGAATTACGTCGTAAAAGATGGCACCGTCGTCATTGTTGACGAATTTACCGGGCGTCTCATGGAAGGCCGTCAATGGAGCGATGGGTTGCATCAGGCAGTTGAAGCAAAAGAAGGCGTCCGTATCAAAGAAGAGACCCAGACACTGGCAACCATCACCCTGCAAAACTTTTTTAAACTCTACAACAAGCTCAGTGGCATGACAGGTACGGCGATGACCGAAGCTTCTGAGTTCTGGAAAATCTACGAATTGGATGTAGTCGCCATACCTACCAACCGCCCGTTACAGCGAATCGAGCATTCCGATGCTATCTACCGCTCCGAAAAAGAGAAATATGCTGCTATGGCAAACGAAATCGAACACCTGCATCGCTGGGATACGGTGCGGCTTGCCGATGGAAGAGAATTAACCGGGGAACTCGTAAGCGAAAAAGAAGACCATATCTTGTTTAAACCGCAAGGACAGAAGAACAACGAAACGATTGGTCGTAGCACAATCAAACACTTGCAGAAAAAGGGGCGTCCCATACTGGTGGGTACCGTATCGATTGAAAAAAGCGAACACCTTGGATCTCTGCTTGCCAAACGGGGCGTCAAACATGAGGTGCTCAACGCCAAACAACATAAACGGGAAGCGGATATTGTTGCCCAGGCAGGCAGGCTCGGCGCCGTCACCATTGCCACCAACATGGCCGGGCGGGGTACCGACATCGTGCTTGGCGGCAATCCTGACACGATGGCGTGGGCCCAACTGCAACATCAATACGAAACACGCCTCGATATTCCCGCCGAGGAATGGGAAGCGTTGGTAAAACAAATTCGCACTGAAGAGGCCATGGAACCTGAGGGCGAATCGATCCGCGACATGGGTGGACTGCATATCATCGGCACCGAAAGACACGAAGCACGTCGCATCGACCTGCAACTGAGAGGGCGTAGCGGTCGTCAGGGTGACCCGGGAAGCAGTCGTTTCTATCTGTCGCTCGAGGATGATTTGATGCGGATTTTTGCTGGCGAGTGGGTACGGACCTGGCTGACACGGCTCGGCATGAAGGATGGGGAAGCGATTGAGAGCAAGATGGTCTCCCGTCGCATTGAAGGAGCCCAGAAAAAAGTTGAGGAACGCAACTTTGAAATTCGAAAAAATCTCCTCGAATACGACGAGGTCATGGACGAGCAGCGAAAGCGCGTTTACCAGTATCGACAGAATATCCTGGATGGTGCGAATTGCAAGGAATTGATCCTTGAGATGATCGACACACAGGTCGAGCAGCAGTTGAGTGAATTTCTAGCGCAAGATTTCGGTACGGAGTCGTATGCGGCGTGGGCCGGGGGAAAACTCAACATAGAGCTTGATAATCGCGACTTCCGGGGAATGGATTTTCCATCCGCCGAATCCTTTACCAAAGATCAGGCAGAACGTATGGCGGGGAGCCAGGTCCTCGATCTGATCGAGGAAAATCTTCCGGTTGATGAAGAATCCCGCGAATGGAATTGGGCGGCACTCGCAAAAATCGTTAATACGCGTTGGCAGCTCTCGCTACGTGACCGCGATCTTAAGAAAATTGGTCGCGATAACCTGGATGAATTTCTGATTGACAAAGTGCGCATCGCGATTGACAAAGTGGATCTCAGCGACGGGTCCGGTTATCTCGATAAAGACTATGGACTCCATACGGCAATCGAATGGGTGCAATACAAATTCGGCATTGAACTGCAGATTGATGAATATCGGGATCTCGAGATACAGTCCTTTAAGGACCGTGTCCTGGAAACTGCAACCCGTATGTACGAACAACGCGAAATTGAATTCCCTGTGATGGCCGGTTTGATCCATTTTACAACCCGGGATTCGGGCGGTGGGCAACGCTACGACCGTGGGCAACTCGTCGATTGGGCTCGCGAACGCTTCAACGTCGAGCTGGATCTAGATGATCTTCGCAACAGACAGCGGGATGAAATCCGCAATTTGCTTATCGAACAGAGTCGCACCGACTATGCATTGGGGCAACAAACAGAACGAGAACTGCAGCGTCAGTTAGAACCTCTTCGCGATTCAGATGCTCCCGAGCCTGATACGGCACCAGCACTCCAAGCACTCGCTCAGTGGTGTAAACCGAATTTGGACTACCAATGGGACGACGAAACGCTCAGTCGGCTAAGTGAAGCCGAGCTTGAGCGAACGCTCATGGCGGCTTTGCACGACCGTTTTTGTCCGGAAATGCGCCGCATGGAACGATCACTGACCTTACAGATCTTGGATGCGGCCTGGAAAGACCATCTACTGGCAATGGATCACCTCCGCAGCAGCGTTGGTTTGCGCAGTTATGCGCAAGTCGATCCCAAGGTCGAATACAAGCGGGAAGGCATGCGGACATTTGAGGCGATGTGGCACTCCATCCAGGAACGCGTTACCGATCTCATCTTCCGTATGGAACAGTTGGATGATGATTTTGTCGGTTCCACTTGGGTTGAAACCCACGATGATGCCCAGTCTGCTGTAGAGATGGCTCGGGAACAAACGGAGTCGGGCGGCGAGGAAATTGTCTCCAGCGAGCGGATTGAGCCGATTCGGAATCGAGATAAACGCATCGGTCGCAACGCACCATGCCCGTGTGGCAGTGGCAAAAAGTATAAAAATTGCTGCATGCGTTCGGGGAGCAGTGCACAACAGCCTGTCAAATCCGGATGATAGCTCGAAACATTTCGCGACCGGTGCCCCCCTTCATCGCGCGCCAGGGAGCGACTGTATGCTCCTGCCGGCTAGAATCGACGCGTTTGAGTCGATGTGTCATTTGCAGATCCAGGGAAATTGCGTTTTAATTTAGATAGCATTCGCAGACAATTTCCCTGTTAGATCCAAACTCCGGAGTCGGCAATGACGGCACGCTTTTTGAACACTCCTGCCCACCAGAACGTGGAAACCGATCTTTCAAGACGACATTTTCTCAAATCGGCCGCAGGCACCGCGCTTGTAGCGACCGGACTGCCGACGAGAGGATTGGCGAATCCTTCCCAAAAAGATCGAGCTATCTCGCCCGAATCGCTTGTGGGCCGCCTCTACCATTCCTTAAGCGGAGAACAAAAGAACATTGTCTGCTTTGACTGGGACCACCAAGATCCCAAAAGGGGATTGCTTCGGACCTTTATTGCAAACAACTGGAATATTACCCCCGCAGAAATCCACAGCGATTTTTATTCGAGGGAACAACAGGCCTTGATTCGTGATATTTTTGAGGGGCTCATCCAGCCTGACTGGCACGATCGGTTCGACAAACAACTCAAGGACGATTGCGGTGGTTTTGGACACCAGCAATCTATCGCCATTTTTGGTGAGCCGAGCAAGGATCGTTTTGAATTTGTTTTGTCCGGGCGACACATGACCCTGCGGTGTGACGGCAACTCAGAACCCCACATGGCATTCGGGGGTCCCATTTTTTACGGACACGCCGCTGATGGATTTCACGAAGGTGCCACCCATCCGGGCAATGTCTTCTGGCCGCAAGCGGTCGCCGCCAACAAGGTCTACGCCATGCTCGACGGCAGACAGCAAAAGCAGGCCCTCATAGAGCAACTGCCGCGGGAACAGGCAGTGGCGTTTAGGGAAAAAGCAACCGACCGACCGGGTATCCCCATTCGTGAACTCTCTGAAGACCAGCGTGCAGAGATGCAAAAGGTGCTAGCCACATTGATTGAGCCTTACCGACAAACGGATCGCAATGAGGTTCAGGCGTGTCTAAAATCCCAGGGTGGTCTCGATGCATGTCATTTGGCGTTTTACAGCGACCAAAATATCGGCCAAGACGCCCTCTGGGACAATTGGCGACTGGAGGGGCCCGCATTTGTGTGGTACTTCCGTGGTTCGCCGCACGTCCATTGCTGGGTCCATGTGGCCGACAATCCCCGCGTTCGCCTAAACGCATAAATGGCAACTGTGTCTGTCAATGACCGATGTGGCGCTGGACTGGATCTGTTCCCCGCGTGGTGTGCCCGAGAGGAGGAGGCGTAAAGAGGTTCCCCGGTAGACTGCGGATTGGGGCACACTACATGGCCGCACGAAATTCGGTCTCAAACGTCTCGATTTCGGCAAGAAGCTCATCGCGAACCGATTCTAGACGGTTTTTGTCCCGGATCTTCTGTCCCCCGGAATCAACCACATAAAACACATCGACTACCTGATCAATGTGGGTGCCAATCTTGGCGGCCAATACCGACAAATCGAGATCATGCAACTTTCGCGCTACGGTGTAAAGCAACCCCGGGCGATCCGGGGCAAAAATCTGCACGATGGTTGCTCGCTTGCTCGTCACATTATCGTAAAGCACCCGTATCGGCACACCAAAAAGAACCGCTTTGCTTGTCGTTGAGGTATTCCAGATACGGCGAAATGTTGGCGGCTCCAAATCAGGATTCTGCAAGGCGGAGACAAGACGAGTACAAACATGATCGATTCGTTCCTGAAAAGGTATCGCTTCATACTGTTTGTCGATCACGTGAAATCGGTCGAGGATCCATCCACCATTAAGCGTATTGATCTGTGCGGAGAGAATCTCGATCCCTTCACTCGACAAGGCGCCCGCAAGCCGGAAAAAAATACCTGGCACGATAGATTCATGAGCCCCTACGGTAAACTCTGCCACTCCACGATCTTCTCGGTAGACACCCCAGGCAACCGCACTGCCTTCGGGTAACCCCTGAATCCGCCGCAAAGCGTCGGCAATCTGATCTGCCGGTGTCCCCCGCAAATAGGCCAAAGGTAAAGATTCAACCGTATCGCGATACGCATCGGCAGTCGGCTCGAGAAAACCACATATCTCCTCGCGCCGTGCGATGGCCCAGTCCTGATCACCAGCAACCGGATCCTCCTCGGTAAGGTGTTTTAAGGCCCGCTGATAAAATTGCATTAACAATTCAATTTTCCAGTTATTCAACACATCAGGACCCACGGCAGCCAAGTCGGCAGCGGTTAATACAAGCATCATCCGCAACAGTTCTGGCGAGCCGACTTCAATGGCAACCCGCAAGACCACAGCCGGGTCGTTAATGTCGTGCCAGAGGGCCCAGCGAGACATGAGTAAATGCTTGTGGACCAAAAACTCGAGCATTTCGGTCTCGTGGGGTGGCAGGCCTAGATGGGCCGCGGTCTCTGTAGCAATGTTGCGGCCAACTTCACTATGATCCTCTACGTACCCTTTTCCCAGATCGTGGATTAAAAGTGCGAGATGCAAAATCTCTTTCTGCCCGATGGCAGCATAGACTTGGCCTACCGGACCTGAGTCACCAGCAAACTCTGTTGCCATACGTACAGCCCGAATACAGTGTTCGTCCACAGTATATTTATGGTAATCGTTGAACTGTAGCATTCCACGGGCACGGGAAAACGCTGGAATCAGTTTCTCCAAAACGCCCAATTCATGAAGGCGGGATAGTACCGTTGCCAGTTGCGGTGGACGAGACAAAAGAGAGATAAATCGTGTGGCCGTCTGGGGGGTCACTTCATGACAGCGAGCGGCCGCCGCACGGACCGCCTCCCACGTATCGTGCGTAATCCTTTTGTCATAGAGTGTGGCCAACTCGGCCAACCGCAGCACCTCACTCAAGTCCGAACGAATCCGCTTCATGCCCCGCTTCGTTGCGGAAATCATATTGGGTCCTACACGAAAGTCCTCTTCGACCTGATGGCTAAAGAGTACCGAGAAAAAACCCGCTACCTTTGAAGATCGGTAAGCATTGGCAAGAAAGCGTGCCGATATATAACGCACGGCGCGGGTATGGCGAAAATAGTCCTGCATGAAATGCTCGACCGGCATCATCCCTTCCATGCCTTGGTATCCAAATCTCTCCGCAAGGCGAACTTGTTCATCACGATCGAGTTGGTCGTATGCCTTTCGGGCATGAAAATGCACCTCGTTGCGTATTCGCAATAAAAACTCCGTTGCACTTCGCAGGATCTTTTGATCTTCTTTTTCCAAGACACCTTTCAAGTAAAGTCCATTCAGATCGGTCGTGCCATAAAGGCAAAAACCAATCCAGCGGAGCAACTGGATGTCACGCAAACCACCACGAGAACGTTTGATATTGGGTTCCAGCAGAAAAACGGTTTCTCCATAATCCCGCCGCTCCGCGCGACGGACCTTATCGATTGCCGGCAAAAGAGACCGTGCACGGCGAACGGTGGCCCTTTTGAGACGCAACAAAAACCTATCCGTAATTTCCTCATTTCCGGCCAAATGCCGTGATTCTGTGAGCGAGGTTAGAATTCGTGGATCCTTACAGGCTAGCGACACCGCCTGTCGCGATGTCCGGACGCTCAGCCCGAGAATCAACCCCGCATCACAAATATCCCGCATCATGCGTTCAGCAAGGACTGCAATATGGGACGAAATCCCCGATCGGTGGAGAATCATCAGATCGATATCGCTATACGGCGCCAACTCGCGGCGACCATAACCGCCATGCGAGACCAACGCCACCTGCTCAGAGAGGTTCTTGAAGGCACTCCCGTCCAACATCGCCAGATCGGAAATTGCAGATGCGAAAAGTTCTTTGATTAAGGTATCGGCAAGGTCCGTTAATTTGGCACAGACCTGGATCCCGGGAGAACCCTGATCGTGTTGTTGCCGCAACTTCTGTTGACCCTTCAGAAGTGCGGCTTTCGCCGCCAACACGGGCGCGGGTAACGTCAAACCCTCAGACATGGCATTCGCATGGAGTAGAGCAAGCGAAAAAAACAGCGGGCCACTCCGGCGCGCCGTCCGTGCGCACGCAGAGGACCCACCTTAATTTTAACCAGATCAACGGAAAAAACACCTAGAGTGCTTCTTCACCCGTTTCACCGGTGCGGATGCGGATGGAATCGACCAAATCAGTAACAAATATCTTGCCATCACCGATCTGGCCCGTCTGAGCCGACCGCATTACCGTATCAATTAAATTTTTCAGATTGTCATCCGAAACAACCACTTCAAGTTTGACCTTAGGCACAAAATCAACTGCATACTCTGTGCCACGGTACATCTCGGTATGGCCTTTCTGGCGACCAAATCCCCGCACTTCGGTGATTGTCATGCCCGAGATGCCCTGTTCAGAGAGCGCATTTTTTACGTCCTCTAACTTGAAATGCCGAATGATAGCTTCGACTTTTTTCATTTCTAACTCCCTAAAAGGTCATCTGATTAAACAAAGATGTAGCCTTCTTCACCATGTTCATTGATATCCAAACCACGAACTTCGCCTTCTTGCGAAACACGCAACCCCATCGTCCAATCCAGAATTTTGAGGATGATGAAGGAAACCACGGCACAGTAGACGATCGTAACAACGACTGCCACAACCTGACCCCCAAGCACACCACCCCCCTCAAGCAGGCCGAGTGGCTTACCCTCAGCGATATCCCAGGCGGCCCGCGTAGCAAACACGCCGGTAAGGATCGCACCCAACGTCCCGCCCACGCCATGGATTCCAAAGGCGTCGAGAGAATCGTCGTATTTGAAGGCGGCCTTCAAGGCCCCGCAGGCAAAATAGCAGACAATTCCGGCCGCCGCCCCAATAATCAGGGCGGGCATCAGATTCACAAACCCGGCCCCCGGAGTAATGCAGACCAGTCCTGCGATAGCTCCCGAAGCGGCTCCAAGGACACTAGGTTTTCCCCGAGTGATCCATTCCATAAAGGCCCATCCGATCGCACCGGCCGCCGCGGCAAAGTGGGTCGTAGCAAACGCACTGCTGGTCAGATCATCAGAGGCCAACTCGCTCCCCGCATTAAAACCGAACCAGCCGACCCACAACATGGCAGCCCCTATGACCGTGTAGGTCAGATTGTGGGGCCGCATATCCTCGTGACCCCAGCCGAGCCGCCGGCCGAGAACCAGGGCGCAGACGAGCGCGGAAACACCCGAACTGATATGGACCACCGTTCCCCCGGCAAAGTCAAGCGCGCCACCCGCCCAAGAATCGGTTCCCCCAAAGGCCAGAATGCCGCCCCCCCAGACCCAATGGGCAAGCGGGCAGTAGACCAGAGTGCCCCAGAGGATCGTAAAGACGACCATCGTGCTGAACTTCATCCGCTCGGCATACGCGCCGCAGATCAGAGCGGGCGTAATGATAAAGAACATCCCCTGAAAGAGCATAAAGGTAATTGCGGGAATTGCTCCATTCATTGGCGTATGGGGGCCTTTTGCCTCCTCATCCCACACCCGCTCAATGCCATTCATAAACAGGTGATCCAGATTGCCAATGTAGGGATTCGAAACGGAGCCCTCCGCCATCAGGCCATCAAACGAACCCCCAAAGGCAAGCGTGTAGCCATAGAGTGCCCAAATGACGGTCATTAGCCCCATCAGGAAGAAGCACTGCATCATCACACCCAGGACATTCTTCTTGCGGACTAATCCTCCATAGAAGAGCGCCAAACCGGGCGCGGTCATAAAAAGGACCAACGCACAGCAGGTGAGCATCCAGGCGTTGTTTCCTGCCAAAGCGGCCTCTTCGGCTGTCGCGTGTGCCGTCTCCACCTGCTTTTGCAAGCCCGAAGCATCAAGCCCTCCGCCACCTTCCACATCGGCCCACAGCGGGGCCACTGAGACAAGCATCGAAAAAACGATGCCCACCAAAAAACATACAATGAGTTTGCGCACAAGCATGGTAACTGCTCCCAAAAAAGTTCCCGCCAGAAAGAGCGGTCGCGTTCGCCACCTGCGAACGTTCCCCTCAATCAAACTAGTTTCGTCCCTGTCACATCTGCAGCGCGAATCGCGCCCGCCTAAAACGCGGCACTACTACCAGAAAACTCTTCTGTTAGACCCGAAAACAGGCCGGTCCATGTGTCACAAAGTACCGCCCTGCATCTCAGCGGTAAAGGACTTGTGAGCGGTTTTTACAAAAAAACGACCCGGTACGATGCCGAAAAGTGGCTCAACTCTCGCGATTCCAGGGCACATCGGCACGCCCGGCCGAGCGATTGGCCTCACGGGCAAGGACAAAAAGCAAATCACCCAAACGATTTAAATAGACCAAAACCGCCTTTGGAGAATCGTTTTGTTGTTCACGAAGAAGCGCGATCAAACGCCGCTCAGCACGACGGCAAATGGTGCGGGCCAGATGAAGGTGGGCCGCCAGTGAGGTGCCCCCCGGCAAAATGAAATGTTCAAGAGGTGGCAGTTGGGCCTCGAGCTGATCGATCGTGTTTTCCAGATTTTTGATCTGAGCATTGCCGGTCGGCGCCATCCCATTAACCGAACCACCAGGGGATGCAAGTTCGGCACCAATCACAAAAAGATGTCGCTGGATGTTTCCCATCACCCCATCTATTGCTTCGGGCGGCTCGCACGACCGAACCAAGCCGAGTACGGCATTGAGTTCATCAATCGTACCGTACGCTTCAATCCGTGGATTGTCTTTCGAGAGACGCAAACCACCAAAAAGTCCCGTGTCACCATCATCGCCCGTTTTTGTATAAATTTTTACCATTGCCAAAACTTTTGGGTCCACAGACAACGAAAAATCGTAGCATCGCCGGATCGGAATATCAGCACTATAATGGGATAGCCCCCGAAAAAACCACCGGGGTCCACCCGCCAGACCGACCCACAATTGCAGAGAAGGAGTCCGATTGCATGAACCGCAACGACACATTTTTGAGGAGACTCGGTTGCACCGGCATGATACTGACGGTTCTTTGGATCCTTTCCGCGGGACAATCTCTTTCAGACGACCGGCCGCTTGAATCGCGGCACTTGGAAAATATCCGACAAATCACAGACCAGTTTACCAAAGCCGGAGAGGGCTATTTTTCGCCCGATGGCAAGCGGATTGTATTTCAGGCCGTGCCGATGGAATACCCTTTCTACCAAATTTATACTCAGTCGCTCGATCCGCTCGGCAAACCGCAACTCGTCAGTACCGGCCGGGGCCGCACGACCTGTTCGTACTTCCACCCCGATGGTCGCACGATCCTCTTTGCTTCAAGTCACCTAGATCCACAACTCGATGCGACCGAGTCGGAAGAACGCAGGCAACTCGATGAAGAGAAAAAAAGTGGCAAACGAAGGCGCTACAGTTGGGCGTTCGACCCGGAGATGGATATTTTCGAATCCCGCGAGGGGGATCTGGTTCCGTTGACCCATAGCGCGGGGTACGATGCTGAATGTGCCTATTCTCCCGATGGCAAACAAATCGTCTTCTGCAGTGATCGCGACGGAGATCCCGATCTCTATATTATGGATCGCGATGGATCGAATGTTCGCCAACTTACGAATGCACCCGGCTATGATGGTGGGCCTTTCTTTTCTCCCGATGGTCGTTGGATTGTCTATAGAACGGATCGCAAAAAACCAGACCACCTTCAAATCCATGTGATCCGCGCTGACGGCAAAGAAGATGTGGCACTCACCGACAACATCGGCGTCAACTGGGCGCCCTACTGGCACCCCAGCGAGCCATACATCATCTGGTGCGGCGCGGATCATTCCGATCCCAAGGCACGGCCCAATTATGATCTCTGGCTGATGAAATTTGCCGTCAAAGATGGGAAGTTTACCGGAGGCCCACAGACGCGGATTACAGACCACCCAAGTGCCGATGTCCTGCCTGTTTTTTCACCGGACGGTAAACGGCTGATGTGGACCAGTAAACGGGGAAAAGGCAAATCGAGCCAGTTGTGGATGGCCGACTTTATGCTGCCCGCTGATTAGAAATACCGACTGTGGCCCGGCGGGCGGGCATTTTTTCCCATGCCCCCTTGTCTTCTCTATCTGCCTTGGGCAACAAAGAGCAATAATCCGAAGATAGTTCGACACGGCATCGCTTATGGACCCCTTTGCCCAACTGAGAATTTGGAAATGTGGTGGCCTCCGTCCTCTGGAATTATTCCAGCGAACGCGCCGCGAGTTCCGCAACCGACAACTTTCCGCACGGTGTGCGCAGTTTGCCTACTATTCGATGCTGGCATTAATGCCGCTTTTGATTGTGATTGTTGTCGCCATCCGCTACATGCCCGTCGAGGGCGTGTTGGGCAGTTTTCTCAATCTGCTTGAACGAATCTTCCCGCCCGAAGCCTACCAGGTGTTCCGCAATCAAATACTCAACGTACAACAAGAAGGCTCTACCACCTATATTGTGCTGAGCCTCTTGATCTTTTTCTACGCCGGTTCGCGGCTTTTTCT
>JASMGX010000112.1 GCA_030751095.1 Pirellulales bacterium | reverse complement strand
TCAAAAAGTACAAACGAAAAAAAGCGACTACAGCCGCTCGCGGTGGCGAGAAGCTACAGACGCTTTTCTTCGAAAACGGTTTTTTGACGATCCGCTGCGCTCATTAACCCAACCTTAAAAAATGTGCCCGGATGAAAATCATCTCAGTGCTGCCATTTAACTCGATAACCGATTACTTTTCAAGCAAATTGTCAGAAAAATTCCACAAATTTTGAGATGTGCAGATATCTAGGTGTTTTTAGGGGTGTATTGGAAGCATTTCGGATTTTTGCCTCCAGATTTCCTGTCCTATAGCCCATTGGGAGGGTGTTTAGTGGCGTCCAAAGACGCTCGATGCGACTAGTTCTTCAATTGAGCCTCGAATTCCTCCCGCGAAGGCCTCGAGCGTGGCTCTGGTGGAATGCCCGGTTCCGGCAGGTTGTTTTCGAGCTTGCCCTCCTCTTTTTGAATGCCCGGGTGTCTCTCCCGTCGCCTATCGGCCCGCGCCTTTCGCTCTGCTAGGCGTTTTGCGTTTGCCTTGGCGGCGGGGTTCTGTGAGATTTGGTAGAGGCTGGAGTTTTGGAATTTGGTCCACCGCTCACGGTATTGTGCAATCGTTTCTTGACGCTTTTCAAGCGGGTCGTCCGCCCGAAAGCCATCGTTCCAGCCCAGCAATCGCCCGACAGCCTGTGCGGCTGTTTCTCGTACCAGCACCGACTCGTCTTCCATGGCATCGAGCAAATCGGGTGTAGTCTCAAGATCTCTGGAATTGCCCATGCCCGCAGCGGCAGCGGCCCGTACCTCGGCCGTCTCGCTTTCGATCAATACGACGCGCATTTCAAACACCATTTCAGGCGAGGGTGGCCGGTCGGTCCGTTTTCCCTCTTTGCGGCGTGCGGATGCCACCACGACCCGCTCCTGCGGAGTCGATGCCAGCGAGCTTGCGCGAATGTATTGATCGTCCGCCAAAATCCTCGGAACGGTGGCAGCAAATTGCGAAGTGTGGACAGGAGCGGGATCGCTCGAGCAGGAACAACCTGTGATTGCCAGGGCGATTGCTCCAGGCCAAAGGATAGATTGGCAAAATCTCATATTTCGTTTGCTCGTCACCACGTTGTATCGCATGAAAAGGCCGACTTGCCCTCGGCCGCATGGTCCACGATCGGAACGAAAAGATTATGGGTTATACGTATGCGTGCTGCCACCCGATGCGTCCGAAATGTCTGCAGAGGCCCAGATTACAATCTGGTTTTCGTCCATGGCCTCAACGAAGCTGCCATTGAGAAATCCACCGTAGCCGCTCGTGCAGGTATTGAGGATTTCGATCGAATCGATGGTGCTGCTTTGTGCCAACTCGACCATCCACCAGTCATCGGGGCCATACACAGACTGATAGCACGAACCACCCCCCCAGATTTCGCAACCGGGGTTGGGGTCGTCGATCGCGAAAGGTGCGTCCCAACCATTTAAACTTGAGGCGATTCCAGTCGTTGCGACATTGACCCCGTCGTTGTCGAGAATCTTCACATCCGCAATCGCAATCAGGCCCGGAGTGCTGCGTTTGATGCGGACATAACGGTAAAGCGTCGCGCCTTCCGGGTTGACGGTGATGGTCACCTCGTCGGACGTCGAGCCTCCGCCGGTGGTGGCGGTGAGCCTCAGCACGTAGGTCCCCTCTCCGGGAAACACGGCGATCGGTTGTGCAATCGTCGGATCGCTGAAGCTAACGCTCGGCGGACCGCTCACCTGTTCCCAGAGCATGTCCGCAGGCTCGCCGGTGGAAGAATCAATGGAAGCATCGCCGTTGAGTTGCTGGTCAAGATTGGGAACGGCAATACCGACATCGGGCCCTGCGTCGACCGCTGGCGGACAAGCGCAGGGTCGATCCAGAAACCCGTCGATCAATACGTCCGATTCAAGCCAAACATTTGTTGGTATGTATGTTTCGTTATCCCCGCAGGTCTGATAGCCACTGCAGTTACAGTAATGCGTTAAGTTGCCGGGAAAGGGTGTTTGGTTTTCATCTTCATACAAGTAGTAATGGGCGTATGCCGATGTGACAAATTTGACACTCAACTGGATTTTCCCGGCGTTTGCTCCCGAGAGTATGCGTTGAAATCGCCAGTGCATGTCATAGTCCCAGTCTGTCCAATCCTCGTACCACAGTTCATAGTTATTGCAATCATCCTGGCTAATCAATAAGAAGCGAAAGTGGTTTGGGTCCAACCGAAAGGGGCCGATCGGTCCATAGGTTCCCTCTGCCGATACCACGTGGAAATTGGCCATCTCTGGAAAACCGAGCGCCGGGTCGTAACAACCGGGATCGCTGAGCGGCTCACAGGCATCTGCATATCCATCCTCATTACTATCGGCCTGATCGGGATTGTATTTTTCACAGTTGTCGTCGCAATTTACTGTGTTGCCACCCGTGCAGGGATTGTCTCCGTCGCTACCCGACCCATCGCCATCGCTATAGATCCCGTCCTCGTCATCGTCGTGGCCAAAGTCGCCTTCACCATCACCACTCTCCTCACACGCCTCTCCGATGCCGTTCTCATCGGCATCGGCCTGATCGGGGTTCGGTGTGTCCGGGCAGTTGTCGTCGCAGTTTTCCTGCTCGCCATCGGCGCACGGGTTGTTTCCCGCGTTCCCGTCGCCATCCCCGTCGCTGGGGATTCCGTCCTCGTCCGGGTCGAAATCGGAATCGCACGCATCGCCGATGTCGTTCCCATCGGAATCGGTCTGACTCGGATTCGGGGTGTTTGGGCAATTATCCTCGTCGTTGGCGATCCCATCATAATCCGAGTCGATCTCTGGGTCGTCGTCGATCGGGCCCCCGGTCCAAGGATCGATCTTCTTCTGCAACGCATCCCGCATCGGGGACCAGTACTGTTTCTGGATCGATGGTACGGAGGGGGGGGAGATGGTCTCGGAATCCATCGTCGCGACCGTACCGTCGTACAGCAGAACGTTGGCCCTTGAGCTATGGCGCATCGCACCACTCTCCATCCAATCGTCCCACTTTGCTCCATACGCTCCCTGCCAGTCCAGGTCGTCCCCCGTATAGTCAGAATAGACTTCATCGGGCGGATTTTTTGGTACCGTTGCCATCGCCACGGAGTGTCCGAAGTCGAGCAGGGCGATCTTACCGCTGTCTCCACCCTGCATCCGGTGGAGGCGGTTGTTGACCCCATAGCTGGTCGGAAATTGCCGATCTAATGGACTCGCATGCTGGTCCGCCTCAGCAAGCTGAGGATCCAAGCTAGCCGGATCGGCGGGCCGGGCAGTATCGCTCGGGCAGAAGAAGAGGCTGTTTGTCTTTTCCTCGAGAAACGGGCTCAGCGCCCCGTGCCAGAAGGTGAATGTACCGGTTGTTGCGGGGTCCTCCTCTCGGGCCCGCACCGGCTGCGGGAGGTTTGCCTCGGCCATCTTCAGCGCCAAACCTAGCTCGGCCAGATTGTTCTGGCACTGTGCCGTGCGGGCGCGGGCGCGGACCGAACCGATCGCAGGCAATAGAAGCGCAATGAGGACCACGATCACACCGATCACGATCAGAAGTTCGACGAGCGTGAAACCGTCGCAAAAGCGCCGCTGCAATGGTTTTCTATCTGAGAGTATTGCCATCCTGTAACCGTTCCGCATGTACCCCGTCCACTTTATGTAAGCATACCATAATGGGCACTTTTCGACAAAGCAATGCGATATATTCTCACTGGAAATATTACCCGATCGCGTCGGCCTACCCGCCGTTCTTGGAGAGACTTGGCTCCTCGAGCACGATTCATCCACTACGCGACGCCTCGGGTAAACCCGCCCCGCCGATATCGATGCAGTACGATTCTCTCGGGCAGGGATATTTTCACCTGATCTGCGTCCGATTCGGTCAGTCGTCAAATCGCCAAGTGAGGCCCGCACCGATCCAATAACTTTCCAGCGTCACCAACGTGCTCGCACCAAAATGGTGGGATTCGCGCGGCATGCCACCGGCCAACAAATCGAGTTCGACGTTCGGCATAATCTCGCTGATGCCGCAACCGAACGTAAAGCGGTGGTTATTGATAACCCCGAATTGGGCCTGAACATATTTAACCGGCGCAACCCCACCAGGAACCGGAACACCGCCGAAAGTACTGCCGACCTCATCGTCCATGGGATCCTCGGCAAACACGTATCCCGCCCTGAGTTTCATGCGGTCGTTCATCTCGTATTGCATACCGAGTTGCATGATCCATTGGTTTTCATAAATATTATCGAACAGTTCTGCAGTATCCCACATCAAAAACAGCGCGTCGGCCGCCAACAGCAATCGGCCATCGAGAAAACTTGTGTTGGCAATGCCGACGCCAAATTGTTCCGGCAGACCAAGATGCACATCGATTGCCTCGCCGCCACCGCCAGACGGCAGATACGCATCAGCAAATGTGTATTCCTGCCGCGTCTTCCAGTAGAAGCCGAACGTGTTCTCTTCCGACAGGTCATAACTGGCCCCCACGCCCGCGCGGAGCGCGTAATCGTTGGTCATCACCCCCTCCCCCGTGAACGGGCCGTCAAGAAACGCCGTTCCCAGAAAGGCCCCTGCTCCAAGGGCAAATTGATCAGACAATTGTACCGCAACGCACGGGGCGACTTGCAAGGCGAGCAGATAACTACTGGTTCCGTTGCTGGCCGGAACGTGGGTGAAATCGGTGCCGAGTCCTGAGCCACTGATCAGTGCAAGGCCAAGACGTGCAGGTCTCCCCATGAGTTCAATCGGCTGGACAACTCCGACATTGGGCGCAAGCGTACCGGGCGTGCTCGACTTCGCCGAAAAGGTACCCACCCCGATGGCAGGCATAGATACCGTTTGCGTCAGATTGAATGTCGGCCCAGCCCATGTTCCCGCGAGGGTATATTGCGTGCCATCGTACTGGGTAAGCGCGGCGGAGTTGGCATTGATGCTGGAAAGAAAATCTTGCGGCCGAGCGACACTCGTCCCCCCCATGCCGCCAGAGGCCGGCATGAGCGTGTTGACGGCATCGACGCCGTAGGGCTGTGCTAACGACGACTGGCAGCAGAGAAACAATGCCGCAGCGGCAACGCATCGAATCGTATTCCGGCAAAGAATCATGCTTCTTACCTAAGAGTACCGTTGCCATCAACTCAGGAGGATTCAAAACGAAACGGCTGCACCACAGAACAATACAGCCGAACAATACAGCGGAACAATAATGCGAAACAATAAACTGTCGCGGCCATAGGGATTCTTCGGAATATGCGGTCTGAAGGGCCAGATTCAGCCCGCGTGGCGGAATGTTTTCTGCAAGAGAGATAACCGGCAAAAAGGCCCCATTTTGCCAACCGAATGAGAAACCCCGTTTTTCAGGTAATCCGCCTCGCGTCGGTCCGCCCCATGCACCGCCAGCACTCGACAAATCCCAAAAGAAAAGAACCGCCGATTGTCCACAATGCGCTCGAGCCCGCCGCCGCAGAGTGGCCCGAAACACGGCACATGTGCTACTCACCCCGCTTCAACGCGCCGAGCAGTTGTACGATCCCGTCGTGAATCATCTTTTCGGAGTCTCGGTGAAACGGCATGTACGGCGGACGGCTGGTCATAAAGCCCCACGCCTCATAGCCGCCGCGATTGCCCAAGGCATACGCTTTTTCCGTCGCCACATACGGCCCAATACCGTTCACGTGGATCAGGACAAACGTGTGCTTAAACGGCGAGACCTTTTCAGCAAACAATTGATACTCTGCAAACATCTCGCCCTTGAACGTGAGAATGCAGACATCGTCGCCGATCGCGATCGCATGCATTGGAAACGGCAACACCGGACGCTTGCCACTTTGGGCCATACGCAGCAGCTCCTGATAACGCACATTGTCCGGCTCCCGGGCGAGCACTTCCTGACACTCTTTGAGCGAAGGCGGATCTTGAAGCGGCAACGAGAGCGTCATCGACCGGCTACGCACCGCGCCAGGGGAGATTTCGTGCTCTTTGTCCAACGCCTCCGTGACCGAATGGGCCAGCGACAACCCGGCCGCGTCACACGCCGCAATTCCACCACGTAATGGATAACCGTTGATATTTCCGCAGCAGGCCTGCGTGAACATGAAGATTCCATCCGCCTCGCCTTTCGGTGCGAGGAGCTTTCGCAGATGCTCAATCGCATAACCGGGAAAATCCGGCCCGGTCGCATCGACCGACCCATGGACGATCACCGGGTGGGCCGCATGCGAAAACATCGTGCCGATCCGCTTACCCTCCTCGTCATACGCACTGAGCACATCGACCCACGGCACAACCGCGCCCTCTGGATTGGGCGCCATGTGGACCTGACCGTTACGCAACAGGCGACGGTTGTAACCGATCTGTGCCGGCGCTCGACTCACGCGAAGTGTCGCAGGCCGAACATTTTCACTCGCCCTTTTGACCAGCCGGGCCATTTCGCCGGCAAGCCACGTTTTCGATGTTGCCGACATCTGCCTCCCGTCAACGCCCGGAGCGTTGTGCGTCTGGCTGGCGCAGGTGAGGATGTATTGTTTCTCAATGCCGGTGGCCTTGTGAATCGCATCGACCAGCACGTCGCTATAGGCATAGCTGAACGTACCCATATCGGCCGTAACGATCGCCATCCGCCGCGGCCCTTGCTCTAGGACCATCGCCCGGGCGTACAGATCGGCATACACCTCGGGGCGATCTTTCACCCGGGTGATCACCGTCTCAGCAGCGCCGCATTTCAGTTGCCCCGCGCGGGGCTTGCTACCTGCCGCCTCTCCGCCGGCTGCGGACGACTCGAGGCCAACGGGAACAGAGGCCCAAAAGTAGCCCGCAACCAACACGGCCGCCGCGATGTAATGGCAAGCATTGAACGATCGAATAGATTTCATGACATCTTTCCATTCGCCCGCAGGGAGGCGGTAGCGGGCAGTGAGGTGCCGGGCAAAACGGTGCAGCGGCACAACGAGTCGGGGCCTTTCATACGCTCAGGGTAACCGATTCGCCGACGGTGGCAAAACGGTCACGCGGTGCGTTTTCTTTACTTCCTGGCGTCGCTTTTGCCAATCGGCATCGCGTGATACCAATCGAGCAGTTTTTGCTTCAAATCGGCGGCAATCTGCGGTTCGTTCACAACTCGGTTCTTGGTCTCTCCACGATCGCTTTTGAGGTTATAGAGTTGCTCTCGCGAACCATCGACATCGCAGAGCAGTTTCCAATCTCCCTGCCGAACCGCAAGATCCGGGAGGTTTTTGAACTGATCGTAATGTTTGCGGTGCGGGGGCCTGGAGAAAAAGAGCGGCCCGTCGCGCGATGCATCCGAGCGGCCGAGCAGCACCGGGAGCACATCCTGTCCATCGCAGGGAGCATCGAGATGCTTGACCCCTGAGAGTGCTTCGAGGGACGGTACCAGATCGATCGCGGCGATGACCGATTTTTTGTTGCGACTACCGGTCGCATTCTTGGCGATGAGCCCGGGGCCCCAGACGATCAGTGGCGAGCGAATACCCCCTTCGTAGAGTTGTCCCTTCGAACCTTTTAAGTCGGCTGCCGCCCCCGCGCCCGGCTCGTGGCCGTTGTCCGAGCAGATAAGCACGAGCGTATTGTCCCGCAAGCGTTTGTTCTCGCGGATATAATCAAACAGCACGCCGAGTTGGCGATCGGCCTCTTCGAGGACCGCAAGATAGATGCCTCGTTTGCCCTCTCTCCACTTGTCGACCGGCGGGTAAAACGGGCTGTGGACATCGTCGGGCCAGAGGTTGATATAAAACGGTTTGCCTTCCGCTTGCGCATGTTCGATAAAGGTTTCGGCCGCCTCGGCAAACCCGCCGGTGATTTTCGACCGCTGCATCCACCGGACCGGACCGCCGAGCCGCTCGGCATCGACCCAGATCCGCCCCGGTTTGTTTTGGCCGGGAACGAGCGTGAGCGGCAGCAGCTTGGCCCCCATCCCTTCAAAATTGGTCAGCGACGCATCGAAGCCGTAGGCGGAGATCGGCGGGGCATCGTCCACATCGCGCTGCCCGCCCATATGCCATTTGCCAAAATGTCCCGTCGCATAGCCATCCTCTTTAAGGGCACGCGCCAACATCGGCGCGGCCGGGTCGAGCCAGTCGGCCATTCCCCGCTGGCGATTCTTATCGCGATCGGCCAGGTACGACGTGATGCTCCACCGCTGCGGGTACTGGCCGGTCGAGATGGCCACCCGCGAGGGCGAGCAGATCGGAGAGTTGACGTAAAACTGTTCGAAGGCGATCCCTTCTCGGGCCATCCGATCGATGTTCGGTGTCTCCGCTTCGGTATTTCCGAAACAGGAAAGATCGGCCCAGCCCATGTCGTCGATAAAGACGAGAACGATGTTGGGCCGCGCGGGCCGCTGCGATTCCTCTGCGATTGCGCTCGCGCTAGGTGCCAACTGGCTCACAATCGCAAGCAGCAGCCAGGCAACCAAAGGCAAACCGTTTTGCAGGTGCCATGCAAACATCGGGCAGATCCTCCGGTGCAACTTCATCTCGCGGACAAGGGCCGAGTGCACCGCTGAGGCACGCGCGGCAATGGCCGAGAGTTCGATCCAACAACTTTGTTCCCGAATCATAATGCCCGCCACACCGATACGCCATGAGCGGCGGGGGCTTGAAAAAATCGCGAATGGGATATATTCGGCCACACCCAACTTTGATGTGGAGATTCTGAGCACAATATCTG
Source organism: Pirellulales bacterium (assembly GCA_030751095.1). GTDB lineage: Bacteria > Planctomycetota > Planctomycetia > Pirellulales > UBA7805 > UBA7805. The sequence goes on along the minus strand of JASMGX010000112.1, from coordinate 2,652 downwards.
CTGCCATGAAGCTAGTCGTCCGGCCGCTTCTGCAAAGCATCTCCCACATAGAGGAGATAGAGTTTGGGCAGTTGCCGCGTTTCGAGCATTTTGGTGATTTTTCCCAGCGTCGAGTGGATCACCTGCTCTCCCGCGTAACTCGCCTCCGCAACGATCGCCAGTGGCGTGTCCGGCCGATACCGATCCAGGAGCCGCTCAATGAGTTGATCGATCTTCGTTCGGTGGGTGAAGAACACGAGCGTCATCGCCAAGCGGCCATTTTCATCTGCAGTTCCCAAATGCTGTCCGCTGGAGATCAACACGGCACCACCCTTTGTCGTAATGCTCTGTTCCAGCGCGGCATTGGCAGCATTGAAGGAGCTCAAACCGGGAACCACAGAAAAATTGCTGCCCCCCAATTCGCCCATCACCCACGACCAGGGACAAAAGATCGTCGGGTCGCCGGCAGCGGCAATGGCAACCGTCTTGCCCTGGGCAACCAGTTTTTGAACGTGGCGCACAAACCGCTCCGACTCCGCGATACTTTTGAGGGCCCTTTTGCGCTTTTCTCCTTCCAAGCCGCCCAGATCGCTCATGTGGTGTTTTCCTCTCAACAGCGGCGAGGCAACCGTGAGCGCATCGCTCCCTACAAAGCGGGCCACTTCGTGCTCGAGAAAATCAAAACAATAGACCCGGTCGGCCTTCTTCAGGATATTTCTTGCTTTGATCGTCAGCAAATCCGGAGCACCCGGACCCATGCCGATGAGATAGACTCCACCTTCCGGCCGGGGATCGTCCGCAACGGCAACCTGTGCAACAGCAACGCACAAAGAGCCACACCCGAAGGGCACGAACGCGGCCAGGAGGAAAAGGTATTTCAACCGGTTTTTAAACATGGCTTTTCTCCGTTTTTTCAGACGATCATTTGCCTGAGAACAACGTACGGGCCGAGCGACATTTTGCAAGTCCTGATGCACACTTCTCAAACCAACTCGGTGCAAGAATGGAAAGCAGCCGGGCCGAAATGGAGTTTCTGTTTCAGAGACAGGCAAACTTTTCTCGATACCGATCGCAAGACTGCACGTTGGGATTGCATGTCCTTGGCAATCGGCGTACAAAGATCGCTCGTACCGAATCTGTCTCTGTCCAAGCCGCACGTGGGCCCGTTACCGGTAGACAACTCGCATGGCACTGCTGCTGAATGTCGTCTACCTACTCCTGCTCGCTGCACTCTCGCCGTGGCTGCTCTATGCAGCAATCCGAAAGGGGAAATATACCCGTGGACTGTCCGACCGCTTTTTCGGCACCGCTCCCCGGCGGGCGCCGGGACAAAACACGATCTGGTTGCACGCCGTCAGCGTCGGAGAGGTGAATCTCCTCGAAACCCTGCTTCAAGAGATCGACGATTGCATTCCGGACAGTGAATGTGTGATTTCGACAACGACGCGGACCGGCTTCGAATTGGCACAGAAAAAATATTCGTCGCGAACCATCTTTTACGCGCCGCTCGATTTCAGTTGGGCCGTGCGCCGAACACTCGATCGCCTTCACCCGAAGATGCTCATCCTCGCGGAAACGGAATTGTGGCCCAATCTGCTGCATTATTCGCACCGCCGCGGATTGCCCGTTGCGATCATCAACGGACGACTGAGTGAAAAGAGCGCCCGCGGATACCGCCGTCTCGGGCCGATCATGCGTCGTCTGCTACAAAAGATGAGCCTCCTGGCCGTTCAATCGGACGAATATGCCGAGCGTTTTATTCAATTGGGAGCCGATCCGCAAACCGTGCACGTGACCGGCTCTGTCAAGTTTGACGGAGCGGCCACCGATCGCTCCAACCCGCGAACCAAAGAGCTCCGCGTGCTTGCGGCGGTCGATGAGGACACAACGGTCCTTCTTGCCGGCAGCACCCAGCAGGCAGAGGAAGAAATGATCCTCGCCGCCTACAGGCGGTTGAAGGTGGACCACGAGAATCTCCGCCTCATCATCGTCCCACGCCACCGGGAACGATTCGACGCCGTAGCGGGCATGATTACCCGGGAGGGACATCGCCTCGTGCGGCGCTCACAGCTCGAGGCGGACTCTGTCGTCGATCCCTCTGCGGTGCTTCTCGTAGACATCATCGGAGAGCTCGGTGCGTGGTGGGGAATGGCAGACATCGGTCTTGTCGGAGGGTGTTTTGGAAAACGGGGTGGTCAGAATATGATCGAGCCGAGTGCCTATGGCGTCGCCACCTGCTTCGGACCCGATACCCGGAATTTCCGGGACATTGTCCAGTTGCTTCTTGCGAAAGAGGCCGCGGTGGTCATCCGCGATGGGCAACAACTGCATGACTTTATTCAAAAGTGCCTGACCGACAGAGCGTATGCACGCGCCCTCGGTGTCCGGGCCAGAGAGCTGGTCATCGAGCAACAGGGGGCGACCGGTCGGACCACGTCGCTCCTGAGAGACTTGTTGCAAAAGCCAACGGAGTGAGCGATGCCCACCTTCACCCGGGCTGAGGCTCCACAAGGCCACCAGAAGCTCTGCCGCAACTACATCCTCTGCGCGTGCGCGAAACGGGTCATTGTCTGAACGTTTTCCAGCGGCGTATCGCGAGGCACCTCGCAGCCGGCGCCGACAATGTATCGGTCACCGGCTTGACGAAAACAGTCATCCAGCGCAGCGGCGATC
>JASMGX010000111.1 GCA_030751095.1 Pirellulales bacterium | reverse complement strand
TGGGAGCCCAAATCAACGGCATCATCTATGAGGCCATCCAACAGGCAGGGCAGATCGATCCGGCCGAAAAGGGAGGCTCCGAGGAGTAAGTGCCTCAAGAACACGAAACGGTCTCTGTCGGTCGCAGATCCGTTTTTTGAGTAAAAACTAAGGGTCCGAAATGCAAGAACCGCTAGCATGATTTAGCCAATTTGCCATTTCCCCCTTTCTTTTCACTGTTTTGTTTCAGAATGGGGCAACACCGTTAACACCATCTCCCTTTCTCGCCAGAGGGAATCTCGCTATTATGCGGCCCCATTTTTCTGGACACCGTCTCGGGTCGCTCCATGGAAGACTATCGAATTGAACACGACTCAATGGGAGAGGTACGGGTACCCTCCCAGGCCTATTATGGTGCGCAAACCCAGCGCGCGGTAGAAAATTTCCCGATCTCAGGACAGCCGCTGCCACCTGCGTCTATTCATGCTCTCGGACTTGTCAAATATGCGTGCGCCGTTGCCAATCGAGATCTCGGAAAGCTCGATGGTGACGTAAAAAAACCTCTCAGCCCAAATCAGATTGAGGGACTTTTTAAGGCGTGCCGCGAAGTTGCCGAAGGCACCTTTGACGATGAATTTCCGATCGACATCTATCAGACCGGATCGGGGACCAGCAGCAATATGAACGCCAATGAAGTGATCAGCAACCGGGCGATTGAGTTGGCCGGCGAGGATCGTTTTGCAGCCGAAAAATCAATCCATCCCAATGATCACGTTAACATGGGCCAGAGCACCAATGATATTTTTCCAACTTCCATTCACGTCGCGGTAGCCACCCAAATCCAAAGTCGACTCATTCCGGCGCTGACGCGTTTTGAGTCGGTGCTGCGAGAAAAAGCGACTGCGTGGGATCAAGTGATTAAGATTGGGCGAACCCATCTTGCAGATGGGACTCCGTTGCGACTCGGTCAGGAGATCAGCGGATTGGCAGAGCAGCTCAAAGCCTCATCCTTCAGAGCGTCGCAGGCGATCCATGCCGTACGCGAGTTGCCAGCAGGAGGCACCGCCGTGGGAACCGGCATCAATACGCACCCGGAATTTGGACAGCGCGTGGCGGCAATCCTTGCCAAAGAGACCGGTATTCATTTGGTGGAAGCTGAGAATCATTTTGAGGCGAATGCACAGCGCGATGGACTGGTCGAATGTCATGGCCTGCTCCGGACCATTGCCTCTACTCTCTTTAATGTTGCAAACAATATTCGGTGGCTCGGATCGGGCCCCCGATGCGGCTATCATGAACTCCGTTTGCCGGACCGCCAGCCCGGAAGTTCCATCATGCCGGGTAAAGTCAATCCGGTCATGTGTGAAAGCATGATGCAAGTTGCAGCGCGTGTCATGGGCAACGATCAGGGCATCGCCATTGCCGGTGCGGCAGGGGGCCAATTTCAGTTGAACATCATGATGCCCATGATGGCGGCGGTCACGCTTGAAAGTGTTGCCTTGTTGGCCCAGGTGACCGAGGCTTTTGTCGATTTCTGCGCACTCGACATGGAAGCAAACGCGGATGTCTGTGAAGAAGCGGTCGAGAAAAGTTTGTCGATGGTAACGAGCCTCAATCCTTACATCGGTTATGAAAAAGCGGCCGCTTTGGCCAAAGAGGCGATGAAGACCGGCAAGACGATTCGGCAATTATGTGTTGAAAAGAAAGTGCTCCCGGAAAATCAACTCGATGAAATACTCAATCCGATGCGGATGACAGAACCGCACGCATAAACGGGGCTATAACTGGTTGCTAAAAGGTACTTGTTGCTAAAACAATTTTAAGGTTGCGACTTCGGCCGTTACCTCTAAAGGCACGGAAGCGAATTTGAGATCTGGAATCCTATTGATGAATGGATGCATCATTAGATTGTTGCTTCTGCTGGTAATGGCCATAGTGCCACCGATCGCCCTTTGTCCGTTCGGCTATGGGCAGAACCCCAAGTCCCGTCCAGCAGACGTTGTGGCAGCACGGAGTCCAAGGGAATTGATCGGTATTGCATCGGAAAAAACAACCTCTGCCGAGACGAATCGCGATTTTGGGGAAATCATCTACTACCTCGATAAGGCCCTAGCCAGCAGGACCATTGTCCCGGAGCACCGAAAGTATGCCCGCCAACTCAAGGGCTGGGCACACAATCGCCTTGGTGAAAATTTTTCTCAACAGGGAAAAGATGCCGCCGCACTAACGCAGTTTGAACTGGCTGTCGACCTGAACTTCAAGCACTCAAAGGCGCTGCATAATCGTGGGGTCAGTTATGCGATGAGTGAACGATTTGACGAAGCGCTGCAGGACTTCGCATCGACAATCAGGATCCATCCCCAATACGCCAACGCCTGGTTCAATCGAGCCGAAGTTTTTATGCGACTGGGAAAAACAGCGGTCGCAATTGAGAATTACTCCCAGGCGATTGCACTGAATGCGGACGATGCCGGCTATTACAAGGGCCGCGGCAAAGCGTATCGCATTGTCCGAAAATATCCTCAGGCACACGCCGACCTCGACAAAGCACTGGCATTGGATAACCAAACGGCAGCCATCTATATAGAACGGGGCGATCTCTGGCTCGCAGAGGGAAATTTTGAAAAATCTGCGGCCGATTATCGCTCTGCCGTGTACACAGACAAGCAATCGTCCGCTGCCTTTCAGCGGATCGCCTGGATGATGGCAACCTGCCCCGATATCCGTTATCGCGATGCCAAGCGAGCGACTGTATTTGCCCAACGGGCAATACAACTCCTTGGGAAAGAACACTTTCGTTATTTGGATACGCTGGCCGCAGCACACGCCAATGCAGATGAATTTGATTTGGCAATCAAAAAACAAACCATTGCCCTCAAGCTGGCAGAGGGAAATGCCACGGGCCGCGAATTGAAGCATCTGAAGCAACGACTAAAGCAGTACTCACGCAACATACCCCATCGTGAGGAAAGAATCGCCAGTCGATCCGATCAACCAAAGCAGGTTCAATAGTCGGCGTTTTATATGAGTGATGTTTTCCTCTATCTCGCCGGCTTGGGAATCGCGGGCTATTTCTTTTGGTTCTGGCTGGAGGATTATCGCGCAAATTCTCAACTCATTCGGGATCATCTGGCGGATCAAGCGAGTTCCGTAACGGATTCTGTCAAAGCAGCACTTGAGTTCCGTAAAGGAATGCCCGGTGCGACACCCGCCCGATGGACTGCTATTTTAGTGGCCGTCCTTGGCGCTCTGCTGATCCTTGGTACCGAAGTTGCCGGTGAATACCAACTGGGTGTTGTTGAAGATCAGTCAACCATGTCGATATTGTTCGGCATCTACACTCTGGCCGCAGCCTTTATCGAGGAACTTATTTTTCGCGGCTTTTTCTTCTTCGATCGATACGGCAAAAAATGGCTCTGGGGGAGCATCTTGCTCATCTCCATCTTTTTCGCGCTGATCCACCCCTACATTTGGTCGTACGAAGTACCAGAAAATCAGCCACCCTGGCTTTTTTGGAAGTATCTCGGATTAAATATCTGGGAGGAAAATGGCCAACTCAACATCCAACCGATTTTTGCCACCTGTATCCTGTTTATAAATTCAGTCTGGTTTTACCTGGTCCGGTTCTTTCCACCGAACCGCTATCGATCGCTCATTCCCTGCGTAGCAGCACACCTGGCAAGCAACCTGGGCGTTTTTCTCGTAAAGGCATACCAGGGAAAAATCGACGCATTTTTCTAAGGTTTCCTGGAACGAAACGCACCTGATGTCCGACCACTGGGGGATTTGAGGCACAATGCATGGCAGGGCAAAGGAGATAACTCTAACGGCAACAACGAATTACGATTCCTGCATTCGTCTGCGAGCGGGGTCGGCAGATGGGCCTTTTGCGGTGGCGATCGGGGCCTAAACCGGGGTGAGACATCGGCCGTAAGAACTGATATGTTCTCTGTTTCTGTAAATTATTTGATTCAATCTAGCGATACAGTCGAAGAGGACTTAGCATAGTCTCTACCCTCCGGTCATGCCTGGGAACGGATCTCCCAAGTCCGTTCGGGACGCTGAACGCTAGCTTACGTAAACATCCCAGGCCTTCTGGCTGTCTATACCATACCGGCCAAGACGCCCAAAATCGGCCCAAAGATGCCCGGATCTATCAACGATTTGAAATTCCTCAGTCAAACATTCAATTTAAAACCATCTGCTCAACCACCCCCGAGAGATCAAACAACGATTTACCGACCATGGACGCTACAAAACTTCGCAACATTGGGATTTCAGCCCATATCGACTCCGGCAAGACCACGCTCAGCGAACGGATTCTCTTTTATTCCGGACGCATCCATCGCATGCAGGAAGTCCGTGGCGAAGGAGATGGCGCGACCATGGATCATATGGAGCTTGAAAAGGAGCGGGGAATCACAATCACCAGTGCCGCCACACATGTTGACTGGAATGGATACCAGATCAATTTGATCGATACTCCCGGACATGTCGATTTTACGGTGGAGGTGGAGAGAAGCCTGCGAGTACTCGATGGAGCTGTGCTGGTTCTCTGTGCGGTCGGTGGTGTGCAATCGCAGTCACTCACAGTGGATCGGCAGATGAAGCGTTATCATGTGCCACGGATTGCCTTTATTAATAAAATGGACCGCACTGGAGCCAACCCCCAGCGTGTTGTTCAGCAAGTCCGAGACAAGATGAAGTGTGATGCTGTACTCATGCAACTCCCAATTGGCGCAGAAGAGAACTTTGAAGGTGTCATTGACCTGGTAACGATGAAAGCGCTCTATTTTGACGGGTCGGATGGAGAAACTGTTCGCAAGGAAGATATTCCATCGACCCATTTAGAAGAAGCCAGTAATGCACGCCAACAAATGCTCGAAGCGATTTCGATGTACAGCGATGACTTGATGGAACGGCTGCTTAGCGAAGAAGGCATTTCTACCGATTTAATCCACCGCGTTCTTAATAGCGCTGTGCAAGATCTTGATTTTACGCCCGTCTTCCTTGGCTCAGCATTTCGCAATAAAGGAGTCCAGCCACTGCTCAACGCTATCACGCGGTATTTACCCGCACCGGCAGATCGAGAGAAGACGGCGATGATGCATGACGACTCCGAAAAGCAAATGCTGTTATCCGTGGATCCGGAAGCAACTTTTGTTGGCATGGCATTTAAACTTGTTGACGATCCTTACGGACAACTCACGTTTATGCGAATGTACCAGGGGACCATCCATAAGGGGCAGCAGTACGTCAACCAGCGAACCGGACGCAAACAGCGATTTAGCCGAATCCTTCGCATGCACTCTGACAAGCGCGAAGAAATCGATGAAGCCTATGCGGGTGATATTGTCGCCATTATGGGAATCGATGCGGCCAGTGGCGACACCTACGCATCTGAACCTGCCTTCTGTACTCTCGAGAGCATCTTCGTACCAGAACCGGTGATCAAAATGGCTATCGCGCCATTGGACCGTGAAGCGAGCGACCGACTCGGCAAAGCCTTACAACGATTTCGTAAGGAAGATCCTACATTTCGGGTTGCCACCGATGAGGAGACCGGCGAAACCGTGATAGCCGGTATGGGTGAATTACATCTGGAAATCTATGTCGAGCGAATGAAACGGGAATACAACTGTAAAGTTGCGGTTGGAGCACCCAAGGTAAGCTATCGAGAGACCGCCAGACGCCGAGCCGACTTCGATTACAAACATAAAAAACAGACTGGCGGTTCCGGACAGTACGCTCACATCAAGGGCTTCCTCGAACCGCTTCCGGATGATTCAGAAGAACCCTACATTTTTGAGGATACCGTTGTTGGGGGCCGTATTCCCAAGGAGTACATTCCAGCAGTCGATAAGGGCTTCCGGGCCGCGATGGTCAAAGGGCCGGTCGCCGAATATCCGGTTGTCAACCTAAGGGCGGTACTGGAGGACGGCTCTTTTCATGAGGTTGATAGTAGTGACATGGCATTTCAAATCTGTAGTCGCAACTGTTTTCGAAAAACATTTCTCAACACCAAGCCGGTCCTTTTGGAGCCTGTGATGAAACTGGAGGCAGAAGTTCCTCCCAACTTCCAGGGGGCGGTTGCAGGCGAACTAAGCAGTCGTCGAGGAATTATTGTATCGACCGACATGTCTGCCGATTCCGCCATCATCGAAGCGGAAGTGCCGCTCGCTGAAACATTCGGTTACTCGACCGACCTGAGAAGTATGACACAGGGCCAAGGCACCTTTAGCATGGAATTTTCACACTATCGTCAGGTTCCTGCCAACATTCAGGAAAATATTCTGGCCGATCGCAAAGCAGAAAAAGAAAAGCAGCTTGCCGGGAGCAAATAATCTCCCCTCATCGCGTCGGGCACTATCATCGATGCACTATCATCGATCATGCCAGCAAATCTCGGGCAACCTCTCCGGCGATATTGGTGAGTCGGAAATCGCGGCCCTGATAGGGGTACGTAAGCTGCTTGTGATCCAGCCCAAGCAAGTACAAGATCGTGGCGTGAAAATCGTTGACATGCATCGGATTTTCGACCACGTTGAAACCGAGTTCATCCGTCTTGCCATACACGAATCCCTTTTTGATCCCCCCACCAGCGAGCCAGACCGTGAAGGCGTCTTTGTGGTGATCCCTTCCGGCACGCTTCTTATTGCCACCCTGGAGGATAGGCGTTCGTCCAAATTCGGCCCCGAAAACAATCAACGTCTCATCGAGAAGACCACGGGCCTTCAGATCTTTGATGAGGGCGGCAATCGGGCGATCTGTCTGCCGACACTTCGGTGGTAGCCCAGCCTGAATATCTCCATGAGTATCCCAGCCCTGGTCATTCAACTGCACAAAACGAACACCACGCTCAACGAGCCTTCGCGCCAGAAGGCAGTTGTTGGCGAAACTTTTTTTGCCCGGGTTCGTTCCGTAAAGCTCATGAATATATGCTGGCTCTTGAGAGTAATCCATCAGTTCCGGAACGGCCTTCTGCATCCTAAAGGCAAGTTCATACTGACTGATGCGCGTTGCGATCTCAGGGTCCCCCACTTCGCGAAGATGCAAATCATTAAGTTCGTTGATGCTTTGGAGAATATTCTGCCGCCGCCTCCGTGAGATTCCAGGAGGATTTGAAAGGTAAAGGACTGGCTCGCCCGTCGTACGGAATTCCACTCCCTGATGCACCGTCGGCAAGAAACCGCTTCCCCACATGCTGTTTCCCGCGCCGGCAACACTGCCGGTGTTCATAACGACAAAACTGGGAAGATCACTATTGTCACTTCCGAGGCCATAACTGGTCCAAGAGCCGAGACTGGGACGGCCAAACTGGCCGAAGCCCGTGTGAAACAGCAATTGTGCCGGCGCGTGATTGAACTGATCTGTTTGCAGTGACTTGATCATTGTTAGTTCGTCCGCTACCTCACCAAGCTCAGGAAGTAGCTCGGAAAGCTCCAGTCCGCTCTCACCATGTTTTTTGAAAGAAAAGGGGGAGCCAAGAAGATTGGGTTGCTCGCGAACAAATGCTAGGCGCAATCCTTCCCACAGTTCATCCGGCATTTTTTCTCCATTGCGCTGCTGGAGAACCGGCTTGTACTCAAACATATCGAGGTGAGAGTGCCCACCCACCATATGCAGAAAAATTACGCTCTTGACACGAGGCTTGTGATGTCCCGCCTTGGCCGCGGTCGCGCTCGTTAGATCCGACTGGGCCTTTGCTTGGGCAGGCAGGAGCGGGGCAATTGCCGCACCGGCTACTGCGATGGAAGACGTTCCTAGCAGCGTACGACGATCGATCGCCCATTTCCGGGGGAAAAAAGTAGACATTGTTTATTCTTTATTGATTGTCTCATCAAGGTTTAATAACGTATTGGCCACACACAACCAGGCTGCCCACTCCTCAGTATTGTCCGGCCTCTGTACACCTGTGGGCAAATAGACATCACCGGTTAGCTGCTCGGCCTCTTCTGGAATCTCTTTAAATCTTCGTCGCTGTTCTTCGAGAAGGCGCTGTAAGATGCGAACCTCTTCTACCTTCGGTGAGCGGGCAACACACATTCTGAATCCGTGTACAATATGCTCTTCGTCCGTCGCAAGATCTTCAGCCAGAATCCGGGCTGCCAGAGAACGCGCCATCTCCACATAGGCCTCGTCATTGAGCAGGGTCAATGCCTGTATTGGGGTATTCGTGCGGGACCGCGAAACAATACATCGCGTACGATCAGGTGCGTCAAAATTGACAAAACTTGGGTAGGGAGCAGCGCGACGCCAGATCACATACACTCCACGACGATGACGATCTACACCTTTGGCAACTTTGTAGACCGGTTCCCCACGTCCCGTTTGATACCAGACTCCGGGTGGTTGGGGCGGATAGACCGGAGGTCCTCCCATCTTTTCCTCAAGCAACCCCGAAATAGACAATGCATTGTCGCGGATCGCTTCCGCGGGAAGGCGGAACCGGGGACCACGCGCCATGAGTCGATTATCGGGATCCCGATCAAGCCCCTCGGCAGAAACAAACGATGACTGCTGGTAGGTCGCCGATGTCACAATCAATTTGAGCAATCGCTTGGTCGACCAGCCTTCCTGCATGAAAGTCGCCGCTAGCCAATCGAGCAGTTGTGGATGCGAGGGCGCGGAGCCCTGAAGGCCAAAATCCTCTGCGGACGCGACCAATCCGACACCGAATATTTCGGCCCAGAGATGGTTTACTCGAACACGACTGGCAAGTGGATTTCCGGAATCTACCAACCAGCGGGCCAGACCCAAACGATTCGCTTCGGCACCATCAGGCAACGGGTGCAATGAAGCGGGCACGCCCATTTCAACGCGATCTCCGGGGGTTTGATACACACCACGTTCAAAAATGTGTGTGGGACGAGATTTGTCCATCTCAACCATGACCAAAGTGGTCTTAGGATCTGTCTTCTGGAGTGCGTTTTTCGATCTGGCAACACGATCGCGGAGCAACCGGACCTCCTTTTGGGTCGCCAGGAAGGACTCTTTGAGTTGCTCCTTCTCGGCAGCAGTGCGGAGTTTTCGCTTCTTAGTGAGTATGTTGTTTAGTTGTTTGATCTCTTCGGCCGGGAGTTGTTTGGTTGGCGAAATTTTTCCGGAACTTAGGTCACGCTGCCAGTCAGAAAGCCCCACCAGCGCGGAGGTTTCGGCTTTCTTCAAATCTTCTCGTAAACGTTGCAACTGCGTTTGGATTCCAGCACGCTTCTTTTCCTGTTTTTGAGAGAGGGGCAACTCCATCTTAGGACCATAAAAATCGAATCGCACTCCATCCTTGTTGGTGTTTTCAACTTCCAGAGGTGTGTTGTTGAAGTATGCATACAGCTGATAATACTCCTCCAGAGTAAAGGGATCGTATTTGTGGTCATGGCATTGAACACATTCGAGCGTCGTGCCCAACCAGACGGTGGCTGTTGTATTCACTCGATCGATTATCTGATTGGTACGATTCTCTTCCGGATCTACTCCAGCTTCAATATTGCAGGTCGTCGTGCGATGGAAACCTGTTGCGATTTTTTGGGACAAGGTCGCATTGGGTAACAAATCACCGCCGATCTGTTCGATCGTGAATTGATCGAAAGGCATATCAGTGTTAAAGGCATCAATGACCCAGTCTCGATAGGCCCAAAGTCCGCGAAGTTGATCGGCCTGATAACCGTTTGAATCACTGTAGCGGGCTAAATCGAGCCAACTGCGAGCCCACTTTTCTCCAAAGCGGGGCGAGGCCAACAAACGGTCGACGACCGCCTCATATGCTGCGGTGGTCGGCTCCGCTAAAAACGCCTCTACCTCGGCCACCGTTGGTGGCACGCCAATCAGATCGAGATAGACCCGTCGCAAGCGTATGGCCGGGGGTGCGGCCTCTGTGGGCGAAATACCCGCCTTTTCGAGCCGAGCCAATACAAAAAGATCTATTGGGTTGTGCGACCAACCGCGCTGCGCAACTGGCGGCAGCTCCGGAAGGGTTGGGGCAACATAGGACCAGTGGGGTTCTGTCACTTCGACTTGCACGCCGACACCCTCAGGCCACACAGCACCCTGGTCGAGCCACTGTGCGATAGCCTCGATCTCTGCCGCTTCGAGGGGATTTTCATCGAGGGGCATCCGCTCTTCCACCTCTGATGTTGTGATCTTTTGTTGCAGCAGACTGTGGTGGTCCTGCCCTGCACGAGCCAATGGTCCAGAGACTCCACCCCGCTTGAACGTTGCTCGGGTATCAAGCCGCAACTGCCCCTCTTGCTGCTCAGGACCATGACAACCAACACAATGCTGCTCAAAAATTGGCCACACATCTCGTCCAAAATTGACTTGCGCTGCTCTGGAAACATCCGGCTCTGCAAGGGCACTGCTGCAAAAAGCCGGTAAGATGAGTAGGGAGCAAAGAAAAATCGCTGCAAACCGCATGGCGCGAGTCCACAAAGGGAGGGAGGGGGTAGGGCTCCATTTGTCATTTCATACTCATTTTATTTTAACCGATTTGGCGCCCGCTATCGATAGCCAGTACGTTCCTGCTGGGCAAATATTGGCCCCTCGTGCCACCATTGCTAACAGGGTATTTTGGGCGAAAAGTGGTCGGAACCCTTTTCCATCTGAGAAGATAAATCGACGCACCATCCCGATCCGTGGATCGAGCGACTTGATTTAAAACGATCAATAGATGAGACGATCTACGGAAGCCTGTAGACACTTGAAGCCTGCCGACAACTCCTTTCAGCAGAGGCCACCCCACCAGATGATGACAGGCTCGCTTAGCTTCATTTAAAAAGATATGGGACTTTGCAACAGCGAGTGAGTAGAGCACGGACAACGTGGGGACACTCGGCGGAAGCACCTGCTAAAATAGACGCGGTTCAACAGGCGTGAAAAACGGGCGACAGATGCAGCGACTCTGGCAGCAATAAGAACCGACCTCTTTCGAAGTGCTGATTTCTCGGGTAGGCTGTTCGTTTTTCCCAGGACACTAGGACATCCGGCTTTGGCAATTCGAACATGAGTGATCCCTATTTTCAGCATCTCTTTGCCAGCCGCATCGGCGGTAGCGATTACGGCAAAAGCACCGACATCTACAAGTTTGAAAAAATTAAACGCGCCAAGCGAAAAGCGCAAGATGCACGCCCGGAGAGGAAACTTCTCGACTTTGGAATTGGCGAAAACGATTCGATGGCCGCCAATTCCGTTCGGGAGGTGATGGGCCATGAAATCAACCAGCCAGAAAACCGTGGCTATGCGGATAACGGGATTCCTGAATTTAAAGAGGCGGTCGCCCGGTTCATGGCACGCAGCCTTGAGGTCCACCTTGACCCGGCTACCGAAATCAACCATTCGATTGGTTCAAAACCCGCACTCGCCATGCTGCCTGCGGCCTTTATTGATCCGGGAGATATCACCCTGATGACCGTGCCAGGCTATCCTGTTGCCGGCACCCA
>JASMGX010000110.1 GCA_030751095.1 Pirellulales bacterium | reverse complement strand
AAACCCGACCGGAAGCAACAACGGAATCGGACGGTGGCTCGCATGGCTCTGCTGCAGTTTGTTGCTCGTTGGCATGCTGCTCGGCGGCTTGGAAATACTGGTCTACTACCTCAGCGGCGAGCGGGCCTTTTTCGAGGCACTGCATCGCGTTCCGCACAGCCGGCTCCACTGGGCACCCGCCGAACTCCTGTTTTACTTTGTCTGCATGCTACCGGTGGCAATCTGGTGGAAATCGCTCGCCCGCCGCCCGCTGCTGCTCGGACTTCTGGCCCTGCTGGCGGCCACCAACCTGATCTACCACTTCGCACCACTGTTTGTCATTATCACTCAGCTCAAGGCGAGCGGCGCGGAGGTGCTTACCGGTAGCCAATTCAGAGAGCGATTGATCAGCAGTGAGTTGCTCGCCCGCGTTACCCACCATTTGCTCTCGGCAGTAGCCGTGGTGGCCATGGTTCTGGCACTGCGGGCTTCGCGGAATCAAACCGGCTCGGAGCCGGAGCAAAATCTCGATGCTCGGCGACTTGTGCAATCGGCCGCCCGATGGGCGATGGCCGCCACGCTGCTCGAAATTCCCAGCGGGATCTGGTTTCTCTCCGCGATTGCGGTGTCGCCCCGAACCGCGCTGCTCGGCGGCGCACCGCTGGTGAGCGCATGGTTTGTGGTTGCACTCGTGTTGGTGTTTCTGCTGTTGCAAAAACTCTTTGCCGTTGCTGCAGGTGAGACCGATCGCCGCTCGGTCACCACAGCAGCGGGGCTGCTCTTGGCGGTCATCGTGCTGATGAGCGGGCTGTTGCACCATATTAGTGCCGCCCCCCTTTAGCGGTCGCGCTCCGTTCATGTAGATCCAAACAGATGCCCCTGGCACGCAACGAGCGCGCCGCGAAAGAGTGTTGCAACCACCTCACTTTTGCCATCGAACAGCAGTCGGTAGGGATTGGCGCCCTTCTCCGAGAGCCGGACCACCGCGAGGCTCGCGTCCTTGCCCGGCTCGATCGAGCCAAGCCGGTCGGAGAGACCGATCGCCGCTGCACCTGCGAGAGTGCCCATCGCCAAAACAGAGTCACCCGGTATTTTTGGATACCGCTCGGCCACAAACTGCATCTCCGCAAAGATGCTAAGGTCGGGATTCGAACCGCGGCCGTCGGTCCCGAGTGCCAGAGAGACGTTTGCATCGAGGATCGATTCGAGAGGGTAGGGGACGTGGCCGAAATACGCGTGCGTGCGGGGGCAGTAGATGAGCGTGCAGGTTTTTCGTAGCGTCGCCAAAAACCGGATTTCCTCCGCGGTGAGGTAGTTGCCGTGAATGACCAGTGCCCGCCCCACCGCGGCAAGCTGCTTTAAAAGCTCGAGCGGTCGCCGTGCCGCACCGATGAAATCGTCTGCAATCCCAAGCTGGTCTCGGAGAAATTCACCAAACGGACCGCTGTGCGATTCGAGAAACTCGAGTTCCGCCTCCGACTCGGCCAGATGGATCGCGAGCGGTATGCGCCGCTCGGCAGCAGATGCGAGCGCCGACTTCCAGAGCTGTGCGTGGACCGAATAGGGTGCGTGCGGGCTGATGCCGAGTCGTACCGGATCGCACACCGCGCGATCGAGAAAAGAGCGGGCCATCGCCATTTCCCGCTCGGCAGCTTGCTCGTCGGTGGCGATCAACTCGCGGAGCGCCAGATATTCAATGTGTGGCGGCGTCTCCGGAAGGGCATCGCACGTGAGGATGTCGGCAACCGCCACGCTGCCGGAGCGGATCGACTCGGCGATCCCCGCACCAGCGCGCGTCGCGTAGCTCGGCCTCGCGTCCTCCTTGCGGTAGACGATCACCTCTTTGATCCAGTCGGCCATTGCGATGCCGGGCTCGCCAAGCGGCTCTTGGCAGTCGCTGAATTCCAGGTGCGCGTGCGCGTTGATTAGTCCGGGCAGAATCGCCACGTTGTCCGTCTCAAATCGCGGTCCGGCCGGCGCTTCGTCGACGATCGACTCGATGCGGCCGTCGGCAATGCAGACCCAGCATCGCTCCCGAGGCAGCGCACCAGGCGAAAAAACATAACGCCCAAAAAGAGCGTAGCGATCGGGAAGTGGTTGCATATATCAGCCATCAGGTCAGAGCATCGGGTGACGCACCAGCCGCCCCGCCAGCCTCGCGGCCGCAGCGCAGGGAATGGAACCAGTAAAGGATCGCAATCGCCAGCAGGGTCCCCCCGAAAAGCACACTGCCGGTGTACACGTTGTTCTCGAGTATTTGTTTTGTAAGCGGCAGATCACTCGTCAGGTAAGCGGTAGCGTTGTGCATAAAATGGTAGGCGATGCAGGGCCAGATGCTGCCCGCCTGGACCGCCAGATAGCCGAGGATAAGGCCGAGAAAAAAGGCGTTCGCTTGCTGCTGGATGATCGAGTGTGCAAGGGCAAAGAGCAGGCTGCTGAGGACAATCGCCCGCCAGCGGTGTCCCGACCGCCGCAGCCCGGAGAGGATGAATCCGCGGTAGGCAAATTCCTCGCAGAGCGCGGGCAGAAGCGCAATGAAGACGATGGCCATCCAGGGTGCGCCGACTTCGCCCAATTTTTCTTGGAACGCCTCTAGGAGCGAATGGGCAGCGGGAGGTAGGGCATACATTTTGGCGACCAAGAGCTGCAATGCAGTGGCTAGCGGATAGAGAGCCACCGCCAGCAGGCAGGCGGCCGGCAAACTCAGCCGCTTCGGCAGTCCGAGTTGCAGCGAACGCGAGGGGCTTTTGGTAAAGAGGAAGGTCATTGCCAGGCTGATTGCGAGGATCACCGCCATCGGGGCGAGGATTGTCCGGAGGATAAAGCTCGAAAATGGAAGTGCCTTAATCGCAGCGGCGGAAGTCGGTACATCGATACTCGACGTGAGAAAAAATTTAACGATTAGGATCAACACACCGCAGAGAATGGCCAGCGCAAAGGAGGGTGTCGGTTGCCGGTCGCGATACAGATGTTTGAGCCACCCGCCAAGGTCCCAGCGTTCGCCCTCGCGAAAGAGGACTTCTTCGCGGCGGAACTGATCGACCGCCCAACGAATCCCGAAATAACAGCAGAGCAGGGTGGTCGCCGCCACCGGAAAGACATAGGGCCAGAGCTGACCGATCGTACCTTCCATCACCGACCGCATCAGCAGCACGATACCGCTCACCGGAATAAGGCTGAAACCGAGGTCGAGCTCCGCGCTCGGGGCCATCGGCAAAAGGATCAGCGGCAGGGTCACAAGAATGACCGGCATTAAATAATACTGTCCCTCCTTGGTGCTGCGGGCAAAGGCGGCCAGGCCCAGACAGACCGAACTGAAGAGTGCAGAAACCGGGATCAGGATGATGGCCAGATAGAAGATGGACGTAAAGGGCGGCGGTCCCACGTCGGCCTTGACCGCAAGTTCTTTCAGTTGCGTCATGACGATCCCGCCCGTGATGGCCATCGCCACGAGATTCAAAATGGCGGTCACAAAGCTGAAGATCATGATGGTAAAGAGTTTGCCGAGTACGATTTCAACGCGGCGGGCCGGACTGGTGAGCAGGGTTTCGAGTGTGCCCCTTTCTTTTTCACCCGCACAGAGGTCGATCGCAGGGTAGAACGCGCCCGTCACGGCCCAGATCAGCAGTACGAAGGGCAGGATCTTGGACCACAAAGACGTGTTGATGCGGTCTTCCTCTTTCGCGAGGTCGAACTGGTTGAATTCAATCGGCTGGGCCGCCAACTGCGAGAGGTTGCTCTCCCGGAGGCTTTTTTGACCCACTTCGGAAGACCATTTTCTTAAGATGCGATCGACCCGGGCGTGGGCGAGGGCTTTTTTGTCGCTGCTGTTGTCGTACAGCAGAACCGGTCTGGGAACCTCGGGAGGCGCTTGTTCCGTTTGGCCTGCCAGCCGGGCATGATCGCGGAAGCGATTCGGATATTCTCCCAGCTCTTTAAAAAAGTCGGGCGGGAAAAAAATGGCCGCCTCACAATGGTAGCGGCGCATCAGCAACCGTATTTGCATATGCACGATGGCTGCCTGCTCGGAGTTGAGTTCTCCCGAGTCGGGCCACAGGCCATCGCGGACAAAGGCGAGTTTCTCCAGCGGAACGAGCTTGAGCTGCACCTTGTCCATTTTTGCGTTTTCTCTCAGCGGTTGGGCAAACTGGTCCTGGCTTACCAGTTCGGGAAGACTCCCCTCGGTCGATGCGTAGCCGATGATCAGGACCTTGCTGGGGTGCTCGCGAAGAAACTGGGCGATCTGAAAAAAACTGATGCCGAGCAGCGGATAAAAGAGCACCGGCAACACGAGGATCATAAAGAGCGTGCGGCGATCGCGCAGCTGGTCGCGCATCTCGCGTCGAAAAATAAGTTTGATGTTCTGCAGGCTCATTGCGCGCTCAAAAGCTCGTCGTCTTCGGGCGGAGTTTTTCTTCCGCTTCACTGATTAAATCATAGAAAAGGTCTTCCATGTCTGCCGCCTGATATTGCTGCTGGAGCTCGGCGATGGTGCCGGTCGCCAGGATGTGTCCGCGATGCATGATCGCCACCCGGTCGCAGAGTCGTTCCACCTCCCGCATGATGTGGGAAGAAAAGACGATGCACTTTCCCTGCTCGCGGAGCCGGCTGATGATCTCGATCAGACTCCGTGCAACGAGGACATCCAATCCGGCGGTCGCCTCGTCGAGAATGATCACCGGGGGTTCGTGGATCATCGCGCGTGCAATCGAGACCTTCTGTTTCATGCCGGTCGACATCTTGACTCCGAGCACATCCCGGATTTCGTCCATCTGTAATTGGCCAAAGATCTTCTGCATCCGGTGTTGCAGCGTCTCATCGTCGATGCCGTAGAGCCGGCCGAAGTACTCGACCGTCTCCCAGGCGGTCATCCGGTCGTAGACGCCGGTACCTGCGGAGACAAAGCCGATCTGGTGGCGGACCTGGGAGGGCTCTTTGACGATGTCGTAGCCATTGACCGTGGCGGTGCCGGAAGTCGGTTGCAGGACAGTGCTGAGGATCCGCAGCGCGGTCGTCTTGCCGGCTCCGTTGGGGCCGAGGAGCCCAAAGACCTCCCCCGGCGTCGCATCGAAGCTGATGCCTGCCAGGGCGATCTGCTCGCCGCGCTTAAAATCGGCGTACTCTTTGCGGAGTTGATGAACGTGGATCATGGGGGCCGAACTACCCTGTTGCGCCATTCGTTTCGGGGAAAAACGACATTACAGTGATTGAAACTTTAGTTTGTTGTGCAGGCGCCGGCCGGTTGTTCCGGAGCGTCCGGTACGAGTTCATAAAAAACGTTGCGCTGTCGCGGTGTGTAGCCAAGATCGGAAATGCAGTGGCGGATCTCTGCGAGTGAAAGGTGGTGGACGGTACCAGCCTGAGCCACGACATTTTCTTCGATCATGAGGCTTCCCATGTCGTTGGCGCCATGGAGCAGTGCCAGTTGGCCGGTCTTCATGCCCTGGGTCACCCAGCTTGCTTGGAGGTTGGCAAAATTGTCGAGATAGAGCCGGCTGACTGCCAGTGTTTTGAGGTACTCAAAGGCACTGGCGGGCGCGATATGCGCCATCTCTGTCCGCTCGGGTTGGAATGTCCAACAGATAAATGCCGTGAATCCTCCCGTTTCATCCTGCAATCTGCGGAGCCGTTCTAAATGTTCGATCCGCTCCGCGAGGGTTTCTACGTGAGAAAACATCATCGTTGCCGTACTCTGCCCGCCCAGCAGATGCCAATTTCGCATCACATCGAGCCAGCCGTCGGAGAGGACTTTGCCGCGCGTGATTTGTTTGCGGACCCGGTCTACGAGAATTTCCGCACCTCCGCCGGGGATGCTGCCGAGCCCGGCGTCTTTGAGTCGCTCGAGGACGGTGCGGATCGACAGTCGGTTCAGCTTGGTGAACGCATACAATTCGGGCGGACTGAATCCGTGGATGTTGACTTGCGGAAAGTGCGACTTGATGTCGCCGAGCATTTCTTCGTACCACTCGAGTTTGAGCTGCGGGTGCATGCCCCCCTGCAGGAGAATCTGGTTGCCGCCGAGTTCGATCGTCTCGGCAACTTTTTCTAATAGAACGTCGCGCGAAAGGACGTAAGCCTCGGGGTCTTTCACGCCGCGGTAGAACGCGCAGAAGTCGCAGACCGCACTGCAGATATTGGTGTAATTGATGTTCCGATCAATGTTGTAGGTGCGGTAATGTTCCGGGTGCATTTGCCGGGTGACGGATTCGGCAGCGCGGCCCAGTTCGGCAAGATGTTGTGACTCAAGAAGCAGGAGCCCTTCCTCGGGTGTTAACCGGGCACCGCGATATTCGCTTCCCGTTGCGGTCTGTTGCGTCCGCTTTTCAAGAATTGGCGTGATCGGGTTGCTCAATGTGCCTTCCCAGCGGAGGTCGTCAGATTTTGCCCAGGAGTGAGGAACCCAAGTTTTTGGGAAAGTGAATAAAACAGGTCGAGCCCCTGTTGTTCTTTGGAACCTAAATGAAAAGACAAATTGTTGCTCAGGTAATCGAGACACTGCGGTTGGGTGAGCCCCAGGGCGGAAGATTCCGCCTCTGCAATGTCAGCCAGATGGGCAACTCCATTGTCGCGGGCGGTGGTCAATGCCAGCTCGATTCCGTCGAGGGGTGTTTCCTGCCGCGCACACCAGAGGGCGAAGACAAAGGGAAGTCCTGTCCAGCGACGCCACTGGTCTCCCAGATCCCAGACCGCTTGAAAGCTTTCCGCCGGAGAGTGGATCGCCCGGTCGCCAATGAGCAGCACCGCATCGCTCGCGACGTCTTCCAGTACCGCCCCGATCGGCAACGGCGTAAGTTCGGGCCGCACGTTGAACTGCTGGTCCAGCAAGATCTGGATCAACGCGATGCTGGTCCGAGAACCTTCATCGAGCGCAAGGGTGCGGATCTGATCGATCGGCGTCCGGCTGAAGAGCTTGACGCTGAGTACCGGACCCTGGCAGCCGATGCAGGCGTCCGAGACGACTCTGTAGCGCGAGTCACCCAGCAGTTCGATCGAAGGGATCAGAGCAACATCGAGTGTTGCATCCGCGAGTGCATCGGCAAGCCGGCTCGGAAGGTCGTAGAGGAGCGTTGCTGTCGGCGCTAGCTCCTCAAGCCCGTACACCAGCGGTTTGGTGTTCAGGTAGTTCACGGCGCCGATTTTTATCGGTCCGCATGCATCCATTCCATTCACCTCGCTGGGGAACATTGGTTCACTTGGCTCTAAATCCAAGGTCTGATTGATTATAGAGCCCGCCTGGGGTCTGAGGAAGATGCCCGGAATATCGATCGGAGGTGATCCTCTTTTTGCTCGCGCCGATGACAGCGGTGCGTGCAGCAGAAAGTTGGTGATTACAAATCTTGATCGGCCGGATGTATTTTGTTACTTTCCCCCCTCGGAATGTATTTGTTCCTCGCCACATTGCTCCTTCTTTGCACCTTTTGTTTACCGATGAATCCGTTTTACAGATTGCTGCTTCTTGCCTTGCTGCCACTTTGTGCGGTGCCGCTGCGCATCTCCGGCGGGGATGAATATCCACCCCTTGCCAACGCCCTGCCGGATTGGGGTGAGGCTCCCTATCGGCCGATGGATGAGGATCAGTTCATCGACGAGGGTGTCGTGGAAAATATTGTGATTCTCGATCGACCAGATTCGGTTTCTCTGAGTCCATCGCTCGCCGCAGAGTTGCCCAAGATCAAGCTTGGGCCGGAGCAGGGCGAGGAGAAAGCTGAGCTGTCGCGGTCGAATCTCGTCGATCTCCATCTCGTAGAGGTGAACGATGGAGCCGCTCCGCAGGCGAATAGCAAGGCGGTCCTCAAATCTGAAATTGAAATTCTCGAAAAACAGTGGAATGTCAGTTTCAAGATGGACATGAAAGAAAAGAGTGCGGTACAAAATTCGGTCCAGGTTGGTACGGTTGCCTCTCTTCGCACGCCGCAGAAAAAGATTAAAGTCGGTTTGGACTATTCGCGAAAAAAAGGCGATGGTGCAGAGACTTCCAATCGGTTTGTTCTCGATAGCCATGGGGAATGGTATTTCAATGCTTCTCGCTGGAGCCCGTATCTGCACGGTACCCTGAAATACGATAAGGCCAAAGAATTTGATACCCAGATGGAGACCGATGCGGGCCTTGGATACTCCATTATTCGCAATTCGGCCAGCGAGTTGAAACTTCGCGCTGGTGCGACCGCATCAAAAAAGCTTTCAGGGATTGAGAAAGAACTTGTTCCCGATTCCCTGTACGGAATCGACCTGAAGCAGAAGATCACTTCGGGGCAGCAGATCAAGACGGCGCTGGAATACATTCCGGAGTGGAACCAGTTTTCCAAGTACCAGGTAAAGACGCGCGCCAACTGGGAGTTTCTTTTCGGCTCGAAAAAAGATATGAGCTTGAATGTCGGTGCTGCAAATTGTTACGACAGCGAAACGGGGCTGAAAGATTTTAGCAAAGGGGTCGATTACAAAACGGAGTGGATCTGGCGTTTTTGACCCGCTTCTTCTTAGATGGCTTCTTCTTAGACGTCGACCCGCTTGGGGCGATCCTTTTGCGATCTCAGATTAGGGATCCCGGAGCAGCTCGTCGCTGATTTGTCGCAAGACGGCTGCCGCAATGTCATCGGAACCTTTGGGGCCGCCCGATCCATGCCAGTGATCGATGTGTGCCACCTCCGGCATGACTGCAAGGATGTCGGTTCTGAGATTTTCCAGCAGGTTGCGGGTTCTCTCAGGCTGATCTTTCTCGAGGATGGTGACAACCGTTTTCATCATTCGCAGCAGTCGCGCGCGGATATTGACCGGTGTGGAAAGGCGGTCATCCGGTTCGACCAGGATTTCCGCTGCAGGCACATTGAGTGCCTTTTGCCATCGATAGACAGCAGTGAGCGGTAGATCGCACGTTGGGTCTTCCTGGGCTCGGATCTCCCGTACCGGCACATGCATCTTCCGGGCCAGGGATCGCAGCGAAACATCGTGTTGGGCGCGAATCTCGCGGATACGATGCAGCGGCCGGTCCAGTCCGGCTGGATGGGGAGAAATCGTCCTGTGATCTACCGACGGGTTCCTATTTTGCGGTAGCGTACCCATGCTCAACCTCCTGGTCTGTTTCGGCCCTGATGTCCCTACTGTTGTGAGCAAGGCCAAGAGAGTGTTGGCCTTACTAGAGAAATTACCTTTTGCCGGGAAATCCGGACACGTCAATTTGGAAAACCGGGCAAAGTCGGTACTGGGAGTGCAAAAATGCCTGGGAAAACGCTGGTTTTCCCGAAAAAATCAGATCTCTCCCCTTCCACATCCCGGCGCATTCGGGGGGCGGTTGGGTCTCAAGAGAGAGGCTCTGCACCTTGCTGCGGCACCTTTGAGGGACCGGCAGGCTGCCCGGTTGCGTCGGACGTTTCGAAAAGCTGCAGAAAAATCGCGACCAGAATGATTCCGATCATCACGCACCCGAGGATCATCTTGGCAAACGTCCCGGCCAGTCGTGCCCAAAAGGCGGCCTGTCCTACCTGGAGGCTTTCATTGACGTTGCGGCCTTTCCACTGCTCGCCGATGAAGGCACCGAGCAGTGCGCCCCCACTGGCAAAAATCAGTGCACCGATAATGCTTCCTACCAACGGAACAATAGCGGTGCCGAGGATCGCCCCGAGGAACGCTCCGACGATGCCACCAAGAAAAGAGAGGACCGCGCTGCGGCGACTGCCCCCGCGTTTGCGGACCCCGTGGGCACTGGCAAGCGTTTCGATCGCCTCGCCGGCAATCGCCAGAAGGCCAACGGCGGCAACGGTGATCCACCAGATGGTTGCATGATGACCGACCGGTACAAAATAGGCATAGATCGCGGTGGCGATGGCGGTCAACCAGTTGCCCGGCAGGCCCAGAACGCCCATGAACCAGAAGATGAGTACCAAAAACAGCAGGAGGATTGTCCAGAAGATTGTCATGCCGGTCCTTCCGGTCGGGAGGTCTGGTGGACATGATACCATGCCGGGGAGCCTGGGCCGCGTTGGAGTCTGCTCATGAGGGGTCTCGGTTCGATTTTTTGATCGCTTTGAGTTGCTCCGCCTCAGGCAGTTGGCGGTAGTACGCATCGAGAGGAAAACATCCGGAAACAAGGCCGTGACGCGGCGCGGTGGTGCAATCGCTGAACGTGCGACAGATTCTCTTACGGCTGAGCGTTCCGGACTCAAGCGTATCGGCCGGTAGTTCCGGATAGGCCAGCACCATCCGACCGATGCCGACCGCGTCGACCCAGCCATTGCGAACGGCTCCTTGGGCGACGTGCGGCAGATAATCCTGCAGGTAGGAATAGCCGGTGCCGACGATCGGCAAATCGCCGACCGCCTCTTTGCAGGTGCGGGTAGCGTGGATCTGACGCGCAACGCCGCAGAGTGGGTCCTCCGGCGGCAGGTAGCCATCGCTCGGAGGAAAAATCGCCGGTCGCTGGAGGTGAGGATTGTAGTAAGGGCTCCCGCAACTGAGGTTCGCCATGACCACCCCGAGTTCGCGGAGTCTTCGAAGTAACTGGATCGTCTCGGAGAGATCGCCTTCCGTTGGGTTTGTCTCCGAAATTCCAAATCCGTAGCGGTGTGCCGGCAGGTGCTCGTGCGGTACCGGTTTGCCGATGGAGGGAGTGCCCGCAAAGGGGACCGTATCGAATGCGCTCAGCCGGACGCCCACCATCAGGGCGGGATGTTCTTCGCGGATCCGCTCAATGATCGTAATGAGCAGTCGCGTGCGGCCCGAAAAATCTCCTCCGAAGGGGCCGGTTCGGGTATGGGCGCCGAGGAATTCGTGGAGCATGTAGCCATGGCACGCCTTCACATCGACAAAACGAAATCCGGCCTCTTTTGCCACCCCTGCAGCGGTCACGAATGTTTCGATCACCGATTCCAACTCGGAATCTTTCCAGAGTACCGAATCGTCGTCGCTCGCGATGGCGAACCTCTCATCGAGCAGGGGGTGGTGGTAGGCGATTTTTGGCTCGAGCTGCTCTGTGTGCGGGCGGCAGAAACGACCCGAGTGGGTCAGTTGCAGCCCCACGAGCAAATCGTCGCAGTTGCCAAATTTTTCGCGATGTGCGGCCTGTAACTCGCTGAGCAACGACCGCAAGTGGTCACCGTTGGCTGGTGTTGCCAGGAGTTGCCGCGGGTTCGCCCGACCCTGCGGCATCACCGCGGCCGCCTCGCCTCCCCAGATCAATTTGGCGCCGCTCAGCCCAAACCGGTTCCAGCGGCGGAGTGTCCGTTCGCTCGGTCCGCCATCGGCCTCACCGTCCCAGCCCTCCATTGGATGGATGCACCAGCGGTTGCCGACCGTAAAGTCGCCGACACGGAGCGGCTCTGCCATCGGACTCTGCTCGCGGAGCGAAAGGATGGCATCCTCGATCGGCAACGAGAGGCCCAACTCCGCGAGCCGGCTGCGGAAGGCGGCGACATCTTTGAGTTGGGCGATTTTTGGATATTGGGACATCGGCACTCACTCGACGGTGCGGAGGGGCGCTCGCAGTACTCTGCCTATCTTACGACTTTCGGCCAACCGGTCGGAGGGGGCTTTCGTGAAGTCGGAATTTTCGCACTCCGGCGGTTACAAAGTTGACTGTGGCGGTCCGCCTTTGAGCCGGTCCGCTCAGGGCTGCAATTTTTCCTAGCCCATATTTCGGATGCGCAACGGGCATGCCGACGTGGAACGATTCGCTGTCGACGGAAAATGTTTCCGCGATGGGCCGACTGGCAGCGGCAGCTTGCCCCTTGCCAAGCTCTGCGGCGGTTGTCAGGGCCGGTGCCTCTGCGGATGCCGTTTGGTGCCGTTTGGCGACTTTTTTGGCGATTGCCCCTGCGTCCGGCTCCTCGATGCCATCGTACCCGCCGAGTCCTTCCGA
>JASMGX010000010.1 GCA_030751095.1 Pirellulales bacterium | reverse complement strand
ACGAATCCGATCGACATTCAGACTTGTGAAGTCACATTTCCAACTGCCATCGGCAGGAAATTCGCAATTCCCCGAAGCGGTTGCCAGAAGATTGCCGTGCGAAGCAGTCAAGTTGGCAAAATCGGCCCGACCATTTTGATACACAACACGGCCGCGCAAATTTTCCATTCGGTAGGGAAAAAATGTCGGCTCCACACGAATACCATCCAGTTCGGCACCGACTGCTAAGTTTAGTACTTTGTCCTCAGACGTAAAATTTAAAGCGACTGAGACATCGATGCTGCCCTGAGGTTTTAACTGTTTCCAGAACCGGCGCATATTCGCAGGCAGGGCATTTTGAAGTTCTTCATCCAGCGAGACATTGGTTCCGGTGAACTGCAGCGTCAGCTGGCTTCCCGAAGCGGTTGGCATCAATCGGCCAACGGCAGTCACCACCCCGGTGTCGTTATTGCCGCTTAGATCACGATAGGTCCACTCTTTGCCGATTCCTTCGAGACGACCACGCACATCGTGCAGTGGATAGGGGAATTTTTCGTAGCGAATCGAAATGGCGTTCAGGTCAATAATGTGGTGGGGAATCCAGCGTGCCTTCGGGTCGCTGCGGGTGATATGCAGCATGCTGTTGACGGTTCCACGCGGCGCAAATGATCGAATAATTGTTTGCTGTGGCTGGGGAATTGCCTGGAGGAGTTGTTCGTTGAGTGGGAGTTTGTCTGCGCGAATGAGGACTTCTCCAATGCCATAGCGTCCCGGATTGGTAATGTTTGCCGTGATGTCTACCGGTCGATTGCCGGCTAGCGCTTGAAGCTGCAGTGCCAACTGATTGTTTTTCAACGAGATCTTGCCATGACCTTGTTCAAGTCGATAGGGAAATTTGTAGTGGGTGAATGCAACGGAGACGCAATCGACCATGGCCTCCGGGTGCCAACGTTGGCCATCGTGATCCAGTTGGAACGTGGCATTGATTTCACCACCTGGAAGATAGCGATTCCAGGTTTCCCTCCAGGAGACAGGCAGTTTCGCGACAATGTGGTTGTCCAGAATCAACCGCTCCACCTTGCCTCTGAGCTTGATGATCGGTGAGGGTCCAAATCCCTTTTGCTCGCCCGAAAGCCAAAAAGAGGTACGTCCATTGCGAGCCGTTATTTCATGGATGGTGATGCCATGTTGGTTGATGTGAACGTCTCCCTTAACGTCTGTCAGCAGGTAAGGGAGGCGGTCGTCATCGATGCGACCCTCTGTGAGTCGGCCACGAGCATCGAACTGCCAGGGGTCTGTCCGGCGGGGATCATGATCGGCCTGAAAGTTCATTTCCAGACGGCCTCGTAATGGGTGGATGGTTGAGAGCCGTTGTGCAAACTCGCCCGGTAGGGCCTGCTGCAATTCTGGAGAGAGATCAATGTCGTCGAGTCGTCCGGCAAGTTTCCAGCGCCCGGTGGAATTGTTGATCCAGCCTTCGATTTCTGCTCGCCCGAGATGTTCACCGGTAAGTGATCCTTTCACCTCGGTGAGTGGTCGGTCGGCGGTTTGATTGTCGGCAGATTGAGACAGTTGGAATACGAGATTGATATCGCGGAACGAGAGCATTCCCGATGGATTCTTCAGCGGATCAAAAAGAACCAGTGATCCCTGCTCCACTTTCAACGCCCGTGCCGTGCCACCGAAGTTGGGCAGAGGTAAGAGTCGTTCTATGCTCCAGGTGCCGTCGGCTCGTCGCGTAGCACGAAATGTTGGATGGCGGAGAATCACATGGGTTATATTTGGTTTGCCACGGACCAGGTCCTGGATCTGAGCACGACAGCCTAGCAATATTTCCTCAAAATGCGCTAACTCTGCCTGGGGTCCGCTTGCATCTCGCTCGATGAGCGTAAGGTCCCGGATCAGAATGCCCTTGCCCTCGACCCGCTGCACAGTGCCAACTTGAACATCAAGATGGGGATAGGCAGTGGCAATGACTTGCTCGACGTGACTGTGAATCTTGTCGTTGAGCGTATCCTGGAAATACCAGAGCAGAGCAATCGCTGCGAGGCCGCTCAAAAGCAGTCCGTACTTGAAGAGAAACCAGCAGGCGTTGATCAAACGGGTGAAAATGGCGCAAATCCTTTCGCACGGAGCTGTTGCTTTAAAGTCTGATGCTTTAAAGCGCAGCAGCAAACTTGTCTTCTCGGCGGAGCGGGACGAAGCTGGTATTTTTCCTGCCAGACCGGTATTCCCGACAGACGAGCGTGGCAATAGTACGCAGGGCGCTAAAGCACGGTCAAGGTCCAGTTATCCCGGTTGCTGTGCAGCACGGGTCGGTGGGACCGATGGCTCAAAATGGGTTGCTATGAGGAACCGTGGGGGAGGTCTCCATAGGAAAAAGCCAAAAAGGCCCTAAATCACGGCTATGAAAATGTTTACCCAATGCCGTATACTCAACCGGCAATTGGGCAGACCGAATGGCAGGGCCGCGTCGACTGCTGGCACTGCTTTCATCGTTTGGACGACAACTGATTTTTTATCGCGACCGGTGGCGGTGAGCGACCGGTCCGTTGAATTTATTTTGATCCCAACCTTTCAGGCCCAGCGGAGGGGTGAATTTTCATGAACGACAGAAACAACAAGATCGTCTTTTGGGGATGTTTCATCGCGCTGATTACAACGGCATTCGGTTTTATAGCCCGCGTGTTCTTAGTTAAAGGCTGGGCATTGCAATTTGATTTGGATACTGCCCAAGCGGGGCGACTGCTTGGCATTGGTGTTTGGCCTTTTGCCGTTAGCATCATCGGGTTCAGTTTGTTCATAGATAAGATCGGTTACAAAACAGCGATGGTTCTTGCTTTTTTTGGCCACATCTGCTGGGCAGCAATGGGGATAACAGCATACTTTGTTGCCGAGGGCGGCGATAAGGAAACAGCGTTCAACTTGCTCTACTGGGGCAGTCTTGTTCTCGCATTAGCCAACGGGACTGTAGAGGCTTTTATCAATCCGGTGGTGGCAACCATGTTCAACAAGGAAAAAACCAAGTGGCTCAATATTCTCCACGCCGGTTGGCCAGGTGGCTTGGTACTCGCAGGAATGGTCACTATTTTTATTGATACAGTTCCGTGGTGGGTGAAGGTCGGCCTGATCGCTATCCCCGCAGTCGTTTATTTTGTGATGCTCATTAAGTGTACGTTCCCTGTCCAGGAGCGTGTGGCTTCGGGGGTTAGTTATCGAGAGATGCTTTCAGAATTTGGTGTTCTAGGGGCTGCGGTTGTTGGATTTCTGATTACTCTGCAATTGATGGACTTCTTTTCCGACGGCAGCACTATGCCACTCGCACCAAATGAAAAAGCAATATTTATAGCAATCGGTGTAGCAATTGTTTTGGCATTTGGCATTTACACCCGATCCCTCGGCCGATTTCTGATGTTATTTCTCATCTTGATTATGCTTCCCCTCGCAATCACGGAAATAGGGACCGATGGTTGGATCACAGGAATTATGGAAGGCATTGCCAAAGACAATTTTCACGCCGGGTGGGTTCTCATTTACACATCGGCAATCATGCTGGTTTTGAGATTTTATGCCGGGCCAATTGTGCACAAATTGTCGCCTCTTGGATTGCTTGTGGTGAGTTCGGTTCTTGCCATTCTTGGACTCTATACACTTTCGTTTACAGCGGGAGTATGGATTTTTGCAGCAGCCACGCTATATGGGGTTGGTAAGACTTTCTTCTGGCCGACGATGCTGGGTGTGGTTTCGGAACAAACTCCCAAAGGTGGTGCTTTAACCTTGAATGCAATCAGCGGCATTGGAATGTTAGCGGTTGGTACTTTAGGATTTCCCTATATCGGCGCTTTGCAAGCGGATAAAGTAAATGCCGCGATTGTTTCGAATGAGGCTGTTGCAGCAGAGTTGCCCGGTTTAGTAGAAAACGGCGAGCTAACTGTTTTGGAAGATAAAAGCATCTACGAGGTTATCCACTACAAGCCGATTTCACAGGAAAAATTAGACACCCTTTTGAAGGAATTGCCGGGAGATAAACGCGAGTTAGTGGAAGAGGACATCGATGAAATTCGCAATGAGAGCAAGCAGGGTGCTCTGGCAACAATGGCTATTTTTCCTGCTATTATGTTGATTGCCTATTTAATACTCATCTTGTACTTCAAAGCCCGTGGTGGTTACAAAGTGCAGGAACTAGCTGCCGAGGCACAATAAGGTGACTTGCGGCGTATACGGCTAAGCCCAGCTTTATGCCAGTGGCTTTGATATTGAACTGTAAATGCTCATGCAGGACGGGTCAGCGAGAGCTGCCCGTCCTGTTTTTTTGCGAGGATGCCCCCCGGCAGCGTCGTCGTTGCATCCGTGTCGCATTGGGACATCTCGGCAAGCGATTCCCACTCGCGATGCCCCATCGCCTGTAGCGGCCAATCCCGGTCGCGCCAGATTTGGATCAACAGTTCGCGAATCAAAGAGTCATCCAAACCATCGAGACGGGAACCGTCGAGGCAGATCGTTTCCGGAGAGGAGCGGGTGACACACTCTGCGAGTTGCCGCTCGGCGATCTGATCGACGAGTCTCTGGACGTCACCTGCCAGTTGGCCGAGTCGCAGGAGTGCCGCCGCCGCTTGAGGATTGAACTCCTTTTGGATCAAAGGCAGTAGCTTCTTGCGGATCCGGTTGCGCGTGAAGGCTGGATCGCTGTTGCTCGCGTCGGTGCAGAAGGGTTGTTCGATTTGGTCGAGATAGGCGTGTACCGTCGATCGCTCAATCGTGAGCATCGGTCGCAAGAGAGAGACGGCAGGGGAGAGGCTGCGGGCTCTGGGCATCCCGGCCAGACCCCGCAGGCCGGTGCCACGAACAATACGGTGCAGGATGGTTTCTGCCTGATCATCGGCGGTATGTCCGGTGAGAACATAACGTGCACCATGTTTCTCGGCTAAGGAGAGGAGAAAATCATAGCGGATCTTTCGGGCCGCGGACTCGATTCCGTCTCCCTGTTGTTCTGCAAGTTGTCGCACATCGGCATGGCCCGTTTCGCATGGTATGCCGAGCTGCTCGCAGAGCGACTCGACAAAGGCCTGGTCCGCATCTGCTTGCTCAGGCCGCAGACAATGGTTGAAGTGTCCGACAATGATGAAAGGATGCTCGCGCACTTCGCCCGGAGATTTTGAGGTTTTGTCGCTTTGCTCTTTGAGTTCCACCAGAGCACGCAGGAGTGCAACGCTATCCGGTCCGCCGGAGACGGCCACGATGATGGGGATTGTTTGCCACGACTCGGCCGGCCAACTGCTGGCCAGCTTTGTGACGAAGGGATGGAATGGGGTCATGATTTTCTTCACCTGAAACACCATCGGGCTGCCCGATCTCGCCCCTGGGCTGATTGGGGAAAACTGCGGCCCGGCGAACCTGTCCCTGCAGTAAAACGGTTCGCTTGAAGTTTTTCCAGAGTCTGGTAAATTAACATCAGAAATTACAATTTGTCCTCGGCGATCTGGATGTTAGTGGCCGAGCAAACAATTCGAGAAGATTTTAAGCGTAACCTTGTTAGGAAGAACGAGTTAGCTGCGACGAGGAGGTCGAACTACGGGTCCGGTCATGCATTTTCTACTGCTTCTAATATCTGCGATTTTCCCTCTGCGGCGTGCGGCGCATGTCGATTTGCCGCAGTGCATTCTGATTGGCAATCGTGGTGAAAGTGCGTTTGCGAGGAAAGCCTTTGCCTGTACCACCTTTGCCTGTACCGCCTTTGCCTGTACCGCCTTTGCCTGTATCACCTTTGATCGTACCAATCGTCGACCGGTCGGTTTTTGGAAAGCCGGTCTTTCCTCAGGATGTAGCAAATTCGTACTGAATTACCTTTCCGCTCCCCACTCACCGGGACGGGTTGCAGCCCGCCATGTTTGCAGTGGATCCTCACCAGTGCCAACGGTTGGTTGTTGTTCTTGGTGATCTTTTGGCTTTGGGTAGTGGGACAATTGCAATTACGCTCATTTCTCTCGGGTAGATGGTTTGCTCACTGCCCCTTCCATCCCACCTGGCAAAGGTTCTGTTTGCCCAGTGTCTAGATCGTCTAGGTTAAAAAAACCGTGACGACGATCGACCGGTGGTTGCGAACCAACCCCACTGTGTCGTTTTCTCGCCGGTGAAAATAGAGGGAGATCGAACACGATGAATCTGATTGAAATTCAGTCCTGGCTGCTCGTTGCGATGTTGCTCCTTGTGGTCGTGGCGACGGTGGTGGTTTTTAAATTGATAAATCGGATGCGCCGCAAGGATGCCGAATCTACTGCCCGGGAAATTCGTGCAAAAGTGGAATCCGAGATTGATACTCGTCGTAAAGAAGCAGAGTTGGAATTGAAGGAACTCGCATTGCAGCAAAAGGCGACGATGGAAACAGAACTCTCGACGGGCAGAGAAAAAATTCATCAGCGAGAACGCGAACTGGATAAGCAGGGTGACCTTCTGGAAACCCGCACAGAGGAACTGCAGAAGCAGGAACGTCTGGTTGAGAACAATCAACGAAAGATCTCCGAGCGGATGTCAGACATCAAGCGGCGCGACGAGGAACTCGACGGCCTGTTGGACATGCAGAGACAGACATTACACCAGTTGAGCGGGCTATCGGTCGAAGAAGCTACAGATCGGCTACTTAAAATGCTTGATCAGGAACTGGTTGAGCAAACAGGCTCGGTCATTTTAAAGCACGAAAAGCAGATTGCTGAAGTGGTCGAACAGAAGGCGCGCGACATGCTGTTGACCACGATTCAGCGCTATGGTGCGGCACACACTGCTGAAACGACAACCAGTACCGTTGACATTCCAAACGATGAAATGAAGGGCCGGATTATCGGGCGCGAGGGTCGTAACATCCGTGCCATTGAAAAAGCAACCGGTGCGGATGTGATTATTGATGATACACCGGGTGTTGTTATTGTGAGTGCATTTGATCCGGTAAGACGTGAGATTGCCAGGACGGCCCTCAACAGCCTTATTGCGGATGGACGGATTCATCCCAGTCGTATTGAAGAGGTCGTCCAGCAGACGACGCTGGAGATGGACAAGCATATTCAAAGGGAGGGCGAGGAAGCAGCGGATGAGGTGGATGTCCATGGGCTACATGAACGAATCATTCATTTGTTGGGCCGATTAAAGTTTCGTACCAGTTACAGTCAAAATGTGCTACGACACTCCATTGAAGTTGCTTTTCTCGCCGGTGCACTTGCCGAAGAGATGGGCCTCGACGGTCCGCTGGCAACCCGCTGCGGGCTTCTTCACGATATTGGCAAAGCGGCAGATCACGATACCGAGGGCGGACATCCCAAAGTCGGGGCAGATTTGCTGAAGCGATATGGTGAGGGGCCGGAGGTTGTGCATGCGGCACTTGGGCACCACGATGACCTCAGTTTAGAATACCCCTATACGATCATATGCGCTACTGCAGATGCTTGTAGTGCGTCCCGGCCGGGGGCGAGACGCGAAACTCTGGACCGCTATGTCAAGCGGATGGAGGAACTCGAATCGATTGCGACACAATTTAATAGTGTGCAACAGGCATATGCCGTTCAAGCGGGACGTGAGGTTCGCGTGATGGTTTCTGCCGCTCAGACAAGTGATGAATCGGCGGCAAAAATTTGCCGGGACATTGCGAATGAATTTGAAAAACAACTGACATATCCGGGTGAGATTAAGGTCACCGTGTTGCGAGAAACTCGCATTACGGAAGTGGCCCATTGATTTGAAATAGTGTGGAATGCATTCTGCATGTCAGCATGGATAGGGAGTAGATTGCTTTGCGTTTATTGTTGATTGGTGACATTGTTGGAAAACCCGGACGAAAAATCGTCTGTCAGGCGGTCCGCGGTCTTGTCGCACGCGAGCAGATTGATCTGGTCGTTGCCAATGCAGAAAATGTTGCGGGTGGATCTGGATTGACGCCTTCCAATTATGATGAACTCATAGCCGCAGGTGTGCAGGCGATTACGCTCGGGGACCACATTTATCGGCGAGGGGCAATCATCCGGGTGCTTGAAACACGTTCCAATATTGTCAAACCCGCAAACTATCCCGCAGAGGCTCCCGGCAAAAATGTCGCAGTGGTCAAAACGGCAGCGGACATTCCAGTGGCCATCATCAGCCTGATCGGTCGGGTCTTCATGAAGCCAGTCGACTGTCCCTTTACGGCAATCGATCAGATCTTGAAAAGTTTGGATGAGGAAATAAAAGTTATTCTCGTGGATATGCATGCTGAGGCGACTAGTGATAAACAGTTGATGGGCCGTTTTCTCGATGGCCGCGTTTCAGCCGTTCTTGGGACCCACACCCATGTTCCCACAGCAGATGAGACCATTCTTCCTGGCGGGACCGCCTTTCAGTGCGATGTGGGAATGACAGGTCCTTACGACAGCATTCTCGGTCGTCGCTATGACCGTGTGCTAAAAACCACCCGCACCTTTTCGCCGACCCCTTTTGATGTTGCTACCGGTGATGTGCGACTCGCCGGTACACTCGTCGATGTGGATCCTTCCACTGGACGAGCAACGGCGATCCGACGATTGTGTCTGCTTGAGCAGGAGGCAGTGGATCTGGCAAATGCCAGCATCCCCTCTTGCTAAAGGTCGATTTCTAGTAAGGGTGCCATGAGTGGGGTATTGGCACCGCATGGCTTCTCCGGCGTAATGTCTCGCCTTACATCGAAGATGAGGCGGTTTGTCTTGCCAGACCGCTGGCACTGTTTGCAGTGCCAGTAGGGGTCGGTTCCTCATTTAATGTTGCTTTTTCCCGTTGTTTTAGCTGCTCTTGACCGGCGAGAACCCAATTTGCTACTAACCTCCTTCCCAAAGAGGGCCCTTTAACGATTCGTAAACAGTCCGTCCGTACGGTTTTGCGCAAAAAATCTGTATTGGCTGACCTACCCGCGTCACCTCCATAAAGACTCAGCGTCTTGGTCATCGCACATTCTAAAACTGATAAGTCAAAACTCCCAACGGGTGTTTGCCTCGCCGGGAACATCTTCTTAGCGGGATTATGCGTACTTGTGTCCTTCGGGTGCTATAAACCGATCGTGACGCCAAAGCATATTCCACCAAATCTTATTGCCCCTCGCATTATCAATCCAGGAACGCTTGATCTCTCTCGGCTATCGGGATTTTCATCTAGCACGGTATTGATTGAACCGGGAGATGTGATTGAAGTGACAGTCATTGGTGGCGTTGCAGACAAGCAACCCTTAACGGTCCCTGTGCGAATTGGCGATGACGGAGTTGCGCTACTGCCACTGTTAGGCCAAATTCCTTTAGCGGGCATGGAACTCGAGCAGGCCGAACTGGTTATTCGCCAAGCAGCCATTTCGCGTGGTGTCTACCGAAATCCACATGTGACAGTGGTGATGGAGAACAAGCGTATCAGCAAAATCACTGTTATTGGCGCCGTTAAAAAGCCAGGTTCGTATGAATTGCCTCGCAGCTCATCGAACCTGCTCTCCGCTTTTGTCGCAGCAGGCGGGCTCAAGGATGATGCAAGTATGAATATTGAAGTCCGCAGTCCGGCGCAACGTCCGATCGGCTCTGTGGATCAAACGGAGAATCGAATGGCAAGCTATTCGGTCGATGCTACAGCATCTTCGCCTTCAGCTTCGCGGAGCGTCCGCATTAATCTCATTTCTGCCAGTCAGGCAGGACGAGGCATCAATCTGCGAGATGGTGATGTCGTAATGGTCCATAAAAGAGATCAGAATCCGATCCAGGTGTTAGGCCTGGTGCGGAAACCGGGTGAATATACGTTACCAACCGATCGAGAATTGCGAGTCCTTGACGCCATTGCATTGTCAGGTGGCATTATTTCTCCGGTGGCTAATAAGATTTATGTAATCCGCCGCGTACCCGATAAAGCGGAGGCTCAAGTTATCAAGGTCAGCCTTCGTGCAGCAAAACGTAAGTATTCGGAAAATATCCGACTCGCATCGGGCGATGTGGTAAGCGTGGAACAGACTCCGGCAACGGTGATCTTCGAAGCCTTTAACCGGTTTATAAATTTTGGCATTGGTGCCTCGACGAGTATTCCACTGTTTTAAATCGTATCAAGGATTGGCGGTCGATGTCTGCTGAATACATCAATGAAGCCTACGGTTCGCCGGTCACCAATGCGGCGGGATCAGTGCATCAGATACTCCGTTTTCTGCGGGTCATCTGGTATCGCAAGAGCACTGTGTTTGCCACAGCGATTGTTGTTGGCATCATCGGGGTATGGTATGCGTTGACAGCAACAAAGTACTACAAGGCAAGTGCATCCATTCTGATTGTTCGATCAGGTCTTGACGCATCCGAAAATTCTCTCGGCGTGAATATGGCCGGTCAACGCCTCATGCCAACCCACCAGCAACTCATTGTTAGTCAGCCCGTTTTGGCGGGAGCAATTGCCTATCTTCCGAATGTCTGTCTGTCCGAGTTTGCAGGTGTTCCTCTCGATTCCTGGTATCACGTCTTGGCGCGTAAAGTGAACACGAATGTTGTACGGAATACCACCGTTTTAAACCTGGAATATTTTTCGAAAGATCCGCAGATCGCCGTAGCAGTCGTTCAGGCGATCATTCAATCCTATTTGGATTTTGTAGATAGTACCCACAAGGGAGCCACGGAAAAAATCCTAAATGTGATGACTCAGGAAAAAGACAAGATTGCGGAAGAATTAGCTGAAAAGGAAGCAGCATTACTGTCGGCACGGTTGGCAGTTGGCGATTTTACCATCGATGAAGGCAGCCACATTGTTCACCCTCTGATTCAAACAGTCGTTAGCCTGAACGAAGCATTGGTTGACGCACAGAAAGAACGATTGACGCACGAGTCCATGATTATGGCAATCCAGCGTGCAATCAGTCGTGGTGAAGATCTCAAGCAATATGCGATGGCTGTTGAAGAGACGATCGGTCGCGAACTTTTGATGACAGGCCTTGGATTCAACAGGGATGAAGCTCGTCTTCGAATCGAGTTGGAGCGGGGACTCCTAAAAGACAAGGCAGAATTACAATCATTAGCTAACGACTTTGGTCCAGCACATCCGCGTGTTATCGAGTTGCAGAATCGCATGCAAGCCACCCGAGACTATCTTGTGGAATACAAAGAAACGGTTCGAAGTTCATTCGATGAATTGGAGGCGACCCAACTCGGTCCCATGCTGGTCCAAATGGTACAGCAAGAGTTGAATAAATCGATGCAGAAAGAAGCGGCATTGCGCGATTCACTCGATGATGCCCGTGAACAGGCAGTATTGCATGAGCGGGATACAGCACATCACAATATGCTCAGCCAGCATGTGCAGAGGTTGCGGAAACTTCACGAGGCTCTCGTCGAGAAAATTGCCGGTGTTGACTTACGGCAAGGAAGTGGTGAAATTCGAGCGACGATTGTTAAGGAAGCGACTGCGTCTGACAAAATTGTCTCACCAAAGCTCTCGCGAGTGGTCTTTTTATGTCTTCTGGCAACCTTGAGCATCGGATGCGGGATTGTTTACGTCCAAGACATCATTGATGATCGTTTTCGTTCTCCGGACGAGCTAAGCAAACGGCTTGGACAACAACTCTTAGCGATGATAAGAGAGTTGCCTCCAGTTTCTGAAGCTGGTATGGACGTGTTGCAATCCAACACCTCTCCGGACTCAGTCGAAGCCGAATCATTCCGGACGCTGAGAACCTCTTTGGCACTCTCAGAGAATGAATCAAGTCGTGTTTGCTTCACCAGTGCGGAACCGGGGGATGGAAAGACAACGGTGATTTCGAATCTGGCTGTAGTCTACGCACAGTCCGAAAAGAAGACGTTGCTGATTGATGCCGACTTGCGACGTCCCGGCCTAACGAAATTACTCGATCTGAAGGGACAATCGGGGCTTTCGGATGTTTTGTATTCCGAGCAGAATCTCAAAGAGTTGGTCAATGAGTGCGTCCTTCCGACCAGTATGCCTCAGCTCGATATATTGCCTGCTGGGCCGCGACGACAGCATCCGTCTGAGTTGCTCTCGAGTGATAGGATGGAAGATTTGCTGGCTTGGGCAGAAACGCAATACGAACAGATCCTCATCGATTGTCCTCCTGTCTTAGTAGCAAGTGATGCCCTGATCATCGGGCGGATTGTCGATGGTGTTGTGCTCGTTGTACGCCCTGAAAAAAATCGTCGACGCTTGGTCCACCGCGCTGTGGAAAGCCTCACCGGCATGGGTATCCATCTATTTGGAATTGTTGCCAATTGCGTCAATTCTGAAAATGGAAAAGGGTACAACTTTGATGACGAGCATGGCTATGGTTACGGTTACGGCTACAGTTTGAGCGATGAGGAAAATGGTGAAGATGCATATCCTGCCATTGATTTTGCTGGTGAGGATTCAACAACTGGTGCTCAGCAAACCGACCTGCAAACTCCTCGACGTGCGGCATAGTTAGGGATCATTTCAAAAAAAGCCGATGGTTGATTAAAATTTTAGATTCCAGAAAATAAAGTGAGACTGTCTGTGTCTCCGGTATCTGCAAAATATGAAACGCAAGATGCGGGCCTGCCAAGCCACTTGCTGCATCTAGTCGACCTGTGTCTGTTGGCCATTCTTTTTGTCGCGCCTCTTGTTCTCGGTGGGCGACATCCGACGGGATGTCTCGTTTTTGTGTCTGTTGTTGCGGTGATGAGCGTGGCTTGGTTTTCAAGACAATGTTTATTGCGAGAGCCATTGTGGCGACCTTCCGCAGCACATTGGCTATTTATTGGCGGCATCTTGTTGCTCCTCTTTCAGATCTTTCCTCTGCCTGCCGACTTCATCGCTCAACTCTCACCAAATACGCAGTCGCTACTGCCGTTATGGTCGGTGGCAGATGGTACAGAGGCCAATTTGGGAAGTTGGAATACAATCTCAATGTATCCGGGCATGACCATTCAGAGGCTTGCCCTGCTTGTGGCGTATGGACTTACTTTTGTGGTTGTTGTGCAGCGCGTGCAATCCCTGGCAGATGTGAAGAAACTCTTGACGTGGATTGCATTGGCAACAGTTGGCATGGCGATTCTTGGTTTAGCCCAGTATCTGACAACAAATGGCAAAATTCTCTGGACGTATGAACATCCCGAACGAAAAGCGATTTATATCCAAGGTCCATTTAGCAATCGCAACCACTTTGTCCACCTGTTGGCGCTAGGAATGGGGCCGCTAATCTGGTGTTTTGTCAATCGGATGAAAATCTATGGTAGGAAACAGAGACACCCGAGAGAGAAAAATGTCTTTGGACTGCGCAACAAACCTTTTGAGAGTCCAGTATTCACAGTCATCATTGGCATCGCGGTAGGTATCGTAGGGTTTACCGCGATCCTAGCTACTTCCAGAGGAGGTGCACTGGCACTAGCAGCGGCGTTGGCAACCATAGGTATCATTTACGGATGGGCAAAAATTCTCGATCGTCGTCACGCAATGAGTCTCCTGGTATTTGCTTTGATTGGCATCACGGTGTTTGCCATCCATGGTGCAGAGCAAATTGGTGAGCGGTGGGATAAAGTCCAGGAAATGTCGCTCGATAGTATCGAGTCCGGGCGGCTTCGGATGGAACTCTGGGAGGCGAATTGGAATGCTTTCACGCAAAGTCCGTGGTTCGGTCATGGAGTGGGAGCCCATCGAGAATATTACAAAATGTTTCTGCCAGATATTTATACGGTAGAGTTTTCTCATGCAGAAAATGGCTATCTGCAAATCGCTTCCGAAACAGGTTTGGCGGGATTATCGTTCTTATGCATAGCAGTCGGTCTTTGTCTGTTCTGGTGTGTGGTGGCATTGAGAAGACAAAAAAGATTGACAGAAGTTGCTTGTGTGGGTGCTGTAGCAGCGGCCTTGATGGCGAGTGCGGTGCATTCGTTAGTCGATTTCGTTTGGTCCATACCAGCTTGTATGTCGTGGACCGTGGTGCTGTGCGCTCTCGCATGCCGGTTATATCAATTGAGCGGAGACTCTAAACGGGAGCCGTCGCGGTATCCCGTCCCTCGTGTGGCCTGGCTGTTTGCAACACCGGTGATTGCAGTGGTTGGCATCTGGATGGTCAGCATATTTTGGGATCCTGCGGTGGCTTCGGCTCATTGGGACCGCTATCAGAAATATGCAACAGAACGTACTGCGATCGAGCAAGAGAAAAAATTGTTTTCAAATGATCCACAGAAACAATTAGAGCTTCAGCGAGTGTCCGATGTTTTAGACAACAATCTGGAGCAGGCATTGCGAGCCTATTCAATGAAGCATATTGGCAATGCCCGGGTCAATCTTCGCCTTGCGGCAATCTACCTTCAGCAATTTCAGATCCAGCAGCGCAGTAGTAAAAACCCTATGGATGTGGGACAGATTCGAGATGCTGCCATTGCGTCTGAGTTTCCGTCGCGTTCAGCACTCAACGAATGGCTCGATCGCGCTATCGGTGATCATCGCAATCTTCTTGATCGGGCTTTGTGGCACGCACACCAATCGGTCGCTCAATGTCCTTTGCAAGGGGAAGGATATCTTTTTCTTGCGGAGCTCTGTTTCTTAGAAGGCGGAACAGATCTTGATAAATCAAGATATATCGAACAGGCGCTGCTTGTGAGGCCTCATGACGGGAGTGTGTTGTTGATGGCAGGAAAAGAAGCGGCGGTCGCGGGTGATGTTGCCGGTGCGATCGCTTATTGGAAACAGTCATTCCAATGTGGGATCGAAAATAAGAAGGCCATTCTCTATCTCCTGAGTAGTCGCATTCCCGCAGAGGCGTTGATTGAAATACTGGAGCCTCAACTAAAGGACTGGCCATTGTTCGTTTATCAATATACCCAGTTGGGCAATACTGCCCAATTAAAGAGTGTTTGCGATTATTTTTATGCGCTTGCTCAGCAGCAGGCAGACTCGATGGATCTTTGTGATACCTGGTACACCCTTAGTACAGCCTATTCGCGTGTTGAAGAGATTGAAAAAGCGGCGTCTTGTGCAATGCGTGCGCTGGGGTGTAACTCAGGTCGGTTCGATGTTCGTATGCAGTTGGCGACACTATTAATCCAACTCGAACAATTCGCAGATGCTGAAGCCCATCTTCGCTGGTGCGTCTCCCGTAATCCAGATTCACATAAAGCAAGAACGCTACTGGCGAAGGCGGTGAAGCAACGCATCGCCAGATCGAACCGGGATGCAGAAGTCTCCTTACCTCGGAAAAAGTTCAATTAACCCGGGCAGTCGTTTCTCCACCATTGCTGCTAGCACTGCATGCGTTGGCATCACCTTCGCCGGTTGCAGCGATTTATCTTGTTCGCCAGACCCGCTAACGATTAGACTCGCGTTTCTCGGTAGCGAGTTTGTTCTTTGCCGCAGCCATTGGTCATTGAGATCGTGATGGCTCCGCCTGACGGGAAGCGGTATGTCTGGCTCTCTGCCGCTTAGTACGTGCAACTCGTTTTTAGATCGATGTTTCGTGTCTACGTGTCCAAATACGCTTGATTCTCCCCCGTCCGGGGAGACCGCCGCGCACTCGAATAAGGGTGCCCAGGCCACGTTACCGATGCGCTATTATGAAGGTCGGTCGCGATTTAGGATCGTCGATGTTGCAGAATTATGGCGTTATCGAGAAACGATCTGGATCCTTGGCTTGCGCGACTTGAAGGTCCGTTACCGGCAGACCCTGATCGGGGTGGCGTGGGCGATATTGCAACCGCTTACCATGATGCTGGTTTTTGCCACGCTCTTTCATCTCATGGGCCATATGCCGATAGTGGGTGCCGTTCCCTATGCCGTTGTTGCATTTTGTGGTTTGCTGGGCTGGCAATTGTTTTCCACAACGGTGACTGGGTGCAGCAATAGCCTCGTCACGAATCGCAACATGATCACAAAGATCTATTTTCCGCGGCTCGCCCTGCCGCTATCGACCATCGTGGTGGGAATCGTTGATTTGCTCTTTGCGATGTTGGTTCTTGTTGGCTTGATGGCCTGGTATGGTATTTTCCCCTCCTGGCATATTGTGACACTGCCTCTGTTTATTGCCCTTGCTGCGCTTACGTCCTTGGCGGTGGGGATCTGGCTCTCTGCACTCAATGCCATTTACAGGGATGTTGGTTTTGTTGTGCCGTTCTTAATCCAGGTTGGATTCTTCCTCTCGCCGGTCGTCTACGAAACAGCGAGTGTGATTCCGAAGCAGTGGCAGCCGCTCTACGCATTGAATCCGATGGTAGGGGTTTTGGAAGGTTTTCGCTGGGCGCTGCTGGGAAAAAGCATGCCTCCCTGGGAAATGATGGGTGTTAGCTTCACCATACTATTGGCGATTCTGATCGGCGGATTGATTTATTTTCGACATACAGAGCGTTCCTTCGCGGACCGTATTTAATGTGCAGGAAAGGATTCTTGCCTTGTGAGCGAAATTTCTATTGAAGTCGAAAATCTTGGAAAAAAATATAGTATCGCGCCACAAGCCCGATACCAACGCGTTTCTGAGTTGTTGCAGAATTCCCTCAAGCGGGTGTTGCACCGAAGTGTTTGTCGGGCCAAACCTTCCGAAAGCAAACGTTCGGTGAGCAATGGCGCGTTCTGGGCGCTCAGCGATGTATCGTTTGACGTCAAAGAGGGTGAGATTCTTGGAATCATCGGACGCAATGGCGCGGGCAAAAGCACACTCTTGAAAATCCTTTCCCGCATTACCGAACCGACATCCGGGCGATTCGGACTTCGTGGCCGGGTCAGTAGCCTGCTTGAAGTCGGGACGGGATTCCATCCTGAATTGACGGGCCGGGAAAATATTTTTCTCAACGGTGCCGTGCTTGGCATGACCCGCCGGGAGATTTCCCGAAAATTTGATGAGATCGTTTCCTTTGCTGTGGTCGAGGATTTTCTCGATACCCGGGTCAAGTACTATTCGAATGGCATGCATGTGCGGCTCGGTTTTTCAGTGGCTGCCCATCTCGATCCGGAGATATTGATCGTCGATGAGGTGCTCGCTGTCGGAGATGGCGCTTTTCAAAGGAAATGCCTTGGAAAGATGAAAGACGTTACTAGTTGTGGAAGAACCGTGCTATTTGTGAGTCACAATATGGGAGCGATTCAGAGGCTCTGCACCAGTGCCTTGCTACTTGAAAAAGGATGTATTGCAAAGCATGGTGATACTCAAAGTGTGGTCGACACATACATAGATGCGATCGTGCCGACAGGGGGGTTTGATTCAATTGAGCAACAAGTCAATGATCTTCCGGGCGATCCTTTGTTTGAACTTATTGACGTTCGTATTGAACAGTGCAAAAAACAATCGCTCTATATCTCTAACGGCAATCCGACCGACCTGATCGTTAAGTTTCGCATTCTTGAACAAGTAAAAGGTCTTCGAATCTGGTTCGATGTTTATGATCCGTCCGATACTTTGATCTTCCGATCCTTTCACGATGATCTCGATTCGATCCCGAGTGTGATGAATCCAGGAGATTATCTCGTCACCGGGACGATTCCATCCAACGTTTTTGGCCCTGTTGGCTACAGAATTCAATTGCACGCAGGTTTAGTAGGGGGTCGACATTGTATGCCACCGGTCTCAATGGCATTGCAGGTCACGAATGATTCATCGATCGGCCAGGTTTACCCGCACACGAAATTTGCAGGTCGAGTCATGTCACCGATGCAATGGCGTCCTGTGCAGAATATTTAGTTGATTTGTGAGGTCGATAAAAAACGATGCAAGTTCAAATGTTCGATGTCGGCATGAATGAAGGTGAAGTCACAGCGATGATGATTGCCACTTTGCGCAAGCTTCACGTGAAAGACTGGGTAATTCATGGTTTTGAGCCACATCCTAAGTGGTTTGCGCATTGCAAGCACCGTTTTCGTAAGTATCCGAATGTCCATGTTTACCCTCTGGCAATTGGTGAAAAAGACGGGAAAGCAAAACTGTTCCAAGCAACAAAAAATACTGTCGGGAATTCACCCTACGACGACAAGTTCAACGTCGATCCGTCACGATACGATACCGTGTCCGTGTGCCGTTTTTCCTCCTGGCTTGATCGGCAACTTTGGAGTCGTCACGCAGTCAATATCCTCAAGATGAACATTGAGGGAGCCGAATGGTCCGTATATCGGGATCTTGTTGAATCGAATTGGCACATGCATTTTGATTTCTTTCTAGGCACTCCCGGTGATGAAGATAACATTTCGAAAATCGCGCATTTGAAAAGCCGACGAGATGCATACGATCAGTTTCTTCACGATAATAAGATATTGGTCAAGCGTTACACTGACTACATACCTGATCGCAATTGGGATCTTCAGAGTAATCTTGAAAATCGGCTGAGG
The DNA here is from genome assembly GCA_030751095.1 of Pirellulales bacterium. Lineage (GTDB taxonomy): Bacteria > Planctomycetota > Planctomycetia > Pirellulales > UBA7805 > UBA7805. Next base: position 19,469 of record JASMGX010000010.1, on the reverse strand, counting down.
CAAAAAAAAGAGTTGCGTAGCAAATTGCTGATTACTGCATTTTGCACAGAAAATTACTCGGCATATTTGCCGTTCTTGGCCTATTCGGCGCACCATTTACCAGGTTCACCAGCAGTGCGCATCTACGCACCCGCAGAGGATGTATCCGCCTGCCAGAGGCAGTTGGATGAAATCGTTAATCGTCTTGGAATCGACGCAGAAGTACTCCCGTACACGCGCTTTACGACTGCACGTTGCTATGACGACCAGACATGCAAAATGCTTCGTTGGTTGATGTGGGATCCACAATGGGCAGATTACGATGGGGTCTTGATGACCGATGTGGATATGGTTCTGACAGACAAGTGGTTGTTGGAAAGCAGGCTGCGACACGCTCAAGACATTCAAAAACCATATAGTAATGTGGTTCGACCGCTACGAGATTCTTCCGGCAACTTGAAGATGCAAGGAGTGCACTTTTTTGAACCCTCGACATATGGCCATCTCGTCAAACCCATTGCTGATCGTATTGCCAATCAAATGAATACGCGCACACTCAAGGTGATGAATAACGAGGCGATTCTTGCGAGAATGATGGAAGAGGCATTTGGTCTGCCCTCCTACAGCCCTCACGAAGTGATTTCTCACCATCACGGTGTGCATGTCAAAGCTTTTAATCCTGTCGGGTATTCTTTTCGAACACTGGATACCTTCATTGCCCCGGAACATCTTGGCGCGGCATTCAGCAAGCTAGCTCGAGACAGTGACTTTCGGCGACTTAAGAATCAATCGCCAAGAAAAATCCGGCGACAACTAAATCGCGCTGTGCGATATTCTAGATATCTACAATTGTGTGAACCGTTTAAAAAATTACGACGGCGGATTGGCAGTCTGTATCGACGCTTGCAGCCTGATACCTTGCAGTGGAAATCGCATCTCCCGAGCCGTGTTGGCGAGCTATGCGGTCATCGCTTTAAGTCAGAGTTATTTGGAAAATGCCCCACGATTGTAGATGTCGGTTTCAAATTTGGTGAATTCTCAATTCCTTTTGTGAAAAGATTTGGCGGGCGTGTGATTGGAGTCGAACCATGCGATGCCTCCATCACCGAAGCAAAACGCAGACTCTCAAAAGAAGATGTCGGATCCGAGGTGCGCCTGCTGGCAGCGGCACTTTGGCAGGATTCGAACGGAGTCGAGTTCTACGAGTTTCCTGCACAGCCACAATCCAACTCGGTGTACGCAAGAAGAGTCGAGTCAGGGACTGCTACCCGTGTTGCATCAGTCACGATGCAAGATCTCCTGCGTCGCGTTGACGGGATAATTGATTTGCTAAAGGTCGATTGTGAAGGAGCTGAATGGCAAGTATTTCGCGCGATGGATCCTGAACAGTTACGTGAGGTGAAACAGTTCAGCATTGAACTTCATACAGAATTTGTCGTCGATTGGGGCGTCCACGAACTTGAGCAGTTTTTCAAGACAGCCGGATACCAAACACATATCAATTTGCCGTGGAATGATCCCACTCGCCCAGAAATATGGGGGTATCGACCATGCCCACAGACCTGAGGATGAAATCCAATCGGTGGTTGCGGCAGGTGGTGTGCGACAAAACATTTGACACGGTGTTGAATGTCGGTTGTGGTGCCGATGACGACTTTGAAGGCGGTAAATACTCAGAGTGGTTTGATTGTCGTGACATGATACAAGTCGATGTCGAATCTTTTCCAAATCTGACGCACCAAGCGGAATCGGAGTGCCTGCCCCTTCCGGATCAAAGTGTAGATTGTATTTTTGCAAACTGGATGATCTATAAAACGGACGTACTGCGGACTCTAGAGGAATTCCATCGAGTCGCGAAACCGGATGCGACGGTGATCGTTAGTTTCGCAGCCGATCAGAAAACGAATGAGATTGAGCAGTTGAGGGAAAGCATCGCTTCATATGTCAACGAGCGGGATTCGGTTTGCATTCCTTATCGGCCACCCAGTAATCGGACAGAACGCATTGCAGAAATTATGTACGGAACGATCCGCCGGTCGCCGATCGCGACCAGCCAAGTCGAGTTGCGGCCAAATGATTATCGGCAGTCGCTCGTCGTTAATATTGTGCCTCCAGTAGCATTAATCGTTGCACATTGGGATGACGAAGTTGTATCGGCAGGTGCCACGCTTCTAAAGTATGGACAAGGATGGGATGTGATTTGTGCCACGCGTCGAGAGCACGTTTCTGCTTTTGAAGACGTATTTCGCCAAGTTTGTCAATCATGTGGCGCACGGCCTATTACGCTCGATATTCCGCATCGTAAAATACCGTACAAAGGCGGAAGTGTTCAGGACTTCTACCAAACTACCGAGCGGACGAAAATTAGACCAAAAGTATTCAGTGCGGCGCTTGATCGATCGGGTATAGATCTTTCCAAATACAATACCGTCATCACGCACCATTTTAATGGAGACATCGGTGGTCATCCACACCATCGGCAGATTGCCTACGCGGTGTCTAAACTCGTTCCCCACAAGAAACTAATTCTTTTCGCACCAAAACATGGCCCGCTGCACACCGAAGCTGCGCCGGAGATCATCGCTGGAAGAAATCAGCTTCTTGAATGTTATCTAAAAGTAGGTAGAGAGCATATTCATTCCTCTTGGAAGCCTTGTGTTGAAGAACTGCCAGGTCGTGAGCAGTTTGCTAGATCTGGCTCTATATCGCACTGGATATATTGGTGCTGGTTATTTCGTTCACGACTATCCTCAGTGAAAGCGTCTGTGCTTCAAAGAATCGATGCGAAATTAGTAGTTTTAAGGCGATGGATTTACCGCAAACGTCTTGGTCAGTCACGGTGTCATACCTTTAGTAGCTATAACGAGTACGTGGAATCGCAGCGTAAGACAAATCTTGCGAAGCAAACATCTGTTTGGGTTCGAGAATCAGAGTTGGAACTTGTAGCCGATACAATACGCACTCGATGTCAATCGGCAAAATTCGGAATCTGCCACGGAGTCCGTACCGGTGTTGAGGTGAAGTTTCTTCGTGAGACACTCGGATGCGAAGTGATCGGAACCGAAATCTCAAATTCGGCCACTGAGGTTGAGCATGTTATTGAATGGGACTTTCACGAGGTAAAGGAGGAGTGGGTAGGGTGCGTTGATTTTATCTACAGCAATTCTTTCGATCATAGCTACGACCCGGAGCATTGCCTTAAGCAGTGGATTTCTTGCCTGCGACCCGATGGCCTTTGTTTTATTCATTGGGGTGACGGACACAATCACCATGATTTCGGAATGAACAATGCCGACTGTTTTCAAGCACCCAAACAAATGTACATACAACTGCTTAGATCGTTGGGGCAATTCCATGGAGAGATTTGTTCCCCCGTCGGCGATGGACGAAGTGTGTTGATTGGTGGACCAAAGGCGTAAATTATGAGTGTACGGATCGCGTTCGTAACGCCTGAGTTTCCGACTGAATTCACAACGGCGGGTGGTCTCTCGACCTATTTGGGCCGGATGAGCCGTACGTTGGTCTCCCTGGGACACCATGTCGAGGTGTTTACGATCTCGCAGGAGGTATCCGAAGTCGTTGAATTTCATGGGGTCCGCGTGCAACGTGTCCACGCTCCGGCAGCTCGATGGTGGGAGCAGGTGTGTGCACTTCCAGGGATGCTGTGGCCGCGTCTTCGATTGAGTCGTGCCTTTGCCGTATATCGTGAAGCGGCCGTACTGGCAGCGGCCCTGGAGCAGCGACATCAAGCATTGCCATTTGATCTGGTACAGAGTTCGGATTATCGGTTGGCAGGGATGTGCATAATGACTCGTCCCCACCGAACGCACGTCGTCCGTTGCAGTTTAACGGAGAGAGTCATTGGCGAGGTTCTGAGTAACCGTCCCGGTCTGGATAGTCTTTGGAGCGGCCGACGCGAACGGCGATGGCTCCAATCGGTGGACTTTGTCTATGCACCGAGTCGTTTTCTTGCCGATTATCAGCAATCTCACCATGGAGTTTCCGTTGGTGTCGTGCATCCACCGTTCTTCTTTGAAACGCCAATGGCTGAACGCGTCGCTTGCCGTTTGCCAGAGCGTTATCTTTTTCACTTTGGGAATATCGGCCGGGCCAAGGGATCGGACGTGGTTGCCAATGCCTTGTGTTTGGCGTGGCGAGAAGAACCCGATTTGAAGATGTTATGGGCAGGCAAACTTCCGTTACACGCAAAGTTTGAGGCTGTCTATCCAGAGTTGGCCGCAGAACGTGAACGTTGCACCTGGCTTGGGCCGCTGGAGAAACCGGAACTCTATGGCGTTCTGCAAAAGGCGGTGGCAGTGGTTGCGCCGTCCCGCTGTGACAATCTGCCGAACAATGTCCTAGAAAGCCTCGCTTGCGGCGTGCCTGTGATCGGATCGGCAGGGGCCAGTATCGATGAGCTGGTCACAGCCGGGATCAACGGTGCGTTGGTTCCGATCGACGATTCGACAGCACTTGCCCGGGCCATGCTGCAGGCCTGGCGGGGTGAACCCCCCTTTGATGGGCGTCCGATTCCACCGCTGGCTGAGGATCTTGAGCCAACTTGCGCCGCTGAAAATTTTCTGGAGTATGTGCGATTGGCGAGGTCGCACTCCGGTCGTCGCCAAGCAACAAAAGAAACTGTGCAAGCAGTGCCAGCGTAAGTGGGCGGATCGCGAAACGACGACTGAAAATAACAGCAACGAGTTCGTCTTGACCTGACTTTGCAGGGCCAGTAACTTCCCTGGATTACCTATTCCAGTCGTGGTGATCGGGTGACTTCGGATCGATTTTCTCCGGAAATTAAGATCGTTGCAGCACGGGATTTCTTTTGAGTAATTTATCGATTACCGTTGCTATTCCGACCTATAATCGCGAAGGCGTGCTCCTCAATACGATTCGCCATGTGCTGGCGCAAGGCCGGCAGGCGGACGAAATTCTCGTTGTTGATCAAACCGTCGAACACCAACCTCAGACGAAGCGACAGCTCAGACGCTGGAACGATCAGGGGACGATTCGGTGGCTTAGGCAGAAGGTTCCCAGTCTTTCAGCGGCCCGCAATCGGGCGCTCGTCGAATCAAAATCAGACATCATCATTTTTTTAGATGACGATGTGATTTTATCGCAGGACTTCATTAAGGCGCACGAGGAAAGTTATAGCGATCCAAACGTAAAGATTGTTTCCGGCCAAATCATCGCGGCGAATCGACCGGTACAGCACGATGAGATCGATGATTTTGAGCTTGGGTTTCCTCTCAGTCACTGCCGACCTGCCTGGATCAAGAACATGGGCGGCGGTAATTTTAGCGTGTATTGTAGTCTCGCCCGTGCCATTGGTGGTTTTGATGAACGGTTTTACAAAGTAGCCTATCGTGAGGATAGCGACTTTTTGTATCGCTTTTGCGCGCGATACGATTGCCTGGCCAGATATGTCCCTGCGGCCTCGCTCGTCCATCTCGCTTCAATGGCGGGAGGTTGTGAGTCGCGGCGGGCAGCGTACGATCCCTTTGCATGTAGCGGATCTGTCGGCGAGCATTATTTTACCTTGCGCAATATGAAAATTCATCAGGCAATAGGTAATTGCATCTACCGCATGCTCAGACCGCGGTGTGGAAAGTTTGTGGCAGCACGCCCCTGGCTCTTTCCCTTGATGGGGTGTCGAGAAGCGATCGCTTTCCTGCTCGCGACAATGCAAGTTGTGAGAGGACCCTCGCTGCTGACTCCCGAAATGATCCCAGACTATTGAGCGAAGGTTTTCCGGGGTGCGGTTCCCGGGGAGGTGTCTGGTGAACGACTGCCTAAGAGCTTAAGCAGCTAGAGATTGTTTCCGCGCCCCATTGCCAGAGAGCATGGCACCAAGAGCGTCATCGAGAAGTGGCAATGTTTGCTCATCGCAGTAGGCCTGTTCAAAGGCTGCCCGCGCACGCGCCGCATACCTTTGATGGGTTAGAGAACATCCAGCCAACTCCTCCAGAAATTGGACGAGACTCTCTGAATCGTGATGCCGAAGACTGATGCCACAATCAAATTGCCTGATCGCATCATCGACATTGCTGCCGGCGGGTCCAATGTAGGCGATCGGTAATCCCATCGCGAGATTGGCGTGCAATTTACTCGGACTCATGACGCCCAGCATATCGTCACGCAAGGTGATAAGGGCACAGCTCGCCGACCGCTGAATCTCGCGAAGTTCCGCGGTCGCAACGTATCCTACAAGACGCACGTTCTGCAAACGACGTTTTTCGATCATCCGCTGGACGGCATCTGCCTGGATACCTCCGCCTGTGATCACAAATTGAATGTTCGATTTTCTTCTGGCAAGCAACTCGGCGGTTTCAATCAGGGTATCGAAGCTGTGCCCATGCCCCATATTTCCGCTGTAGAGGACCGTGAAAGGCTGTTTTCCCGAATTGCTTGGAGTGTTTGTTTCCGGGATTGGAAATTCAGACAAAGGTTCCCAGTTTGGAATGACCGTTGTCGCGACCTCGGTTTCTCGCGGACGTTTGTGCAATAGCTGCCGCATCGCTTCGTCGAGGCAAACAATGTGGTCAAGCCGTCTTGAGAGGTGTCGATTCAGAGTTTTAAAGAGTCGGCTGATCCACCCATCGGGACGGATTACACCGGCACGCTCTGCAACTTCCGGATAACAGTCCATATTCCACAACATGAGCTTTGTGCTCGGGTGCAGAAATGTATGGACGACCCCGACGCCGGCGATCAGCGGGGGTGTTGTTAGACAAATCACGACATCCTGTCGCGGGAGCCGCACCGCAGCCCATGTGGCGAGGATGTAGAAGAGGAGATAGTCGAGTCCCCGGTGAAAAATCGTCCGCTTTCCGAGCCGGGGGGTCCAGATACGGTGTATCCCGATACGGGGGTGGCAGGCTTTTTCATCACGATTCGCCTCTGCAACATAGCCCTCGCTTGCGATCACGGTGACCGTATCACCGCGGGAGGCTCGATCTTCCGCTAGGGAAGCGGCCAAGCATCCTGTGGGGCTGATATCGGGGGGAAAGAACTGATTGACGATCGTGATCCGCAACGCTTGGATACCTTGTGGGGAAGGGGGGGGTTGGGGTATTGCTAGCACTCGTTGGTTGTTAAATCCATCGCCTCTTGTTCAGCGATCGAGTTGTGGGAGGAATCGGACCGTATCCGCAGCCGGTTCAGGCCGCCAGGCGAGCGGCGGACCCTGCCCGCAAGCGGACTTTTTGATTGCGACACCAGCACATCAGATTCAAAAGGGCCATGATTTCTTCAGCACGAATCGACGGTCGCGATGCACAAAAGTCACACCACATGGTTTTCACGGCACCCGATGAAAGTCCGATTTGTTCACATGTGTCCCTATCGCCAAGCAGCGTTGAAACCTGCTGGTACAGTTCGTTTCGCATCCATCGGGACCAGGGCAGTACAAACCCCATTTTCTTTCGATGTGTTACCGTTCGTGGCAGTGGCACGGGCAGAGCGTCGAGCAAAAGCCCTTTCATCGCTCCTCTTTTTCCCGGGGAAAGTTTCATGCGGCCCGGCAGCGCACAAACCGCTTCGACGAGCGCATGATCGATCAACGGGACACGCACTTCCAGGCCATGCGCCATGCTCATCTGGTCGGTGTCTCGCAGCAGCACATTTTGCAGGTAGAGGGATATCTCCAAAAGAGAGTGGGCGTTGACGGCATCGAGATCGCGGGTCCGTTCGGTAAGTTCTGCTGAAAGATTCTCCGGCAACGCGTTTTGCACAAAGCGGGATCCTTTGTGCAAAAGTGAGCCATAGCGAGGCCTTTTCATCAGGTGACGATAGGCGGCAAAACGATCCACACGCGAATCTTCCGCCTGCAACAGTTCACCCAGTTTTTGGAATTTAGTGCTGTTTGGCCAAACGCGTTGTGCAATAGGTAGAAGCGATCGAAAAGAGAAACGCAGGAGCGGATTATCCAGTTTGTTGGCATGTTGGAACATCGGATATCCTGCGAACAATTCATCGCCTCCCAATCCCGACAATGCAACCTTGATGCCAGCGCGCCGTACTTCTTCGGCAATAAAGAAACTATTGAGTCCATCGGCTGAAGGCTGATCGTAGGAGGCCAACGCATGATCGAACTGACCCAGAATGTCATCTGACCGAAGTCGCAACTCGGTGTGGTTGGTCTGAAAATGTTTTGCCACGGTCGATGCATAACAAGATTCGTCGTACTCTTTTTCGTCGAAGGTGACCGAAAAACTATGAACCTGATGTCCCGCATCTGCGAGCGTGGCGACAATACCGCTCGAATCGATGCCCCCGGAAAGAAACACTCCCACAGGAACGTCGGAAAGCATGCGCATCTGTGTGGCTTCTTTCATTCGTTCCCGGATGATTGCGAGGGCATCGTCACGGTCCGGTACACTCGAACTGTGTGACCTGAAGGGGGCTTGCCAATAGCGCGACCGTGTCGGCTCCAGGTTTGGCTCATCCAACGCAAAAGTCCATGATTCACCAGGAGTCAGACTCTGGATGCCGTCAATCAGGGTACGGGGAGAAATGACCGAACCGAATGCCAGATAGGACTCCAAGGCAGCCTCGTCCAGGTAGCGGTCCACCAGTCCGCTCGCCAGAATCGCACGCACTTCCGATGCAAAGATCCAAGTCCGCTCATCTCTCCGGCAGATATAGAGCGGCTTGATTCCCATCCGATCCCGCGCCAAGCAAAACTGCTTTCGTGGTGAATCGTACATAGCTAGCGCAAACATCCCACGCAAATCCTGCAAAATCGCAGGACCCCGTTCGCTCCAGCCTTTGAGTATTGTTTCGGTGTCGGTGCGTGAGGTGAACGGTTGTTGTCTGAGTGACTCTCGGATTGTCATGTGATTATAGACTTCACCGTTATAGACAATGAGAGAACCGGATGGTGCATCCGACATCGGTTGTCGGCCCGCCACAGATAGATCCAGGATCGAAAGTCGTGTATGGGCCAGGCCTATCTGGATTCCTGAGGGGAGGCGGGCTATTTCCAATCCCTCTCCATCGGGTCCCCGATGGCGCAGCGCGGATTTCATCTGCTGCAGGGGCTTTTCCAGATCCAGATCGGATCGGCTCGTCAGTATTCCCGCGATTCCGCACATATTAGTTTACCTTTGGCAGTCCGAGCGACTGCCGGAACCGGTGATGGAAATGTGCTTCTGTAAAATATTGATCAACGCGCCGGGCACCTGCCAGTCCCATTTGTTCGCGAGTTTCGTTTTCTCGAAAGAGTCGGATCAGGCTCGACTGCAGCAGATGCCGATCATGGCGGTCGACAATCAGTCCCGTTTCACCATCGATGATGATCTCTTCAGAGGCTCCCGCGCCACCGATACAGGCTTTGCCCGCAAGCATCGCTTCCAAAAAGACAAGGCCAAACCCTTCTCCGGAACTCGGCATGACGAAAAAGCTACATTCCTGATACAACTCTGCTAAGCGTTCGTTCGCGACGCGTCCCAAAAATTTCACATGGCGAGTCAGGTCTAAATCCTGGCACTTTTGCTCGAGCCTTGCCCGATCGTCCCCATCTCCCACAATGAAAAGCGAAGCGTGGGGAACAGATTCGACAACGGCGGACCAGAGTTCGATTAATTCGTCGTGCCCCTTGTACTGTTCCGTGGACGCCATGCGACCAACGAGTAGTGCGAAATGTCCATCGCTGTTTGTAAACGTCTCTGGATTGACAGATGGAGTTCCGAGATGACATACATGAGCATTGTCTAAGCGTATTTGTCGATTATGCTTTGCAAACTCGCGCAATGTATAATTCGAATTCGAAATTACAGTGTTTGCGAAATTCGTTGCCAGCGTCTCAAGTCTGTCGAGTTGCCGCCAAATCTCGATGCCGTGGACAAATAATGCCAACCGGCCTCCCCGAGCAATGATTGGCAAACAGATGCGTGCGAGGCCAACGTGAAATGCAATGACGAGTGTATTCTTGGTGCTCCTGGCGCTTTCGCGCAAGGCCCACGATGCGTAGCGCAATTTGTTGTTGTTGGCATAGTGATAGGTCACTCCCGATGGCGTCTCATGCAGTGTTTCCTCGCCGCTCTCATTGAGGGACCATACTTCAAGTTGTATGCCGTGATGTTCTGATAAGGGCAAACAGCTATTGAGGGCCTGACGACACACCATGGAGATTCCATCGGCACCACCAAAAGCAGGTGTCAGAAACAAAATCTTTTTGGGAATGTGAAGGCTCACGCTGCTCTCGCAATAGACGCATTCGATGTCGAATCGAGGCACTGTTCGTAAAGATCACACATGGAACTCGCAACAGATCGGGGGCTTAGCTTTGTAACGAGACTCTGACCATTTGTTCCCATTGCCATGCGCAACTTGCGGTCCGGACAAAGGCGAGAAATAGCATCGGCAAAGGCGCTGGCAGAGCGTTTGACGCGGAACCCTGCATTGCGTGTTTCAATGTCGGGCCAGGGACACTCTTCACTGACGACTACCGGGAGTCCCGCCGCCATTGCTTCGGCAATCGACATTCCAAAGCTCTCACATTCAGATGCAATCGCGAATACATCGGCTGCTGCAAAGGCCGCCAGTCGTTGATTCCCGTTGAGTTGCCCGGCAAAAATCACGGTTCCATCGTTCACAAGTTTGTGGAACCTCTCTTGTAGCGAGTCAACGTAATTTGCGTTACCGGCACCTGCGATCAGTAGTCGAGATCGTATGCCGCGACGACGAATGTCGCGCATTGCCTCGCCTAAAAGTTCAACCCCTTTTTGCGGGTGCAAACGGCCAACGTACAACACAACGGTCTCATCGGCAGAAATACCGAGTCGGTTTCGTTCCGCGTCTCTGTTGGGCAACTGGGAAAATGCGCTAATATCGAGGGGATTGGCAATCACCGTGATTGGCTGCTTGATGCCGAGCAACTCCAATCGGGATTGTTCCTCGGCAGTCGATACGCAGAATGCCCTCGCGCCTGACAGGTTTTTCTTTTCTCCGACCAGATAGGCGAGTTGCTTTTTTATACGCGAACGCCTTAGCGATGCAGTATCCAGCATGCCTCGCGGTGAGATCAGATACGGAATACGCTCGCGTCGACATTCTCGCATGCACCACCAATTCAAGTAGTTCCAGCAGCCATGGATATGCACCAGATCGCAACCGATCTTTTGTTTCTTAAAGCTGGCTGCCAGATTGGAAACAGCGAAGAAACGCTTGGGAAATGTTCGCGGTGTGTAGCGAACATGTATTCCCTCAAATTGCTGCTCGCGAGTGATTTGAGCGGATAGTTCCCGATCTCCATTCGCTGAGGTACTCAGTACGGCGGATTCTACTCCGATCTGCTGCAAACCGTGACAGAGGCTCAAAATACTTCTCGGTGGACCACCATAGCAATAAGCGGGAGCAAAGTAGGGTGTAATGTGCAGAACGCGCATCAGGATTTTGCTAGAATCTTTCGACCTGCAGTCTCAGAGTGTCGTGACCGTGGCTTCATTTCTTTTAAACGTTTTGGGCTTTTGAATCTCAAAGGCGGGAATGCGTATTGCACTGCCAACATAACCATGGCTGCTTTGAAGGTGTATCCGAACGTTTCAAGCAATCCCACTTCCATCAAAGCGGACCAGTGGAGTACGTAGGGAATAAACGCAAGGATAATGAGCTGTGCGTGACTCTTGAGGCTCATCCAGCGAAACAATAATCCAAACGCTGCGGCATACGCGAAACAACCGAAAATACCACCATAGAAACCGAAATTGGCATACATCTCGCCTGCATAGCCGAGATTCATGCTCGTCCGCGCATTGAGTTGTAAGCCTGTATACGTGGTGAAGTTTTCCCGACCTCCTGCGTTCGCCTTATCGGGGAGCATGAACCTTGGAAAGATCGCAGCAATGGCAGCTTTCCATACCGTTTCGCCTCCAGCATGCTCTCGCTGGGACGGCATGTGGCGCATCACGCGATCGATGATCCATCCTTGATTGTAGCGCAAGATATTTTCGCCAATAAACTCGTCCGAATAACTCAAGGTAAGTCCTGGCACAACTCCTTCATAGAGCGCACCGATCCAAATCAACGGACGATTTCCCCGGGTGGCAGGAATGTTTTCCCCAAAGACTTCGACCGATTCGTTCGGTTGTATATCTCGGAGCTTCCATTTGGCATGTTGGAGACCGGGAATCAGAAGTGCTGCCATCAACACGCCAATCACCAAAGCCCATTTAGGGACTCGATAGCGATAAAATAAAATCGCCGCAAAACTTGTGCCCCAGAGGATCAGGTCCAAAAAAAATGCTGAGGAGGTAGATGCTAATATTTCGACACCCAGTACAAGACATGTTCGCCAGATCCATCCACGGTGTCCGCTAAGCATCCACCCCATGGCCCCTAAAAACCGAAGATTGGAGAATAGGATAAAAAGAAAAGTTAATGAGCCTGGGATTAGTTCTTGGCCGTACGACAAACAGAGGGTGCATGCCATGCCACCGAACAGTAAGTAGTCCAATGCCGAAAAGAGTCGGGTATCTCCATAGCGAAGTTTTCTGGAGTACTGTGCGCAAAGCCGCGGCATGAATGAAATGGTACTTAGCCAGCCGATGGCGACTGCAAAAACAACCGGCCCTGCATAGGAAAAATAATCATTGGGTACGCCATAGAGCCTGCCTGCCCAGTGGGGTGGAGCAGACTCACTCGGCGGGGGCGGGAAGTGGACATTAATCCAGGGGCCAATCACATATCCGAGAACGGCAAATAATATGGCAACGTGCGGTATTGGGAGGATATATTCTGATACCAATGCGTAATGAATGATGGTTGCCACCCCCGTAAAGATTCCGAGCCCGATCCACGGAGATATCTCGGAGTAGACGGGGAAGGTTAGAAACACAACAAATAGGCTGCTGCCGACGATGGCGAGCCATTGTTGTCCCGACAAGAGGCCAGCGGTCCTATTGTGTGCAAGCGTCGTCAAAGAGTTCAATCTTTCCTCTGGCAAAGGACGTTTGCCGAAAAGGTCGAGTCGTCACAGCGTTGGCTGTCAACGACTGCACCACGCTTGCCACTGTCGCTCAGTTCAAAAATCTCGTAATTGAGAGAATGGAGCATCTCAACTAAGTCGCGGTTCGTGTAACCGGCATCCGCAAGACTGCCGGGCGCCATTTCCATAATGAGTTGTGGACCAAACGATTGCAGCGTATTGTGAGCCCCTTTTAGGAAAAAGGGTTCCGCACCCTGGATATCAATTTTGATAAAGTCGACAGAGGTAATTTCATGTTCTGCTACGAAAGAGTCGAGGGTGGTCGTGGTAATCGTTGCCCTTTCCGTCAAGTCGCCATGACCGAATTCTACGAGCGAGGACATGCCCTGATTGGTGTGCGATTTTGTGGCCAGTGCCATTTCTTGTTTGCCAGCCCGATCGCTCAAGGCGACACCATGGGCCTGAATCACGTCGGCTAAAAAATTCTTTTCGATGTTCCGTCGCAATCGTTCCAGGATGTGCGGTACCGGTTCGAAACAGTGGACTTTTCCCTCAGGGCCTACTTTCCGCCCGAGATGCAGGCTGATAGCGCCCGTGTTTGCGCCGACATCCAGACACGTTGCCCCACGGCAAACATTCGCCCCGATGTATCGGTGCAGTGCCGACTCGTAGGAACCAAACGCGAGAATATAGCGATCGATCAGGTAATAGGGATGTACGAGAAACTCGGAGCCAAAGTTATCTCGAACCCAACGAAACTGTTCGGGCGAAGGAGCAGTATCTCCAAAACCGTGCTGGGCGAGCAAGTGTACAAACCGGTGTGGGCGGAGACCACCAATAGGCCGACCCACCAAACAGGACAATTCAAAAAGCCCGCGGGCGATTGGTTTCGTAATATCCATGGTTCTCGGTCCCTTCAAGCTAAGCGACCCGTGCAAGACGCGCGGCTTTGTGAACTGCCCGCTGGGTTTGTCCAATGACGTAGTTCTTTGACGAACGTAGTCGTCTTTTCAACGGGCCTAGTGGCATCGATGAAAAATAGCACTGTTCAAAAAAACGCAAAATGTCTGCTCGTGGCATCGCACCGAGACGTTGCTTGTTGACACCCGCCCAATGAATGATTTTCCGGTAGGGACTGTTGTCTTTGAGTTGCTCTAGATCCAGTTGTTCGATATCACGAACCGCCCAGAGCATTAGTGGGATGCGGCCGAGTGAGAGAGTGCCTTGTTGTGCAAGTTTACTCAGAACATAGTTGAGGATGCCTTGATCACCCGGCATGAAGAATGACGGATCCTTCAGTTCAGGCGGATTTCCCCAGTGGAGCACCTGGCAAAAATCTTCACGTAAAACTAATCCGGGCGTGCCTACCCATTGCCCCGAATTAAAAGTCTTGCCTGAGAACTTGAAGTCGGGATCGATCTTTTGAAGATAGTCCAGATCAAAATAGAGCCGTTTGATTTCGTGAGCCGGTTGGGTTTCGTCGTCGACAACGAAATCCGTGTCGCACTGATTTAATGTGTCGAGTACCGGTCCGGTAAAGACGGTATCGGAATCGACGACGAGAAATCGCCCACCTGCCGATTCAAATAATGGTTCGAGCTTGGCAAATCCCCATCCGAATTCTCGTTTTGTGGTCTGGAAGATGCTGGCGTTACAGAGGCGTTCGATTTCGCTGGTATCGAAGGAACCGTGCGAATAGTCCTTGATCAGGAGGATAGGAATCTCGGGATACCAGTATCGGATACTGGCTGCGCAGATCGCCGTCAGGCGCAAATCGCCCTTGTGTGTCGGGATGTAGATGCGTTGGATCGTCATTTCAAAATACTCGCAAGACAGGCGATCATATCCTCGCCACCGTCACGGGCAAACACGTATCGGTGGTCTGCCAGCCTTGTAAGACACGTTTCGAGTTCCGCCTTGGGGATATGTTTGGATTCAAAGTGAATGATCGATGGCTTTACTCGCTCGAGGGGGAACATCGCGATGATTTGTGCATCATGGCCTTCTGTATCAACTTGGAGCAGGTCCACCTCCTGGGAAGAATCGCTCGGTAGCATACTCTCGAAAGTGACACATTCGACCTGTTCCTCACGAATGCGAGAAGGAAGATCCGAAATAAGATATTGGTGTTTTAGAAGCACGTCACGGTCAAAACTGGCCATGCCTTCACACCAGGGTGGCAGGCCCTCTCCGGCTAGTGTGTAGAGCGTGCAAGAACCGGGTTTCTCAGCGATAGCGGCATTCATCAAGCGAAGTTGCGGCTGACTCTTATAATTCTCAGTGAGTTGTTCAAATGCTTTGCGCTGGGGTTCGAGCAAGACGCCAGACCATTTGTGGCGCTGAACATAGTCATACAGCGGATCGCATTGGATGCCGTCAAACGCACCGACTTGAATAAAAAAGAAATCATCTGAGCCCTTGCGATGCAAGTAGTCTGCCAGCAAGTGTCGGAATCCGAATGGAATCTGATTATCGGCCAGGAGCATCGGCGAAGGCTCGTGTTTGATGCAGCGGACATCGTAACCGATGCTGGAAATGAGCCGCCGCAAAACCTGTTTCGATTGCACGATCATGGTTGAGTCCAAGTGACTGTGGAACTAGAAAAGTTGTCTTAAGAGGTGCTGCATCCGCACCTGATACGAATAGCCGGAATCCTCACAGCGCCGGCGGCCAGCGGTGGCGATCGCCTTGCGCTGATCTTCATGCTCAAGGTAATAGCGGAGTTTTTCCCGAAGTTCAGCGACATCGGAGAAGAATTCTGCCTCTTTACCTTCTTCGAAAAACTCGCAATGCTCCGCAGTGCGATCCGCCAGAAGCATGCTCCCGCAAGCCGGTATTTCAAAGGATCGCGTCGTATGCTGGTCGGGACAGACGTGTCTCAAAAAACCTAAATTGATGCGCGCACCGGAAAGAGCCCAGGCATATTGTTCGCCGTAAATTTCCCCGCCCTGCAGAGTTGGCGCCAATGCGGCATTGCGACGGATACGAAATCTTGCCTTGCCGGCTGTCGTTTTAAGCCGATAGGCCCGCCGAGGTGTCCAACGGCCATCAATGAGGTGGTCCCAGGTGTATCCCCATACTTTGAGAACGCAGTCCAGCGATGTCACCTCATTGAGCAGCGCTTCGCGGCGGGGTTCCCACCCACCTAAAAAGGCAACATCACTCGAAAATTCGTGCTGTTGATCACTATTGCCCGGGAGGGACGGTCGGTGGACTTTTTCACAGTATCCCAGAGGCATGTAGATCACTTTGCGGCAGACTTGTCTGTATTGGTCAAGCTCATACTGCTTGGATGTAATGGCACAATCGAACAGCGGCATGCACGCGTCCATGAGCCGAGTTCGTTTCCAGGTCAGCGTGAAGTAAGGGTCCGGTGTGAAATGGACGGTCGTGATGCCAAGCCGACGAAATGTGTTGAGCGTTTCAGGTTTGAGATACTCCTGCTTGTCGCACCATAGCAAGTCCGGTCGAAATTCGTGTCCCCTTTGCAGGAGCGTTTCGTTGAGCCTGTTAATGACCGGGCCTGCAAAGAGACGTTTTTGCAGGTGTCGCGATAACCATGATGATTCGTCCCAGGCTTTCTGCGTATCGAGCGAGCACACCTCATGCCCCTGTTCGAGCAAGGCTTCCATCCGCATGCGGCAGGTCTGCCCATCTGCCAACTGTCCGATGTAGAGAATCTTCATGCGGCCCGCCCGTCGATCGCTTGATGAAAACAATGTGACATGTGTTGTGCGTAGATTTGTGGTTTGCAATTGCTGATAAGCCAGGCTCTTCCTCGCTGCACATACCCGGCTCGTTCTTCGCTGCTCATCGAATTGGCAAACCGCAGAGTCTCTGCAAGACATTCGGGGTTTTGGTGGTCGTAGAGTAATCCCCCGCGACTTGCCGAAATGGTTTCGGCTGGTCCCCCCGAACCTTTCCATGCCAGAGGAACCAGGCCGGCATCCCAGGCCTCAAAAATGACACGTCCCAGCGGTTCGTACCGCGAGGGACAGACCAAAAAATCGGCTTCACCCAGAATGGGCCAGATGTTGTCGACAAAACCGAGAAACCGAATTTGGTCCCGGTGTTCATCTTGTGCCACCTCTCGTTGCAGTTCCACTTCAAAGTCGTCTTGAGGCCCTGTTCCGCCGACGAGCGTCAAATGTCCTTCAGCGGTCGCTTTTGAAAACTGTAAAAATGCCTTCACCAGCACATCCTGCCCTTTGGTGTAGCCAAGTCGGCTCGGACAGACAAAACGCGAACGAGGCGGCACTGGTTGCGGAGCGTGCCAATCGCATGCCGGCCGGTAGCCATCGTAGAGCGTTAGTGTGCGATCGGGATCGATCCGGTCTGAAAAGGCATCTCGGATAAATTTGCTGATGCAGATCACTCGTTTCAGAGGATCCCGGTGCAGCAGTGTCTCGACATACTCCACATCTTCCTTGAGCCGCGTGTGCGTGACGACGGGCAATCCGAACGGCCGAGCTGCCGCCAATGCAATTTTGGTCGTACCGGCCTGATTGACATAGATAAGGTGCGGAGAAAAACGCCGGATTGCGCGGATGAGTCCGATGAGAGCCCAGATGCGGCTGAGCTTGTTTTTCAGGTGCAGGTTTCCAACAAATGTCGGAAAGATCTGGATGCGACTTTCATCCAGCAGGCTCTCAAAGGGCATTGCGGGGGGGCAACAGATCCCGACCTTCCATTGTGTGTCGTCCATGGCGCCTAGCAGGTCGGCCAGGGCACGCTCCGATCCCCAAAGATTTCCAGCGGCTTCGAGAACCAAGAGTCGCGCTCGCGGTGATGCCGGCTTGTTGGGGTCAGTGGAGTGCATCTTCAGGAGTACCGTGATTTAAGAGTGAACGGGGAACAGAGGCGATTACAAAAGTTACTTGTTTTCTAAGTAGAGATGGATCAGGCGTTTGGCGGAAGATTCAATCGAGAATGCAGATCGATGGACCGCGCGGTTGCAGGTCTCAATCGATGGTCGCGGCGCCCGCAGCCGTTCCTCAAGCACCTCCGCCCAGCGACTCACGCCGAATTCCAGCGGAAGATGTTCAACCAGTTCGGGCAACACAACGGCTTCTCTCGGGGTTGTATCTGAAGCCAACACCGGTAAGCCGGCCGCCTGGGCTTCCACCACGACCATACCGAGTCCTTCGGCGTGCGAAGGGAAGAGCAGTTGGTCCGAACCGATCATGAGTCGATGAATATCGTTTCGTGGTTTGACGAAGCGGATTTGATCCTCAAGGGACGCCTCTCGAACTTCTGTTTCGAATCGGCTGCGAGCTTCGTCGCCGGCCCCCGCAAACAAAAATACGGTATCCCGATTACGTTGGGCGATTTTCTGAGCAATCTTAAAAGCGAAAGCCGGATTCTTTTGATTTTTTTGTTCGTTCCGATTGGAATCGAGCCTGCCTACAAACAAAACGATCCGGACCGAACTGGGCCAGCCAAATTCACGACAGACCGATCTATGGCTCTCCTCATAGTCCCCCATGAATTCGTTGACATCGAAGCCGCAATGGGCGGCCCCTCGATTGCGCGACACAAATGGCTGGCGGTCATACCCATATTCCCGCAGGAGTTGGCAGGAGGTACCTGCTATTGCCGTAGAAAACAGCGCAACCCCGGCACGTCCCATCTTGATGGAGCATCGCCTGGAAAATGTGGTTCCATAATTTTCATAGTGCAACAGCGGGTTATGTACATGAATGACCCTCACGGGCGGCAACGCGCCGAGACCGCAGGCAAGATGAAATCCCCCAGAAAATTCCTGATGGTCGTGGATTGCGCTGTAGCAGCGATTGCGCAGCAATTTGCGAAACTTGGTTGTAAAGGACCAAAGGTTGCGACGACTGTAGGGGAGGTAATGAAGCGTTGCCCCAAGTGCTCTTGCCTCGTCGTCGAAGACCGCTTCTTTGCCACTTGTCAGGCAGAGGTCAAATTCAAAAGACTGGCCGTCGTGTATCCGATGCTTTGCAAAATATCGTAGCAGCGACATGATCCACGTTTCGGCACCGCCCACGCCTAAGGAATCAATGATGTGAAGTACTCGGCATGGTTTGGCAACCGATTCGCTCGATACCGCGGTTGCAGCCGCCAGTTGGCTGTGCGATTGTGGCGCCGTTGTAAGGAGTTGATTCAGAGTCACTTAGATCACCATGATTACAAAAAATATTGGTCGAACAATGTTTGGGAAGGTTACTTAGTCTCTGCCGAGCCTCTCGGCAATGTCCGCTACCTTCCAGACTGCAAGGACCTTATCGGGGTTCTCTGTGCTTCTTTCTACAATCGACTCGAACGGTTGCGGCAGGTTGAAAGGAGGGTTTGTGAGATTCAGCGGCCGCCAGTACCCGGTCAAAATATCAATATTCTCTACGGTGTCTTGATGATTTGTTGCGATCAGGTATTGCGATCCGCTAGCCACAATTTGAAACAATGCCTTTTGAATATTCCGTAAAGACAAATGGACCAAGCAGTCCCGGCAGAGCACCACATCCACTTTGGGCAACGTGTCTTTCGTAAGGTCCAGTTTCTGAAATGTTCGCCAAACGTCAGGGTATCGCTCACG
>JASMGX010000109.1 GCA_030751095.1 Pirellulales bacterium | reverse complement strand
TGCTGCTACAAATCCATGACGAATTGATCTTTGAAGTACCGCCGGAGGAGTGCAGCAATCTTGAACGATGCGTCCGAGAAGAAATGGAATCTGCAGCACAACTCGCAGTCCCTCTTAAGGTAGACATCAAGTTTGGCGCGAATTGGGCAGAGGTCTGAAAAACATTTGTCCGTTGACGCACCCGTTGCAAACCAAAAGCAAGGGTTCCATCCCCTGAGCCCTGTTGTCAGCCAGAGGAACATCATAGACTGCAAGTCGCCGCACCATAAAACAGCATTTAATTTCCGGTCACACGACAAGAGATATCCAATGCCAGAAATCAATTCTGATCCCACGCCCCCACCAGACAAGGAAGCGTTTGCCGAGAAAAAAATTGTTGCTGGCATCTTCGGCATCGTTTTGGGTGCACTTGGAATTCACAAATTTGTTCTTGGGCTGACAACCCCTGGAATCATCATGCTATTGGTGACCGTCTGTAGTTGTTTCCTTGCGTCACCTATCATGAACATCATCGGATTGATTGAGGGAATCATCTATCTGACAAAGTCGGATGATGATTTTTATCAAACCTATGCCATTGAGAAGAAGGAATGGTTCTGAAGGAATGATTCTGACTGGCTGTCAGATATTTCAGAACGCCTATCTGCAAAACCACAACCTCGAACAGCGTGAGCAATCGGTCCATGCAAGTTCTCGGCATCGTAGGGGGCATCGCCAGTGGCAAGTCGCTGGCGGCGGGCATCTTTGAGGAACTTGGGGCCGTCGTCCTGAGCGGAGATCACTTCGCCCACCAGGTGCTGCGCGAAGCGGACATTCTCTCCGCCATTCGAGACCGCTGGGGGGATGCCATTCTTGACGATGCTGGAGAGGTGGACCGCCCTCGCGTAGCGGCTATCGTGTTCGGCGAGACGGCAGAGGCACCAAAAGAACTAAAGTTTCTTGAACATTTGACGCATCCTCGAATTGCCCAGAGACTCCGTGAGGAACTCTCTCGCCTCCGCGCCGAAGCGGTTAAAATTGTCGTTCTCGATGCCGCACTGCTCCTAAAAACTGACTGGCATCAAATCTGCGAAAAAATCCTTTTTCTCGAGACTCCACTGCCTCAGAGACAAAAATATGCCGCGTTGCGAGGCTGGGATGCAGAACAACTGGCCCGCCGGGAGGCGTGCCAGTTACCGCTGGAAAGCAAGCGAGAAAAGGCCGATTTCGTGGTCTCCAACACCGAGGATTTGGCACATCTTCGCGAGAAAATTCGCTCCGTGTGGGATTCCCTAAACGATTCAAAAATGTAAAATTAAGGGGCTTCTACAAGTTTCCTTTCTGTTTGTCTTTTCCGATTCATTCCTTTCTATTGCTGCTCGTTTTTTCTGCGCGCCGTTTTCCCGCAACAATTTTTCCGATGCGGAAATGGTGCGTTGCCCATCCATCGTCCAAAAACTCGTCTCCGAATGGCACTTTCGCCTGCCATCGCGTGTTTTTTAGTGTAGGAGTTGTCTGTAATGACAGACAATCAAAAAATCCATAAAGACAAAAACGACTCCGATCATTCCCAGACGCCGCCCAACAAAGACAAACCGGCGACGCCTCAGAGAGATCGTGACCAGACCACGAGCGACCTGGAGGAACAGCCGATTTCTCTTGCCGAAGAGATTGCTTGCGAAACAGATCACCAGCGTCATTCGCCGATGGAGGTCAAAGAAAAAACAAGCCATGGTGATGTTCACATTGCCGAGTTACAACGGATGAGTATGGGAGATTTACTGGCACATGCCGAGAAGAAAAATCTCTCCGATATCGGCGGCCTGAATAAGCAGGATCTGATTTTCAGAATCTTGAAAGAACAGGTCAAAATGAACGGGCTGATGTACGGTGAAGGAACACTCGAAATTCTGCCCGATGGCTTCGGTTTTCTCCGTAGCCCCGATTACCACTACCTCTCCTGTCCGGATGACATCTACGTATCTCCCAGCCAGATTCGTCGCTTCGGCCTCCGTACCGGCACGACTGTTTCCGGTCAGATACGTCCCCCGAAAGAAAACGAACGCTACTTCGCCCTTTTGCGAGTCGAAGCAATCAACTATCAAGATCCCGACTTAATGGCGGAAAAAGTTGACTTTGACGACCTCACACCGCTACACCCCGAACGGCGTATTGTTTTTGAAACCACTGCAGACGAGATGTCCACGCGGGTTTGCGACCTGATAACTCCTGTCGGCTTTGGCCAACGTGGGCTTATTGTCAGTCCGCCGAGAGCCGGTAAGACCATCTTGTTACAGAAGATGGCCAAGGCAGTCTTGGCCAATTTCCCCGATTGCTACGTCATCATGCTGCTCATTGACGAACGCCCTGAAGAAGTCACAGATATGGAACGACAGGTTCATGGCGGGAACTGCGAAGTCATCAGTTCTACGTTTGACGAAGCCTCGGCACGCCATATCCAGGTGTCAGAAATGGTCCTGGAAAAAGCAAAACGCATGGTCGAGTTTGGACATGATGTTGTCATTTTCCTTGATTCAATCACCCGACTCGCACGGGCATGGAATTCCGAATGTCCAAATTCTGGAAAGATCCTCTCCGGAGGCATCGATGCCAACGCAATGCAACGGCCCAAACGATTCTTTGGCTCGGCGCGTAAGGTCGAAGAAGGTGGATCGCTAACAATCCTCGCGACGGCACTGGTCGATACGGGCAGCAGAATGGACGAAGTTATTTTTGAAGAATTTAAAGGTACGGGCAACCTAGAAATCGTTCTGGATCGCGCATTGGTAGACAAGCGCATTTGGCCTGCCATCGACATCAATTGCAGCGGGACTCGGCGGGAGGAGATGTTGATGGATCCGGAAGAACATCGCCGCGTCTGCATTTTGCGACGAGTACTGCATGAAATGAACGGCCCCGATTCGATGGAACTTTTAGTCTCACGGCTTGAAAAAACAAAAACAAATGCCGAATTCCTAATGAACATGAAATCTTAATTTTTTTCTGCCCAACCAAACGCTCCAGAACTTCCAAAACAAGAACACTCTCTACAGGTACATCAGCAGTGGCTAAAGAATTTAAAGGAGAACAGGTTGCCTCAGGGGGACCCATTGCAATCGTGGTCTCTCGATACAACCTGTCGATCACCTCAAAGTTGCTCTCCGGAGCCATAGAGACGCTTCTCGGTGCAGGTGTTGCTCAAGAGGACATCCACGTTGCCTGGGTACCGGGCGCTTTTGAAATTCCTCTCACAGCACAGAAAATGGTGCAGAGCGACCGCTACGACGCGGTTCTCACTCTGGGCGCTGTCATTCGTGGGGAAACCAGCCACGATCATCATATCAATCGGGCCGTCAGTTTAGGAATCACTGAAGTCGCCCTCTCAAGTGGTGTTCCCGTCTTGTTCGGCATACTCACGTGCGATACGCTCGAACAAGCTATCCAACGGGCCGGTGGCAATGTAGGTAACAAAGGGTCCGAGTGTGCCGAGGCGGCCCTGGAAACGCTCAGCCTGTTTGGCCGCCTGGACGATTGATCTTCAAATACACTTCATCCACCAATCGTCAAACCCCAAACACCTCCCGCAGCATGTCACGTCGTAGTCGAGCCAGAGAAGTTGCCTTGCAGGTACTTTTTCAGGATGATTTAAACCCCGCTGATCCACTGCCGGATGCAACGCCCTTTCTGCAACAACGCCTCAGTTCGGCCAACTTGATCGATTTGGCCACCAAGCTGGTCGTTGGCGTGCGTTGTAAACGCAGCGAACTTGACGAGATGCTACAGAGCGCTGCTGATAACTGGACCGTTTCGCGTATGGCAGTGACAGATCGCAATGTCCTTCGTCTGGGGGCATTTGAACTGCTCCACACGGACACTCCCGACAGGGTGGCTGTAGACGAAGCGGTTGAACTTGCCAAGCGATTCGGATCCGCACAGTCCGCACCGTTTGTAAATGGTATCCTGGACCAGTTGTTCAAGGAACAGAATTCCTAAACAAAGTCGATAAGATTCCCTCAGAAAAACAAACTCTCCCGTTGAGAATACCCGCGAACGACTGTACCCTTACTGATCCCGAAACATCAAATGAGATGAGTCTATCTCCATGAGCGTGTTCGATCAGCTTAAACAAGGCTTACAAAAAACCTCACGCCTGCTCAAAACGGATGTCCGTGATCTGTTCAAGTCGGAAGGGCGTCTGGTAGATGATGCCTTATTGGATGAGTTGTTGGAGATACTGATCACCACCGATATGGGGGTTAAACCGGCTCAGGCGATTGCCGAGCAGATCGGCAACGATTTTCGTGGCCGTGTTGTACACTTTGAGGATGTGTTGAGTACGGTCAAAGCTCAACTCAAAGCACTGCTGGCAGAAGATCAGCGTGGTTTGCAGTTTGCGGAAAAAGGACCTACGGTGATCCTCATCGCCGGGGTGAACGGCGCTGGCAAAACAACTTCTATCGCAAAACTGGCCAAACGCCTTCTCGATGACGGCAAGTCGGTTGTCCTCGGTGCTGGCGACACTTTTCGTGCAGCCGCCGTCGAGCAACTCTCCATCTGGGCACAACGGCTCGGGGCCCGGTTTGTCCGCGGTGAGCCCGGTCAGGACCCAGCGAGCGTAGCCTACCAGGCTGTTGAGACAGCGATTGCCGAAAACATTGATGTCTGTATTGTCGATACAGCCGGACGCCTGCAAACCCAAAAGAATCTGATGCAGGAACTCGAAAAAATTCGTCGCAGCATCTCAAAACAGATTCCTGAGGCTCCTCACGAATCGCTGCTGGTTCTGGACGCAACGACCGGTCAAAATGCGATCAGTCAGACCACGCAGTTTTCTGAAGCGGTTGATTGCACCGGCATCGTGCTGGCAAAGCTTGACGGTACCGCTAAGGGAGGCGTGGTCGTTGCCATCCGGCAACGTGTGGAGATACCTGTCAAATTTGTCGGCGTCGGCGAGCAATTCGGAGATTTGGCAGAATTTTCGCCCGACCAATACGTCGATGCGCTCTTCGCTGACGTAGCCGCTGCTGGCGCCAGCAGCGAAGGCTAAAGCGAGTTGCTTTCGCAACGAGCACGCTTCAAAATCGACCACTCGCCTTGCCTGACATTCAAAATAGGTAGCTTGGGAAGTGTTTTACAATTTTAACGATTTTAACGGAAGTTTTGCGAACCTTTGGTCCGATACTTAAGCCTGTTCGTTTTCAAGAAAAATGAATGGATTTCGTGGTGCTGTCTTGGTTCGGGGGGGCCAGCGTCCAACATTACAACGCGATTGTCCTTTTAAGGCCAACCCACAAGGCACGAGCAATGAATGGTTATCGAATTGCCGTTATCGGCCCCGTTTCATTACTTACCACGGCGATCATGCTTTCTCTGGTTGTTTCAGGAAAAGTTTCAGCGCGTGAACTGGCTTGGAAGTCTCCTCGCATCGCAAGAGAATCGCAAAAACCACGCCAGTTCGATGCGGTAGCCCCCAAGCCCCTTGCCAATGAGGCTGTAAAAAAAGCAGACAATCCATCGAAATCAGCGGCCAACCCGCCTGTTGTCGTGGAACTCAAAACAGAGAACAACCAGAAAAGCCGACTCGAACAAATCCCTACAGCTGCCAACTATCCCCAAGTCGCCACGTATCGCGAGGCGACCACTAGGTCGCGATCGCAAATAGCCCAGGTGCACCGGACGGTCCCTCAAACACGACAAGGCGGGAGGTCAACACGCCCGCAATCGCGAAGCAATGTGGTCCAGCCCTGGCATCCCGATTTGTTGTATGCCGACTCTGGTGCTGGCCTAAGAGTCGCACAACGTGACGATTCTTCCGTCTTGAACCCGGAACAGATCGGCCCGGTAGAGATCATGCCTGAAGAAATCGGTCCTGGCGAAATCATCGATCCAGAAGCGATCGGCTCAATGGAACCAGGCTCTTTTGCAGGCGACTGTTGTGGCGAATGCGACTCGTATCCCTGTGAGTGCATACCGTGCGATCCTATGTGCAACCCGGACTGGGGATACCCACAGCCATGCCAGGGAGGTCTTTTATTAGGCTGGTTACACCCGACACTCGAGTTTGCGACCTTTTCACTCGGTGTAGACGGATTTAAATCGTCTCCTGATCGCGGCATCAATGGGAACTTTGGTGTCGACGAATCGATCAATTTGGCCGGTAGTTGGCTCAACGGCATCATCGGCTGGCAGGTCGGTGCCCGTTTCATACAAAGTGACTTCAACGGTTTTCGAACATTTCCAAATGGCGCCGGACCGGCCGGCCAGATTACAGAATACCGACCAGATCGTCGCGAGCAGGATTTTCTCACGGTTGGCTTTTTTAGACGAGCAGATGAATTCCAACCATGGCAAGCGGGTATTGCGATCGACTTCTTGCAAGACCACTACTATTACAAGACCGACCTGAGTCAAGTACGACTTGAATTGAGTCATCGATTCTGGTGCCGACTGGATTTTGGTACCTGGGTTGCCCTTTCAACGGACACAGAACCAGCCGTAAAAGAACATCGCCCAAATCCTCCCTTCGGCCCTGGAGGGCTGATCGATACCGTCCGTTATCAGGCAGCCGATCAATACACCCTCTTTCTACGCTGGGCCTTTCCCAACGGTGGTGAAGCCCGCTTGTATGGTGGTGGTAGCGATTATCGGGAAGGGATCATCGGCGGTGACTTCTGGACACCCATGTCGCATAGTTTCGCATTTACAGGAAACTTCGGGTATCTCCTTAAAGACAAGAAGGGACCTCTCCCACATCAGGGAGCAGTCGCTCAAGCAGAAGACGCCTATGGTGTCGCTCTGAACTTCGTATGGTATCCAAGGAAGCGGGCACGTACGGCAAGCGAATCACTCTATCGACCGCTCTTCGAAGTGGCCAACAACGGCAACTTCTTCATCCGAAGAAACTAGCACCCGTCAGTGATAAAACATTGAGATGATCCAACAGCAATATTTAACAACAACTCAACCCAGGATTCAGGATATTCCAGTATGGTTTTTTCGCTAGTCACCAGATGGATAATCTGTGCTCTGCTTTGTGTCGGCATGACGATCAATGGTCACATCGGCTATGGCAGTGAACCATTAATATCACAGGCGGAGAAACCCTTGATCACACAACCGCTGATCGCACGACAGGTAGAACTTGCCGAGAGTGGTATGCTCGCCGGACAACTGGTCGACTCCTCGGGAAAACCAATATCTGGCGAAGCCATTTATCTAGCAAACAGTCAGCAGATCCTCGCCACGACAAAGACCCTTGAAGATGGCCGTTTTGAATTCCAGGGACTCCGCGGTGGATATTATGGACTTGGATCCCGACAAGTATGCGTGCCGATTCAGTTGTGGTCGACTGGAACAGCACCGCCAGAAGTCGCCAAAGAGATATTACTGGCAGCTTCGGCCGGGACCATCCGTAGTCAAAGTGGTATTAGCTCCGGTCTCCTTCGTATCCGTGAGGCTCTCGGCATGGTCGCAATACCACTCTTAGTCCTTGCCACAGCAATCATCTTCCAACAATATAGCGGTGATAAGGGAGGCATTCAGAACGCTGGTATGATTCCGTCGCCGCATCCATAATCAAGGTAGAGACTAAATTGATTCCCAGGGGGTTGGGGCGATGTTCAAGCCCTAAAGAAGAGCCCGGCAAATGTTTGCCGGGCTTTTTCTTTGCGCTATTCGCGGGAAGGTTTAGTCGGAATCGCCTCTCATTATTGCCGTCAAAGTTTGCCCCGTTTATCACCTTAAAAGAGGTTCAACTGCCAGCATCGTCGCGAATGCACAAATACACTCACCCCTAGCGACCCCACTACACCGTTCATTCCATGTGAACGAAACACCCAAAACCGGTATATCTGCAAAACTCCTAGTTACCAACTCCGCAATCGTTAGAGTTTGACATTCTCAAGTCGGCATCTTCGGATAGGCCCTAAATATCGGTTTATTTGGGTGAATTGCACCAAGAACGGTTGTCGATAGCACTTTTGACTACAGGTTCGTTGAGCCAAATCTCTGCTCGTGTCCAACGACATGACTTCGGAGATTTCGGCGGAGAGCTCTTTGCACCTGCTGAATATGCGGGTGGGATGCCGGCCTGTTACCACATCACACGCAAAACAACTTTCCTTTTTATCCTCGTTCAGGGAAACGGAGTGACCTACCATGAAAGTTTTGAACTTTACATTTGCCATAGCGATCACCGGGCTGATTTGCTCTGGTAGTGCTATTGCGCAGCAGACACCTACCAGTGTCGATCAAGCAGCGTTTAACTACGATAGCTACTATGCTACCGATGCTACCACGGTCGCCCAACCAGAAGGCGATCTTGGCCCGAGTGGTCCTCCCGTCGACGTCAGGAATAATCCTCCCGTCTACGATGCTGATGGCGACTATGTCCACGAAGCACCTAACGTTGGCCTGAACTGGGGCTTTGGATGCGATTGTGGCTATGAACTCGATTGTGGCGATATGTGCTCGCTGCAAAAATGTGAAAATTGTTACGGTATCGAATACGGTGGATGGTTCTCCGGTGGCGTCACCGTCAACGAATATGACAACACCACGATGGTGGGTAACTCCCAACTTGGATTCAACAACGATCCGCACGTCAACCTGAACCAAGCTTGGTTCTGGATTGAGAAAGCAACCGATACCGGAGGCTACGGTTGGGACTGGGGATACCATGCCGATATCATGGCTGGTGTTGATGGCCCTGACACCCAAGCGTTTGGTGGCCCCGGTTGGGACAGCGATTGGGGATTTGGTGCGAACAGTCAATATGGTGCCGCAATTCCGCAGGCTTATCTGACCCTCGCCTATGATGACCTAACCATGATCTTTGGTCACTTTTACACGATCCAGGGTTATGAAGTCGTACCAGCTCCATACAACTTCTTCTACTCGCATGCCTACACCATGACATACGGCGAACCGTTTACGCACACCGGTTTCCTGGCTGAGTATGCTTACTCAGACAATGTCACTCTTTATGGTGGCTGGACCAATGGCTGGGATCAAGGGTTCCAGTTCACCCATAGTGGCAGCAGCACTTTCCTCGGTGGCATCAATTACACCAGTGATGATGAGCGAACCTCATTGACCTACACCGTATGTGCCGGTGACTGGGGTAATGGTGCGATGTTCCATAACGGCGCTGGTCAGACCGGCGATGGCGATATCTACAATCACAGCATCGTCTGGCAGCAGATGGTTGCTGATAACTGGACCTACGTCTTCCAGACCGATCTCGGGATCAACAACGGTGGTGCTATCAATGCCGCTGACGGTCTTACCGAAAGCCAGTGGTACGGCGTGAACAATTACCTGTACTACAACTTCAACTGTTGCTGGGCAGCCGGTTTGCGGGCCGAGTGGTTTTCTGATCCGCAAGGCCAGAGAGTTGACCGCGCTGGTTTGAATGCCACCGGTCCTGGGACGGTAGCGGCCAAACGCGCTAATTACTTCGCGCTCACGGCCGGTGCCAACTGGAACCCGACCACCAACCTGCGTGTCCGGCCTGAAATCCGGTACGATTGGGACAATGGCATGGGTGCTGCTACGAGCCGGTACGACCCGATTGCCGGTGCCTATACCCAACCCGACATGTGGACATTCGGCGTCGACGCGATCTACTTCTTCTAAACTGGAAGAACGACGTTTTCGAGACTTGAATGAGGACTACGTACCGCCCGCACCATTGTGCGGGCGGTACTTTTTTTGCCACGTCCAAATTCAGCAGTTTCGATTTCGCGGCCGTAGGCCATCTTTTTGGTCCGCCGGTTTGCGGGCCGAGTGGTTTTCCGATCCTCAGGGCGTTCGCGTCGATCGGGCCAACTTGAACACCAAAAATGCCCAGGGACAAACGATCCCCGGCCTCAGTCGGGCCAACTATTTTGAGGTCACACTCGGCGTCAACTGGCGTCCAACGCCCAATCTCTGCTTCCGACCGGAAGTCCGCTACGACTGGGACAACGGTATGGGTGCTGCCACCAGCCGATTCGATCCTGAGGGGGGCAGTTATAACAAACCCGACCTCTGGACCTTCGCGTTCGATGCCATCTGGTTGTACTGAGGACAAAACGCCTGTTCTCAGGGTCCCGGGTCCCGATGAAACGAGTGGCTTTCCCTGCTTCGGATACCATTTAGACGCTGCAGCGCCTCTCGAGGTACCGGAGAAGAAGAAGCCGAGCGGAATTGCCCAATCGCGCGACGGTGCCTGCTTATTTCAATAGCACGCCACGAGCCGCTCTCGCGCAAAAGATCTCAGGAGATTTTTCTTAAACTCTTATTTATCTTGAGCTTGCGATCGCTGATCGTTTTTCCCGTTTGTCCGATGCTAGCATCGGTACGCCTTTTGCTCAACGCCCCCTAGGGCATTGTCTGTCCTTAGGGCGGGCGGGACGCCGGATGCGTCTCTACGTCTATTTTTGTTTTCTTCCTTCTGTTTTGTGCAATCTTTTTTGAGGGGAATGCAATGAAGAATCTTTTTAGGCGGTACTCGCGTTGGCAGTGGGCCACGTGGGGTATCATGGCGCTGACCATCGCGGTGGTCGGCATGAGTATGGGATCTTCTGTCGCTCTGGCAGCAGATGAACCCGCAGCGGCCACTGCTGAACAGGAGTCCGCCTACACATTCAACACGATCATCATGTTTGTCTGTGCCGTGCTCGTGCTGTTCATGCAGGCCGGCTTTGCGATGCTGGAGGTTGGGCTCAACGCGGCCAAAAATACCATCAACATCCTGTTCAAGAACGTCATGGACCTTTCGGTCGGCGTGCTGCTCTTCTTTTTCGTCGGCTTTGGCCTCATGTATCCGGGCGGCGATTACGCGGGCGAATGGTTCGGTTTTGGAAAATCGGGGATTGGGGGCTTGGGCATTGAAACGAAATCAGACCTCTCCGCCGTCACCGCCGAATTGAACTACGCCCCCAGTGCCGACTTCCTGTTCCAGGTCGCCTTCGCTGCAACTGCAGCCACCATTGTTTCAGGTGCGGTCGCTGGCCGCATGCAGTTCAAGTCGTATCTGGTCTATAGCGCCATTCTCACAGGATTCATTTATCCGATCAGCGGGATGTGGAAATGGGGCGGCGGTTGGCTCGAGGCCATGGGCTTTCACGACTTTGCGGGCTCGGTAATCGTCCATGCGGTGGGTGGCTTTGCCGGCCTGGCCGGTGCCATCATGCTTGGCCCACGGATCGGTCGCTTTATTAAAGGCAAATCGGTCGCCATGCCGGGCCACAACATCGCCTTCGCGGCACTCGGTGTGCTGATCCTCTGGATCGGATGGTATGGCTTTAACCCGGGTAGCCAACTGACCTATTACGGTGCTGAGAATGCAAATATCACAGCCTACATTGCGGTAACGACCACCCTGGCCGCATCGGCTGGTGCGGTCGCTGCGATGCTCGTCGGCTGGATTTTGTTCTCCAAACCCGATGTCACCATGGCCCTCAACGGTGCCCTGGCCGGTCTGGTCGGTATCACGGCCAACTGCGATCAGGTCGCCCTCTGGGCCGCTATCGTGATCGGCCTGGTAGCAGGTCTGTTGGTTGTCATCGGAATCATAGCACTCGATAAATTTGGAATCGACGATCCGGTCGGTGCGTGGCCGGTACACGGTCTCTGCGGTGTCTGGGGCGGTCTTGCCACAGGTATCTTTGGGACCGCTGAAGGTGTTTCGTTCGTGACGCAGTTGGTCGGGACCGCTGTGATTAGTGCCTGGGCATTTGGCACCATGCTTGTGCTTTTCGGCATTTTGAAGGCAATGGGCATTCTTCGAGTTTCTGCAGAGGAAGAAACGCAAGGCTTGGATGTCAGCGAGCATGGAATGCACGCCTATCCAAAGAGCCAGATCATGGAGGATCACCTCACACCAGCCACAAGCTAAGAAAGCGAAGTTCATTCCATGTTTTTGCATGAAAGCTGGTTGAGTTATTTAGTTTGAAACCGGAGTCCAGAAGGATACCCCAATGGCCCGGTCGGGCACTCCGCCTAGCCCGTCCGGGTCGGGGTATTTTTCGTCTGCTGCAACCCGCTTTGAACGCCCTTC
>JASMGX010000108.1 GCA_030751095.1 Pirellulales bacterium | reverse complement strand
ATAGCGACAGAATCCACGGCGGCAGAATCCACGGCGGCAGAATCCACGGCGGCAGAGTCTGAAGCGACAGAATCCACAGCGACAGAATCCACGGCGGCAGAATCCACGGCGGCAGAGTCCACAGCGGCAGAGTCCAGTGAACAGAGCGAGCAGGCCTCAAAGAAGCGGCCTTCCCGTCGCCGGCGAGGTGGTCGCGGTCGCGGTCGTGGTCGCGGTGGGCCTTCGAAAGAGGAAGAGGAACAAAAGTCCTCCGCCGAGATCGAACAATACGTTGGCGATATGGAAACGATCGAACTCGCTGTCGATTTTTCGACCTATCGGGTGGCAGCCGATGCGGAGGATTCCGAGTCGGCAGCCGCTGCGGAGGATAGTGGCGAGGAGGGTACGGCACCGTCGGTTGATGCCGATGAACAAGAGCAGGGCGGCGAGAAACGCCGACGCCGGCGTCGTGGGCGACGTGGCGGACGGGGCCGACGTTCTACACCGGAACGTTCGGAGGACTGCCCGGAAGAGACATCCGACACCTCCTCCGATGACGAGGTGGAGCAGGACGTATCGTTGTCGGACGATGTAGATGACGATGACTCAGATCCATCCTCGTCGCGACGACGGCCGAGCCATCGGAACATTACCACTTGGCAGGATGCGGTCGGTGTGATAGTAAGCGCCAACATCGAGTCCCGGGCCAAATCTCCCCAAAATGGTTCGCCTGGCCGGGGCGGCCGCTCGCGTGGTGGCCGTTCGCGTGGCGGACGCGGTCGTCGCGGGGGCAGTAATCAGAAGAGCGAATAGGCGGGCCTGGGTATTGGGCCACATATTAGGGGAGCGGGCCTATTAGGGAAGCGGGCCTCTAACGGCGCTTTAACGCGTTTTAACGCAGGGCGATTTCTCGGGCCAGCGGCTGCAGTACATTGTCGACCACCTGCCCCTCCACCATATCCTCACAAATTTTCGTGAGACGCTCGAGCGCTTCGATATACGTCATGTCTTGGTCGAGGCTGCCGTACTGTCTTGCCGTCACGTAGACACTGAGTTGTTCCTCGGGAAATTCGCCGGTCCGTACCTGGAATGCATTGGTGCGGGTCTCAATGTTCATGCGGCACTGCAGGCGGCATTCGTCATTGAGGGCAAGGGTGATGGACGGTTCGTAATTGATGACGGTCCCGCCCATATGTTCGGCCAAATGTTCCAGGGGGGCATTGATTCCCAGGGCATCGGCGACCAATCCGTTGTGGTTGCCGCGGTAGGTAAAGTCAAATCCAAAGAGCAGGTCGAGGGCATCGCAGTCCAACGGGCTGACCGACAGCATGTAGGGAGCGATATCCAGTACCAACCGATGTTGGGCCAGGGCGTCCTCGAGCGATTCTGGATTGACATAACCGGAACAGATCCGACGCTGGTCGATGGTGTTCCAGCGATAATGTCCCTGGCCCTTATCTTCCTCGAGCACAAAATCGCCCTTGTCCCGGCAATAAAAATTGCGCATCGACGGATACTGTTTCTGGATCCGTTCAAAGAAGTGAAGCACCGCCTCCCGATTGCTCGGCAGGGGCATTTCGGTAGTGAGTGTCATATTGATGTAAAAATCGTCACCAAACGATCCGAACGGATTCATGACGGTATTTCCTGTGCTTGGATGCCAAAGACAAGGGTGGTAATCAGCCAGCAGAGAGCCGCATTTGCGGCCACGGTAGGAATAGGTAGAATCTTTCCGCCATCCACACCAAAGCCTACCAGGATTATACTCACGATGCCAGTATATTGTCCGCAGCGGTATCTGTTTCGTTGTCAATTAGGCTGGTTTGGGCTTCTTTGCGACCAATCGACACCGCACCGGATCACATTCGGCCATCCCTGCAGGGCGGGGGCTTTGCGCGCCCTGGCAGAGTTTACCGATGGCGCAATGAGCTGCCGGAGCGAAAAAGGGCTCGCACGGCCGCTCAGGGAGCTTGTCGGGCGGATCCGCTCGTATGCCGCCGGTGAAGTCCAAGACTTTCGGGACGTGAAGATCGGTTTAGAACATCTAAACATGTTTTCTCGTCGCGTAGTTAAGCTCTGCCGCGAGGTCCGCTATGGTGAAACTATAGAATATGGGCAATTGGCTCGGCGTGCCGGTTCTCCTGCTGGTGCGCGGGCGGTGGGACAGGTGATGGCACTCAATCGGTTGCCCCTGATCGTCCCCTGCCATCGCGTGGTCTCTGCCGGTGGCCGCATGGGCGGCTTTTCGGCTGGCGGTGGTGTCGCCACCAAGCGGCGACTGCTGGCGATGGAGGCGGCCGGAGTGACCGATTTCCCAACGGACTTGTAGATTTGCTACGAATCCGGCGTGCTGCTCGGCGGTTTGTCCCGATCGGTTTTTGCACCAGAGCTTGCATGTGGCAAAGGCACCAGCAACGGTTCGCGGTGGGCCAGGTGCCGCACTTTGTTCAGCGCGGCGATTACCCTCGGGCGGGCGAGCAGTGACATCTTGAGCCGGTGGGCTCCGGGAAGATCGATCAGGGCAAGGCCGATGAGGATCGCCAAAATCCCCTGTCCCGGCGTAAAGAGCATGATGAAACCGCCACCGAGCAGTATCGCGCCGAGCAGGTTCTTGATTCCGAGCAGCAAGAGTCGGACCAAAGGATGTTGCCGGGCGAATTGTGTCGGTGCGGTGCGCGTGAAATAATCGACAGGCAGTCGGATGACGATGTATGGCAAAAGGATCAAACTCGCGACGAACATCACGACCGAGCAGACGAGAAGCCAATGGAGGATCGTTGGAATTTCGGGCACGTCCGGTTTTCTCAAGAGTGTTTGAGCAGATCTTGTTGTCCGTCTCGCTAGTCCCAGTCGAAGCGAACGGGTTCCTTTTTACAAGACACCTTGATAGACGCTTGCTTGCCGAGCGGTTATCCTGTGCATGGGTGCAGCGGCATCGTAGGCCCGCACTATGCCCGGTTGCGTCGGGTTCCGCTGCAGAGGATTTGCTAGACAATGTTGGAGGGAGTCGATGCGATACGGTCCGATACATGCTGTTCTCTTTGCGGTTCTTCCCCTTCTATTCATGGCGAGCCCCACTGCTGCTGCAGAACCTTCTGCAGAGCGGGCGAATATTATTTTTGCCATTGCGGACGACTGGGGTTGGCCCCATGCGGGTGCCTACGGCGACGCGGTCGTCGAGACTCCCAACTTTGATCGAATCGCCCGCGATGGGGTGCTCTTTACCAACGCGTATGTTTCTTCCCCGTCCTGCACGCCGAGTCGTGGCGCCATTATTACGGGGCAGGATTTTTGGCGGCTCGGTACCGGCGCGAACCTCCACAGCCACTGGCCGGCGGGCCGCTATCCGGAATATCCCGACCTGCTGCGGAAGGCGGGTTATTTCGTCGGTTCGTATCGCAAGTGCTGGGGGCCGGGCGAGGGCCAGCCCGGGGGCAGTCGCTTCGGAAGCGTCGAAAAGTTTTTTGCTGCCAGACCGGAGGGGACCCCGTTCTGTTTCTGGTTCGGCGCATCCGATCCGCATCGCGGCTACGAGGCCGGCTCGGGCAAGCGCCGCGGCATGGATTTGGAAAAGGTTCATCTCTTCAAGCATTTTCCCGACACACCGACTGTCCGTTCGGATGTGGCGGACTACTATTTCGAGGTAGAACGGTTTGACCGCGAGCTGGGCGCGCTTCTTGCTATCGTGGAGGCTCAGGGCGAGCTTGAAAACACACTCGTGGTCGTAACGGGCGACCACGGGATGCCCTTTCCCCGCTGCAAGGGAAATCTCTACGACTGCGGGGTGCATGTGCCGCTGGCGATTTGCTGGCCCAAGCGCGTGCCACCCGGTCGCACCGTGACCGATTTTGTGTTGCTCACCGACATCGCCCCGACATTTTTGCAGGTGGCCGATGTTGCGATTCCCGAGCAGATGACCGGTCGCAGCCTGTTGCCGCTGCTGACCGGTAGCGGTACCGGCCGCGTCGAAGCTGACCGGGATCACGTCGTCGTCGGCCGCGAGCGGCATGTTCCGGCCCAGGAGTTGGACAACCCGGGCGGCTATCCGATGCGGGCGCTGCGGACCGATGACTATCTCTATATCCGCAACTTCGAGCCCGACCGCTGGCCGGCAGGCACCCCCGAGTATAAGAAGGCGTATTATAAAAAGTCCTGGCTCGGTGACTGCGATAACTCTCCCACCAAAACCTATCTCTGGAACCATCGCGAAGATCCTGCAATGCGCGAAAAATACGATCTCTCATTTGCCAAGCGGCCGGCCGAGGAGTTGTATATCTTGGCGGACGACCCTGGAGAGCTGCGAAACGTGGCCGGAGAGGCGGAGTATGCAAAGCTCAAGCAGCAGCTCTCCGAGAAGCTCACCGCGCATCTCATCGGAGCGCGCGACCCGCGGATTCTCGGCAGTGGCGAGCAGTTTGATCAGTTTCCGTATCTCGGTGGCAGCCCCACCTGGCCACCACGCTAGCTTGGCGGTGGGCCACAGTTTGCTACTACGGCGTACTACGGCCGTTTTTTTGTGAGCAGGCCGAACTGGAACTGATGGTCCCGGTTGAAGAGCCGCAAAAAGCTCAGGGAGACGACCGCGACGGTCCCCAGGGCGGTGGCCGAGGCGATCAGGAACATGATCATAATCTGGTACTTAACAGCCTCGACCGGTGGCGTACCTGCCAAAAGCTGGCCGGTCATCATCCCGGGCAGACTGACGAGTCCGACGACCATCATCGAGTTGATGATCGGCATCATACCCAGACGGATCGACTGGCGGATCATCGGCAGGGCCGCTTCGTACCGCGTAGCCCCGAGTGCGAGGTCGGCCTCGATATTCTCGCGGCGCATGGAAAGTTCTCCCGTGAGTGTGGCCAGGCCCACCGAGATCCCGTTGAGGGTGTTGCCCAGCACCATGCCCATCAGCGGGATGGCATATTGCGGCTGGTACCAGTTGCCGATGCCGTGCAGGACGACCAGTAGTGCAAAGGCGGTGATGAGCCAACTGCTTGCCCACATCGAGACAATGGTATTGAGCCACATGCCGGGAAAACGGCGGTCGTTGCGCGCAGCGGCGGTATGGGCGGCGATGAGTGTCATGATCGAGAGCATCGCGAGCACCAGGTACCAGCGATCGACGGAAAAGATCCAATCGAGGATAAGGCCGACCAACAGGAGTTGGCAGATGGTCCGCACGCTCGCCAGCAGCAGCGTTCGGCCCATGTTGAGTCGCAGGGCGATCGAAATGGCCCCGTTAATGAGAATCAGAGACGCGGTGAGAGCAAGATCGATATAGGAGAGCGGGTAGTAGTTCATGCGCGAGCCTCATCGGTGGCAAGCTGTCCACGGTGCATGAAGAGGAGTCGGTCGGCGACGCGTTGGGCTTGCGGTGCATTGTGGCAGACCCAGAGTGTGGCCCGCTCGCGGGGTGCTTCACCGAGCCAGTCGGCAACGAGTGTTTCCAGTGCAGCGGCCGAATCGGAATCGAGCGCTGAGGTCGGCTCATCGAGCAGCAGGAGTTGCGGGTCGAGTTGGATGGCCCGCAACAGGGTGACGATCTGTTTTTCACCGCCCGAAAGATCGGCCGTCTGTTTTTCTAAAAAAGATGCGGGCCGCCCGAGGTGTTTGAGCCAGTCGTGCAGGCGATCTTTGGAAAATTGTTTCCCCGCATGGATTTTCCACGCAAACGGTTGCCGGAGCAAAACTTCAACTCTTTCATCGACAAGCGTAGGCTGCTGGTGCAGGTAGATGACCCGGCTTCGAAATTCCGGCACGCGCCCGCCACCGACCGGTGTGTCATGCCAGAGGATTCTGCCACGGGCGACCGGATCGAGCAGTGCCAGTGCGCGGAGCAGGAGCGTCTTGCCGCTTCCCGTTGGCCCGGAAATTGCGATCCGCTCGCCGCCCGTAATGTGCATCGACACCTCGGTGAGCAACGGTTCGTTTGTCGCGGTGTTGCAGCGACACAGGTTCTCTGCCTTGAGGATCATTGGGTTTTGTCAGCGGCGAGCAGGGAGCAGAGCGGGCGATGGGCTGAGGCGGATCAGGTATTGGGGGCAAACTCGCCCGAGCGGGTCGTCGGGAGCTTTTGCCGGTCGTATTTTGCCCGATATCTTGCAGAATGGATAGAGATCGGAATAATGGCATCCCTAGCAGAACGGACGGCATACCGGGTGCCATGATTGCCGAAGGGGGGCATTTACCCCGCGGGAGGAGCGAGCAGCCGATGAAACTCATTCGCTACGACAGCATCGACGAGACCCTGCGCGACGACACAGAAGGTCCGCAGTGGATCGATTTGACGCTCGATGATACAGACATCGATCGCGAAAAAAATATCGATCGCTGGCTTTGCGAGGAGGTGGGGCTCAGTGAACAGACGCGAGACATCTTGCGTGGCCGATCCAAGCGGAACCGCCGCATCGTTGTACCCGAAGGGGTCTATTTGCGAATTTGTTACATGGAGCTTTCACCGATTGCAGAGTCGGCCGATGCGTTGACCCAGATCGGAATCTTGATCACTTCCGAGCGGATTATCACCGCCAGGCGGGGTCCCGTTATCGTGCTGGAAGAATTGTGGAAGGCATTGAACACAGAGCGTGAGCCGGTCGATCGGGCCTGGCGTATCCTGGCGTTGTTGGTCACACGGATTGCGGCGCGGATTGAAGGCAATCTCGATGGCGTTGCGGGGTTGGTTGACGAGTTGGAGGACCACGCGTTTGAGGATGATCGCGACATGCCGATTGACGAATTGGGTCAGATTCGCAGGCAACTGATTCGGGACCGCCGTTACATTACGATGCTCGCTCGCATTGTCGAAGAGACTGCCGTCGACACGGAGACGCATCTGGCGATTCAGTCGGGTGAGGAGTTGGCGTTCGCGGCGAACGAATTAACCCGTCAGGCCCGCACGTTGGACTTTTTTCTCGAGCGGAGCAATCTTATTCAGGACCAGATCGAAAGTGAACTGGCCGACAGGATGAATCGTGCGACGTACCGCCTCGGTGTGGTGGCGACGGTGTTTCTTCCGTTGGGATTTTTGACTGGTTTGTTGGGGATCAACGTGGCTGGTGTACCGGGAGACCACTATCCTGGTGCCTTCTGGCTTGTCTGTGGGGTCCTTTTTGTGATTGCGCTCGGTGCGTGGTTTTTTGTAGCTCGCATGCATAATTCGTAGTCGAGGGCGGGGCTCTTGCGGTCTGGTCCGTTGGAGAATATCGGCCCGCGTCATTTTCCTTGCGCACCCTGTCCGGCTGGGCGAAAGCATCTATAATCCAGCGTGCGGGATGGGTGTCCGCAGTTGCACCCCTAGCTCAATTGGATAGAGCATCGGTCTACGGAACCGAAGGTTAGAGGTTCGAATCCTCTGGGGTGTACTTTTTTAACTCTTGCCGAGCGCAGAGCGTTCGCTCAACGTTTTGAAGTGCTCGCTTGCTTGACGCGCTGCCTTGCATTGCGGCCCTTACGCTGCTTGCGTTTGTTTTTCGGCTTTCCATCCGCGGTGCTTGCTTGTGCAAACGAGCTCGGCGAGGAACGACGTGAGGATGACCGCCTCGCTGTCGATCTGCCCTTCGCATGAGGTGTCGACGAACGATGCTGCTGCTCGGTGGGGGCCTGCGAATGATCGGTAATCAAACGGACGCTGCTTCCCAGTAATTTTTGAATTTCTCGTAATTCTCGCCGCTCACCCTCAGTGCAAAATGAAATCGCAATGCCGCTCGCCCCGGCCCGCCCGGTGCGCCCAATGCGATGGACATAGCTTTCCGGGTCCATCGGGATATCAAAGTTGATGACATGGGTAATGCCGTCGACGTCAATGCCTCTTGCTGCGACATCGGTGGCCACCAAAACCTGAACCCGGTATTTTCGAAATGCCTCGAGAGCGCGCTGCCTGGCATTTTGCGATTTGTTGCCGTGGATCGCCGCCGTGTTAATGCCGCTTTGATCT
Organism: Pirellulales bacterium; assembly: GCA_030751095.1. Lineage (GTDB taxonomy): Bacteria > Planctomycetota > Planctomycetia > Pirellulales > UBA7805 > UBA7805. The sequence continues at coordinate 4,175 of JASMGX010000108.1, read as the reverse complement.
AATTTTCGGGCGACCACATCCGCCCCCCGTTTTGTTCTTGTAAACACCAATACCTGACCAGCGTCCTCGGCAGCCACAATGCTGCGCAAGGATTCCTGCTTTTGATCGCGGCGGAGAAAAAGAACTTTTTGTTCAATGGTGTCGACGCTCGCCGATTTCGACTGAATCTTCACGTTGACCGGTTGTGTGAGCATGCGCTTTGCAAGGTCGACAATAGTCGGTGACATCGTTGCCGAATAAAAGAATGTTTGACGCTTGCGAGGTAGTCGAGAGAGGATCCGTTTGACGTCGGGCAAAAACCCCATGTCGAGCATTCGGTCCGCTTCGTCGAGTACGACCATTTCAATTTGAGCTAGATTAATGTGGCCTTGATCCATCAAGTCGAGCAACCTTCCCGGCGTGGCTACAAGAATATGCGCCCCACGGTTCATGGCACGCACCTGAGTTGCTTGTCCCACTCCGCCGTAGACGAGTGCCTGACGCAATTTTAGGTGTTTGCCATAGGTGGAAAAACTATTTGAAATCTGAATTGCCAATTCGCGCGTGGGAGCCAAAACCAGTACAAATGGACGTTGAGAGACTGCCTTTCGATTGCGTTGGCCAAGGTGGTTGAGAATGGGTAACGCAAATGCCGCAGTTTTGCCGGTTCCCGTCTGGGCACATCCCAGTACATCGCGACCGGAAACTGCGACAGGAATCGTCTTCGCTTGAATCGGCGTAGGGGTTTTGTATTGTTCGTCCTTCAGTGCCCGCTGTAGCGGAGCAATCAGGTCCATTTCTTCAAAAGTCTTCAACTGCATCTCCTCGGTAAGTGTGTTTTATCATTCAGGTCGCGTTCGACCTTTTTAAGTATTTTCTTTTGACAAATGTATTTCGATGAAGCGATAAAGCAGCGCGCTCTGATTGATGCGAGCATGCCTTCACTACGTCGATGATAGACGGGTCGATGATAGACGGGTCGATAATGGACGCGTCGATGATGGCCTCATAGAAGTGCTGCACGAGATCGTGCAAAACCCCCAATGAATCATCACAGACATTGTCCGAGTACATCGGTAGAACCTCAAAGAAGGCTCAGCGCGATGCGATTCCCGTACAATGCCAATTCACGGGGAACTCTGGACAAGCAAGAAATTCACAGAATTCAGTGCGTTTTTAAAACGCCTGCAGCTTTCCAGAGCGGTTGATGCAACCGAGTAGTTGGCAGCAAAGTGCATGCATGATTCTCTCGGAATCAAAAAGATTCCCAAAAAGCCAAGCACGACAAGAAAAACGCTTGTTGCTCTTCGCGAAAGCGTTTCTCGCTTACCTCTTGCCACAAAGGTCGGCTCTCGTTTGAAAGTACCCTTGTTGCTCTTTCACTCTACGCGATCCATTTAGGCTTGTCAAGGTAACCGCTACGCAAGTCCTGGTTGCCCTAATAGAACATGCAATCGTCAATTCTTTGCATGGCCGCGCTTGACCGTAAAACAGGCCGCAACGTAGAGGCAGAGAAACTTAAAAAGCGGCCGGCGGCAATTGCCGTTTATTCGCCGAAAAACGGGTTGTGTGTTTGATTCCCGGTGCTCTTCCTCCTCCGCCCAAGTATTTCGCTGGTACTTCGTGGGGTGGTCTTATACAATCAAAAAGTTCTAGTCTGGTTTTTTACCAGGGGGCTAACAAATGACGCGCAACGGTTTCCTTCTCGCGATCTTTCTTTTTGCCAGCCATAGTTCCAGTCTCATTGGTCAAGACAATACCCAATATGACTATGGTGGCGGTGACTACGGAAATTTCGGCTCGGATTATGGCCAAAACGGACTTTATAATTATGGCGACATTGTGGTGAACCCAGGCGGAAATGCAGGTTCTGGTTTCAATCTGCCGCCTGTTCCACCCAGAATTCCCGGGAAGAAAGATCCGGAACAAGAACGGGCTGAAAAAGCGGAGCGAGAAAAACAACGTGCGGAAAAAGAGAAGCAGTTGCAAGCTCTCATTGTTCTCAAACTAAAAAACAATATTCTTTCGCTGAATGATATCGAATTAGCAAGGGCGTTGCACAAAGGATTGAAGAGTGTGTTCAAGGCGCGGCCGATACACAACGCAAGCCCGGGACATATTATCCGAGTAAGGGGTGACGTCCGGATTTTAATGGCGTATGACGATGGAGTGATTGCAACATTCGGAAACCGTTGGTTTTGGATGGAAAGAAATTTAAAGAACAGTCCCTCAGTCGTTAAACAGTCACGAGATAGCTTGCAGGCACAAAACATCCTATCGGTTGATTATTTGGCAGTTCGTGGGGAAGCCGACTCTCATTTTGGGTTCGTGCCGGGGCGTCGGGGCACCATTGGGAGGATGCATTATATTCGGCTTTACAATGTCGAATCACGAATGTCTGCAGATGATCGTGAAGAATTAACAAATCTGGTGGAAGAAGAGCTGGCCAAGAGAAAGTTGGCCAAAGCATTGCGCAAAGTTAAAAAAATGAGGATTTGGGAAGATACCAGCGGGAAGTTTCGCGTAAGAGCAACGTTTGTGGAATTAGTTGACGGAAAGGCTGTACTGAAAAAGCAGGATGGTAAAGTCATAAACGTTTCTCTGGAGAAACTTTGTGAGGAGGACCGATCCCTTTTGAAGGATTTGTAGTCAACCTTCAAGATTGACGATTGGCTCATCTTAAACTGTTTGCAGTTCATCTCACTGAGGCGACGCTTCGCCCCTCTTTAATCCACTGAGTCGATCGTATCTAATGGAGGGCATGCTGGGTTTGGCGCCTTTTCCAGAGGACAGTTCTATCGCTAAGAGTTACCGCAAACTCGCCCGCGCGTTGGTCCTCTCGCTACTGGCCCAATCGCTTCTCGTTCAATCGCAAACGGTTGCCGAGGAGCCGGTGGCAGAGCAAGCGGCTGCCGCGCTGCAGTACGCACATGGCGAGATCCGTATCCCCGCAGCGTCGGCCGATGAACCGCTGCGCAAGGGCGTATCGGCGGCACTGGCACAAAAGTATCTAAAAGATGCCGCTTTGGCCTGGCACGGAAAACATAAATGCATCAGCTGCCATACCGATGGGACCTATATGGTCGTGCGGCCCGCACTGAGTCAAACGCTCGGTAGGCCGGATGCGGCGATTCGCACGTTGTTTCTCGCTGAACTTGAGTCGCTCGCGGCCGAGGAACCAAAGAAATTGCAGCGGGGGGTCGCGCCGGCACAGGTCATTTATCTGGCTGCCGGTCTTGCCGAATGGGACGCGCACGTGAGAGGTCAGCTTTCGCCCGAGACCGATCGGGCGCTGCGTCTCATGTTCGCACTCCAGCGCGAACACGGCTCGTGGGGCACGCAGAATTGCTGGCCTCCGTATGAATCGGACGCCTACCACCTCGCAACGGTCGCAGCCATGGCCGCCGCGACTGCCCCCGGATGGCTCGAAAAGCTGAACGAAGAAGAGGACCAGGAACTGCTCGCGGACGTGACGCAGCTCAAATCGTATCTCCGCACAGAAGCCCCGCACGATTATGGCCGCACGCTACTGCTCTGGGCCGCTGCACGGATGCCCGATCTGCTCGATGAGGCCAAGAAACAACAACTGATCAAAACGCTCTTGCAGCATCAGCGCGATGATGGTGGGTGGTCGATCCGCACCATGGCCGCACCCGAGGCATGGGGACGCGGCAATCGCGAGGAAAAACTGAGAGCCGAAGCGGACTTTGCCGACCCTGCGAGCGACGGGCACATGACGGGATTGGCGATCATCGTCTTGCGCGAAGCGGGCCTTGCGGCCGATGACCCAAAAATCCAGCGGGGGCTTGCATGGCTTACCTCGCACCAACAGGCATCGGGACGCTGGTGGACGCGGTCGCTCAACACGGACGATTCCCACTTTATCACCTATAGTGGCACCGCGTTTCCGCTCTTGGCACTGCAGATGTGCGGGTCGTTGCCGGCAGCGGAGCAAAAAGGATCGGCCGTTGAGGAGGGGGAGGTGTCCTTTGCGAACAACACCGAAGGGCAGCGCGACGCTCTGCTGACCGCTCCGGGCAGAGAGGACTCGCTGCTGGCGGTCTCTGATGCAAAGCCGGTCGAGGGGGAGACACTCAAGAGCGTTTCGGTCGGTGGCATGGAGTTTGATCCCGCCTCCCTTCCAAAGCCGCTCGTTGCAAATCGCAAGCTCGGTCTTGTCACTACAGGTGCGATCT
>JASMGX010000107.1 GCA_030751095.1 Pirellulales bacterium | reverse complement strand
AATGGCCCACCGCCTTTCGGATGAATCGCTGGAATTGATTGCAGACCTCCCACGATTGGCCGGAAGTAATGCCTGGGCGATCAGCCCGGCTAGGAGCGCAACAGGCCACGCCCTGTTGGCCGCCGATCCCCACTTGGAAATCAACCGCTTGCCGGCGATCTGGTATGAAGCGGTCTTGCAGTGGGAAGATCAGTATGTGATGGGCGCTACGCTACCAGGCTGCCCCCTCTTTGGTGTTGCCCGCACCAACCGTCTCGCATGGGCGGTTACATATCTGAAAGCAGACACGAGTGATTTCTTTGTTGAGGAGTGTCGTCGTGGCGGCATGACCGGTTGGCAGTATCGCCGCGGTGAGGACTGGCACGATTTTTTACGTCGCGACGAACGGATCGAGCGCAAAGGGGGCCCAACAATCTCTGTGCCAATTTATTACAATGATGTTGGTACACTCGAATGTGACCCAGAATCAGCTGGAGAGGGGCATTATCTGTCGGTTGCCTGGGCAGGCACGGCCGCAGGGGTGGGCCAATCGATTGCCACGTGGCTCAAGCTGATCGGCAGCCGGAGCACCAAACAGGCGATGGAAACCGTTCGCGACAATCCTCAACCCACACTCAATTGGATCTTTGCGGATCGAGATGGTCATATTGGCAAACAGGCGAGTGGCTGGATACCAATTCGCCGGGACGGACAAAGTGGTTTGGCACCAGCTTCGGCCGCCGATGCCAAAAATCACTGGCGGGGCTGGCAGGATGCTGAGGCGCTGCCGAAACAATACGATCCACCGGAAGGTTTTGTGGCCTCCGCGAATGAGAACATTAACCCACCGGGGGGTCCTCTCTACGTCACGATGCAGCTTCCCGAATATCGGTATCGCCGCGTCAACGAACGCCTCGCTGAATTGCCATTGGCAACGCTCGCGGATATGCAGGCCCTGCAATACGATGTTGTGAGCTTGCAGGCGCGCGACCTGTTGGCAATCATTTTACCGCACCTTCCGGAAGGGGACCTTAAGAAAAGGTTACAGGAGTGGCCCTGTACATACACACCAGAAAGTCTTGAGGCATCCCTGTTTCAGCGGCTCTATCGGAATATTCTGTTGGAAATTTTTGGACAGGACAGTACCGAGCATGGCGGAATTGGCTGGCGACGAATGTTTTACTTGGGTAGCCGGATCGGTTATTCGACCATGCTTCTTACGGCGATCGACAAACTTCTGCAAAAAGAGACTTCTCACTGGTGGAAACAGAGGGATAAGGGCGAGTTGATCCGCCGCGCGAGCGAACGATTAAAACCGGAAGATGAAAAACCATGGTCCCAAGTCAACGCCTTCCGGTTTACCAATCGTTTTTTCGATGGCCATCGCGTGGGTCGGCTTCTGGGATATCGTTCTGCCGAGATGGCAATGCCCGGAAATCATGCGACGCCATTTCAGGGCCACCTGTTTCGCTCGGCAAAGCGGGAATCGACCTTTGCCCCGAGCTACCATTTTGTGACCGATCTTGGCTGCGATGAGGCGTGGACAAATCTTCCCGGTGGCCCGAGCGAGAGCCGATTTTCTCGCTACTACAAGATCGATATTCCACGCTGGGTTGCGGGACAATATAAACGGCTCACCCTCGCCGCCGATTCAGAAGGTGAATAGATCGGTGCGACCGGTTGGGCGGCCTCTTCCTTCGGTAGACTGCAGATGTACTGGCAGGCTCGTTTTGGTATCTTTGAGCCAATGAGCGAGTACGAAGCATCGCATCGAGAAAATCTCCAACACACAGAAGGCTTGCCCGCTGCCTCCGGAGAAGGGGAAGTCCTGGATGCAATTCTGGTAGACGATCGCCGCCGCCGTCGCCGCCGGTTGCCAATCTTGCTTTTTTTGGCCACCTGCTTCACCACCTATGCTGCGGGCTGCTACCGCTGGAATATCTGGGAGACCCCCATTCTTGGCTCTCCCATGATTACGGAAGTCGAAAAGGGAGAAACCTATACGGACGCTGAGGGCAAGACGAAGGTTTCTCGCAGTAGGCAAACGGTGTTGGTCAGTTGGCGAGATGGCCTTAAAAAAAACTGGCGGACAGGCTTGATGTATATGGGTGGCGTGATGCTCATCTTGCTCTTTCACGAGATGGGCCACTTTATCATGACACTCCGCTACAAAGTCCCCGCCAGCTTTCCGTTTTTTATTCCCGTCCCCATGATGCTCATGGGAACACTCGGCGCGGTGATCGGCATGGACCCTCGCAGCGCCAACCGCAAACAGGTCTTTGATATCGGTTTGGCCGGTCCCCTCGCAGGCCTGGGCCTGACCATTCCGCTGCTGGTCTACGGCCTGAGTGTCGCAGAGCCGGTGCCCCAAATCCCCGAAGCCCGAGGTTATGGCGATCCACTTTTAGTAAAGATGTTGATCCCGGTCCTCCACGACCTCGAGGAGGTAAAAACCGAATATGCAAAAAAACACAACGACCCCTCTCTCCTCGAGCGGGAATTCACGTTTATGGTCAATCCAATTTACATGGCGGCCTGGGTGGGGATGCTGGTGACGGGGCTCAACATGCTGCCGATCAGCCAACTCGATGGCGGCCACGTTGCCTATGCGCTCTTTGGCCGCTACACCATCTGGCTTGCGCGGGCATTTTTGCTGGTGGCAATTGTGTTTATCGTCTTGACCGAATCGTACAATTGGATGTTGATGTTGATCTTGGTGCTTTTTATTGGCATTGAGCATCCCCCGACGGCGGATGATACGGTTAAGCTGGGACCGTGGCGCTATGCGCTGGGCCTCGCCTCTCTCGCCATTCCTGTTTTTTGCTTTACCCCTTTTATTCTGATTATGGGCGGATAGTTTAATACGAATCGACTTGCTTTTTTGAACAACGCAGCAACAAGCTGAGAGAATCGCATGACATCAAAATATCGCACCGCGCCAATACCAACCACGGCGATGCCAAAAGGCATTCCCTATATCATCGGCAACGAAGCGGCCGAGCGATTCAGCTACTACGGGATGAAGGGTATCCTGATTATTTTTATGACCCAATATTTAATCTTCATGAAGGGGTCTTTGCCCGGCAGCGAGATGTCCGACGCCGAAGCGACCGCAAACGTCCACCTTTTTAATTCGGCCGTTTATTTCTTTCCCATTTTTGGGGCCCTGCTCTCGGATATTGTGCTGGGAAAATATTTAACGATTCTTTTGCTCTCGATGGTGTACTGTCTGGGACATGCCGCACTAGCGATTATGGGCGTCCAGGGAGTACCACTCAACTGGATGCTCGCAGGCTTGGTGCTGATCGCGATTGGTTCGGGAGGCATCAAACCGTGTGTCTCGGCCCACGTGGGCGATCAATTTGGTCAGACAAATAGCCACTTGTTGACCCGTGTCTTCGGATGGTTTTATTTTGCGATCAATACCGGTGCTTTTTTGTCGACGCTCCTCACGCCTTGGCTGCTGGAGTGGTATGGCCCCCACTGGGCGTTTGGAATACCGGGTGTTTTGATGGGAATCGCCACAATTGCCTTTTGGATGGGACGCAAGGTCTTTATTCACGTACCCCCGGGCGGTGTTCAAGCTTTTTTCGGCGAAACGTTCAGCCGCGAAGGCCTCTCGGCAATTTGGAAATTAATGGTGATCTATGTGTTTGTCGCTGTCTTCTGGGCCCTGTTTGACCAAATGGGCTCGTCGTGGGTGTTGCAAGCTGAAGATATGGACCGGCATTGGCTGGGGATCACCTGGCTCTCTTCGCAGATCCAGGCGGTCAACCCGATCTTAATCCTTGTCTTTATCCCGCTTTTCCAGTTTGTGGTGTATCCGGTAATCAACGCCGTCTTTCCACTGACCCCAATGCGAAAAATCTCGATAGGCCTGTTTGTTATGGTCGGCGCGTTCGCCATCGTTTCTGTTGCCCAGGAAATCATCGACTCCGGCGGGAGGCCCTCTATCGGATGGCAGGTGATGGCCTACGGACTGCTTACTGCAGCTGAGGTGATGGTTTCAATCACCTGCCTGGAGTTCAGCTATACCCAGGCACCCCGCAAGATGAAATCGGTGATCATGGCGCTATTTTTGATGAGCGTATCTCTTGGAAATTTTTTCACCGCGGCGGTCAACAACTATATTATTGTGCCAGAAGGTACCGCCCCGGCGACCGATTTGATGCACTCCCTCTCACGGAGGTCGCAAGGAGGCGACATTGAACCAGGGTTCTTCCATGCTTCGGCGGCCGAAGCCGGTTTGGAATCAGACAAAACCCCAGAGGGACATTTTCTGCTGAAATTGTCAGGCCCGGGCGGCAACTTTGAATCGGAATCCGCCGTTGAGATACTTTACTCGACCGACGGCAAACAACTGGACATTCACACTTCAGAAAATCAGCAGTTAAATGTGGCGCTCGTTGAAATTGAAAAACACTGGGATGCACATCAGGCGCTCCCGCTTGATGCGCAGGGAACAAAGCTAATAGAAGCGCTGCAAGACGTACGCGGGAATCCGTATCGATATGACCTAATAAACAGCAAATTATTTTTGATCAGCAGCAGTGGTCCAGACGGAGAGCATCTAACGGCGGATGATCTCAATCTGAGCGTGACAAGAATTGCCAAAACAGAAGAAGAAATAGCGATGGAAGCCAATTCCGGAGGCGACCTGACATCTGCTTTTCATCCTACTGAACCGTGGCTTGCCCGGCGCAAGGCGGAAATGGCTGCCGACAATAATACCGGAACGGATGTGGTTGACGATTCTGATAATGAAGCAAAATCGTTCACGACACAAATGTCTGTAGGTGGTGGACAGAATCTGGCAGGCGCAGCGTACTTCTGGTTCTTTGCGCAATTAATGTTGGGCACTGCATGTCTGTTTGTCGTTGTCGCCTGGCTTTACAAGCCACGTGAATATTTGCAGGTCGAAGCGGCCGACTAATAGAGAGCCGCATAAAAAGTACGGAGCCTCCCAGCCCATTAGCCGATGCACGTCCACAACCACAGCAACGACCAGGGCAAAACAAATTATAATTTTGCCTTCGCTTTTGGCATCGTGCTCAACACGATCTATATCGCGGTAGAAGCCGGTTTTGGATTGGCCATCGGTTCGCTCGCCCTGCTCGCCGATGCGGGCCATAATCTGAGTGATGTCCTCGGACTGCTGCTGGCCTGGGGTGGATATTATCTCGGGAGAATCGGACCCACACGGCGAAGGACGTATGGATGGCGAAGCAGCTCCATCCTGGCAGCATTTCTGAACGCCCTCTTACTGCTCCTTGCGGTCGGCGCGATCACTTGGGAAGCAGTCCAGCGGTTTAAGGACCCGCCGCAGATGGAGGGGACCACAATCATGGTGGTTGCTGGGATCGGTGTTCTGATCAATCTGCTGACCGCGCTCCTGTTTTTGCGAGGCTGCCTGCATGATCTCAACATCCGTGGTGCGTTTTTACATATGGCCGCAGATGCCGCTGTCTCTCTGGGTGTTGTAGTTGCCGGGCTGTTTACCAAAATATATGCGGTCAGTTGGATCGACCCGGCCATCTCACTTTTCATCGCAGCAGTCATCCTTTTTGGTACGTGGGGGTTGTTGCGAGATTCCGTTCTACTGCTACTGCATGGCGTCCCTCCCGGCATCGACGCAGTAGGGATCGACAAGTTTATTTCCGGAACCGAGGGGGTGCAGGAATTGCACGATCTGCACATCTGGGCAATGAGCACCACCGAGACCGCTCTGACCGCGCACCTGGTGGCCCCAAGCGTGAAAGACACGGACCAACTTCTGCTCTCGCTCCGTAGCGGACTGCAGGAACAATTTGGTATTGGCCACGTAACGATTCAAATCGAACGGGCGGCGGAGATGGACTGCCCCCAAAAAATCGAGGGTGTGGTTTGAGGTGACAGTTTGACTGCCCGTTGCCAACCGGTCAAAATGGACAGACAGAGTGCCAGAGCACTGGTTCACCCGTCGCGGGGTGAGAGAGCTCCAAGCGCGTGGCATGCAGGTGCAATCGATCTCCTGCCGTTTGGCTCGCCGCACTACCATACAAAGGATCCCCTAAAATGGGATGGCCAATATGTTCGAGATGGACCCGCAGTTGGTGGGACCGGCCGGTGATCGGCCATAACTCCATCTCGGTTCCCGTACACGTCCCCATCCCCGCCATCCGCCCCCTTTGCCAATGGGTACGCGCTGTACGGCCCCCTTTGCGGTCGATCCGATAGCGGGGTGGCCGGTCGGTGTCTTTGCCGATCGGGGCGTCGATGGTCCCCGCTGCGTGTTGTGGATGTCCGGCGACTCGGGCAATATATGTCTTTTGAACAGCGCGGGCCGCGAAGAGCCGGCTGAGCGCGCGGTGGGTTTGAGCATCGAGCGCTAAAACAATCAGCCCCGAGGTATCGCGATCAAGCCGATGAACAATCCGCGCAGCCGGCCACTGCTTCACGACACGCCGGACTAGGCAGTCTTGTTTGTCAGCGCCGCGACCTGGCTGGCTCAAAAGACCAGATGGCTTCTCAAAGACAACCATCCAGCGATCTTCGTAGATGAGTTTTTCTTCACCCGGCATCACTCGTTTGGCGATGGGAGTGTTTTCTTTAAGCGGTTTCACGGTTTGTGCACTCAGCCCCGTTCTTTCTGTAGTAAGTAGAGTGCTCCATAGACACGGCTGTCGATCAAAGCACCCCGCCGCACCGCACCTGCGAGCCAATCGTCGATCGACGCGATTGGAATGGTATGCACTGTGATGTCTTCACTTTCATCGCCACCACCCGGCCCCACCTTCTCCAGTTTTTCAGCCAAAAAGAGAGTAACGCACTCATCGGTCAGTCCGGCTGACGAGGCGAGCGTAACGAGCTCGCGTAGATGTGCCGCCTCGTAACCGGTCTCTTCTAAAAGTTCGCGCTGTGCGGCTGTTTGAAGTTCTTCGAGTGGATCATCTGGCAAATCACCCGCGATGCCTGCCGGCAATTCGATCACGGTACCAGCAACTGGGGGGCGGTACTGTTCGACGAGAATCAGGCTCTCGTCGTCCGTCACCGCCACGATTGCCACCACACCGATCCCGGTGGTTCGTTGGACAAAAGACCAGTTGCCCCGGCTAATGAGCCGCAGATAGGGCGTGTGGGCAATCGTCCGATCCGTTGGCTGTGCACCCATAGAAAAAATGGCCCTAAATACATCGGTGTATTCTTTGTTGCCGCCATAATAGCGACTTACTGGTTGTGGCCGCTACATGTCTTTAGACCAGTTCAGCCCCGCCGTGCACAGAGAATTCTCCCGCAAAAAATACTCGTGGCAGGTCTTTCCGCCCGTTTTCTAACGAACCGGCGGAAGCCGCCGCAAGAGGCTGGCGGTCTCGATAGCGGAATCACGCGCGAGGTTGCCCCCTGCTGGCGCTGGAACTGGCAAAGAGCTTGCCAAAAACTGTCCCTGCCAATTCTGCAACGCGAGTGCATATTGTTGGTTTGCCAGATTACACCGTGCGGTTGCCACGTGATACTCTTCTCGATCTTCGATGCCGATGGCAGCGGCATAATGGGCGTTCGCTTCGCCGAATTGTTGTGCAGCCTCGCAAGCCAGTCCCAGATTGTACCTGGCTGCCGGACAATCGGGATCATCGTCAACCGCCTTTTCCCAGGCGCGTCGGGCGTCGGCCCAGCGACCTTGCCGCGCAAACAGATTCCCTTGTGACACATTTTTCGCTTTCCGGTCCGCGAGTGCCAGGGGTACCGATACGGTCGTTCGGGAGATAAACATCTCACTGACAAGATCATCCGCACAGCCGCGAGCGAGGCTTTTAAAAAGATCCATCTCCGACTGCCCGCTATTGGGATGAGCTCCAACCTCACCCCTGAATTCTTTCATCACCTGTTTGTGATCACGAATCTTGCCGCTGGCGACATCAATCGTTTTGAGGCCGATGACCGCTTTATGGAGTGGTGGACCGAACGCAACATTTCCGAAACCGGTGCGTCCGTAACCCGCCTTAATTTGGCCGCCGACTAAAGTATCGACTCCATTCTGCCGTGCTAGGCGCAGTTGTTCCCGCATAAAATTGGCATCACCGCCCCCTGCCATCCCCTGCATATCCCCCCCCAGCGACACCATTTCAAAGTATCCCGCTTCATGCAAGCGATCTGCAACGTGCCGTTGTACAGCTTTGGTAAATTCGGCATCTCCCGTAAAGGGCAGCAGGGCAATCCGACGCACATCGTGGCGATGGGGCGTCTGCCAAATCGGAAGCCCCACCGTGTTGTGGGTTTGGTCCAGTTGTGCACAAGAGCAAGCGGTGCAAACAATAACCGGGAGAAAAAAGAATCGAAAGCAGACCAACGGACAATGTTCCCCAAGAATGGCAAAGAAAAGAATCGTGAATTCGGCGTAAGAAAATACGCATCTTCTTTATCGTCGCCTGTTCGATGAATAATCAGCGAATCCAACTGCTAGCACAGCCTTGGCAATCCGATGGCAGAGCTATCGGAAGAAATAAAATGTGTTATTTTTGAGGTTCACCCATTCGGTCCCGCCAAGCCCAAAGTCCGAGTGCCGGGTTGCGGACAAAAAAGATAGCCTCGCCATCAGGCAGGGTGTTGAACCCATCTTTCAAGAGCGAGGGATTGTAGCGCGCCAGCATTGGATTCAGCCCGGCATGGCGGTAACCGGCCTGCTCAACATCATCGCGACCGAGGAGGTCTGTGCAGTAGGTAATCTGGAATCGGCCCTCTGCCGATCCGTGGATCAGATGTGCCGCTGCTGAGAGGTTGCCTCGCAAGTCCTCGCGGCTTTCCACTAATTGAAGAACGTCGGCAGCAGGCCGGTATCCATATTTGCGAATCAACAGATCAATTTGCCGATCCTCTCCGAATGTTTGCACGCCGGGAGCGAGAATAATCAGTTCACCCCCGTCAGCGATTGCCATTCGCGTGCGGTAGATGGCCTTGTTGCCTAGCCACGTACTGTGAAATTCCTCAGGATCGAGGTAGACCACCATCTTTTTGGGCGCGTGGTCAAGCACTTGGAAGTTAATATTTCGTGAAAGCTCACAGGCCCGCTCAAAACACTCCCGATCGTCACCAATAAAAAGTCCTCGGGTTATCAATTGGCCCGCTGGATCGGTACCGATCACAGTAAGCACATAAACAATTGGAAGATGTTTGCAAAATTGTTCTTCCGCCTCATTGAGTATCCTCCGCAATGGGGTGTCCGCGCGGCCCATGATGCGTTCCATGCCGTACGCGGCCGAGATAAAATGACTTTCATTGATCCCGTCGGCCCCTCCCGTGCCGATAAATAGGTTTTTGTTAAAATTTGCCATCCCGATGACCTCGTGAGGAACCACTTGGCCGATCGACAAAATCAAGTCATGTCCTCCTTCCCAGACCAGCCGATTGAGCTGCACGGGCCACGGCTTGGCGTATATATTCTCCGTTGCCTGCTGCACAAAATCTGCCCGAACATGGCCGATCGTCACAACATCCTCCCGCCAGCGGTGTGTTCGAATGAGGCCGGCAGGGAGACCGGGAAACATCTTTTCAAGCTGAGGGCCGGACATCGGCAAGTGGGTGCCGAGTGCAGGCAATACATCGACCAATCGATCCTGATAAAACTGATGTGCAAAACAGGTCAGCGGTCCTGCCTGGCTGTGGACGCGGGTGTAATCGGGTGGTATGGCAAGAACCCGTTTGCGAATGCCGAGAGATTCGAGCGCCCCAAAGAGCGCGGTGCGCAGATCAGTCTCGCTCAACAGGGTCTCGGGCGAACCGGCGGCAAACAGAAGACTCATTTCAACTTAAAATCCGCCGGTGTGAGGGCCTTTTCAGACCAATGTTGATCCGGCTTAAAACCATAGTCGGTCGGCTCAAAGGGCTCGACCAGATCGACCGCGCAGCCTGCCTGAGGCACCGCCTCCTCCATATCCAATGCCCAATACATGCCGTTTACCAACATCCGGCGGGCCGCTTGGGAAAGTAAATCGGTAGACGAACCCATGGTTGTCGTAAATGCTCGCCCTCTCTGTCCGCCGGGTATCTGGTAGGTTTTAGTCCAGGCAATCGGCATCATAGGCTCGTTCTTTTTTCCGCTTACCGGTGGGTCGCTCGGTTGCATGCCGACAAGGACCTGACCGAGAACAATAGGCTTGCTGTTTCCTGGAAGCGGAAGCCGAACCCCATAGACATCGGTGGGTCCCCAGATGTCTCCATCGGCAATTCCACGGCAGATTGGGTGCCCTTTGGCCTGCGGGGCAAGGATGCCGCGGGTACTCTCCTTACGGTGGTGTCCATGGTGCGAGATCCATTTTTCTCCAAGAACCAAACGCCCAAAACCTCCTTGCCACGCCTTGAAGTCACCGTCGTATCCATTTGCATAATGTGAATACTTTTTTCCTTTAGGGATATTGAAAGCGTGTGTCGCGGTTCTCATCCCTACGACCGGACCGCCGCGCATCAGATAATCATCGATCTCTTTCATTTGGTCATCGGTCAGATCTCGAAAACGCGTGGCGATTACCATCAAATCGGCCTCCCTGAGCGCCTCAAGGCCGGGAATATTGTCCCCCTGGTTCGGATCGATGATGCCACTTTCCGGATCGATGGCGAAAAGGACGGTGCAGTTAAATCCATGCTGGCTCGCCAATATTTTTGCGAGTTGTGGCAGCGCCTCTTCAGAGCGATATTCTTCATCCCCCGAGATGAGAACAATGTTTTTACCCCCGTTTTCTCGGCCGGTATTTTTAACCACGAGCGAAGTGTTTGGCGCCGCTGCGATGACTCCTGCTTGCCCCGCAACAACCAGGGTGCAGAACCACCCGAACCGAAGAAGATGCCAAGATCGCAGCATATGGATCACTCCACGAAGTTTGGACTATTTTAATTGTCTCATTGTAACGCAATCGATTGCTCAAAGTGCAGGTTACTCAGCGAGGATAAAACTCTATTTTGGTTGGTTTGCGAAGCAGTGAGAGACGATCATCGCCAGGCGAACCACTTTGCCAGCAGGCCCTTCACCAAGGGTGTGAGTCGGGTGCGATTGTACTGATCACCAATTTTACTGATTCCCGCTCCGACCGTCGGATAGGGATGAATGGTGCTGGAGAGATCTTTCAAACTCAGGCGGTGGGTCATCGCCTGGGTTATTTCTCCGATCAGCTCCCCCGCCCGTTCGGCGACGATGGTTGCGCCCAAGATTTTTGCACTTCCGCGTCGGACATGGACCCTGATGAATCCTTCCGAATATCCGTCGAGGACCGCCCGGTCAATATCTGCCAACGGCTGTGTGTAGGTATCGATAGGAATCTTCGCCGCGTCTGCTTCTTGTTGACTGAGGCCAACCCGTGCAACCTCTGGTGACGTGTAGGTACACCAGGGGAGGATCAGCCGGCTGAATCGATCGCGTTTTCCAAAAAGGCTATTTCCAATCACAATCCGCGCCATCGCATCGGCAGCATGTGTAAATTTATATTTCGAACAAACATCCCCTGCGGCATATATTTTACGATTTGTGGTCTGCAGACGATCATTGACAACGACACCCGACTGTTGATCGTATGCAACACCCGCTTTTTCGAGACCGAGCTGTTCTACGTTTGCCACGCGCCCTGCGGCTACCAAAAGGTGATCCACATTGACTTCATGATGTTTTTTATTCGAAGAAAGCGTCACCTTAATTCCAGACGATGTTTGAGACACGTTCAAGTGTTTTGCCGAACACAAAAGATGAACCCCATCGCGCTTTAGGGCCTTGGCGACCAGGTCGGCCGCATCGCGCTCTTCGCGGGGAAGAATACTGCTCGACGATTCGATCAAATACACCTCCGATCCAAAGCGAACGAAAGCTTGTGCCAGTTCGCATCCAACCGGCCCTCCGCCGATGATGGCCAACCGCTTGGGTAGCTCAGTAAGTGAAAAGATGGTCTCGTTCGTCAGGTAATGGACGCTCTCGAGGCCGGGTACCGGTGGCACTGCCGGTCGAGTACCCGTTGCAATGACCCCCTTTTTGAAGCGGAGCTGCACTCCGCCGACGTCCACGCTGTTGTGACTTGTAAAAGAGCCGTTTCCAAAAAAAACCTCGACTCCAAGCTGTTGAAAGCGTCGGGCGGAATCCGGGGCGGCAAGCTCGACCTGTAGTGCACGCATTCTTTCCATCACAGCACG
>JASMGX010000106.1 GCA_030751095.1 Pirellulales bacterium | reverse complement strand
GCATCTGAAAAGGAGAATGAACTGGCACTAAAACCGGTCTCTCCGGTCCAACGCAAACGACTGCAGAAATGCTTCGAACACGGAAGTATGCTCTCGGCAAAAGGGGAGTTTGATTACGCCGACCAGATGTTCCGTCAGTGTGTCGCTGGGGATCCTGGAAATCTAATTTACACACAGAATCTTCTCACTAATCTGAAGAAAAAATACAACAACAACAAAAAGGGCGGTAAGCTTTCAGGCATTAGAGGTGCAAAAGCGAAAGCGGGGAAAAAAAAGGCTCAGCGCAAAAAGGACTGGGCTGGTGTCATCAAGTCGGGTCTAGAATATCTGCATCACAACCCTTGGGATAGTTCCACTCTCACCGATATGGCCAAGGCCTGTTCTGAACTGGAAATAGCGGATTGCCAGATCGAATATTTGAAGATGGCGATCGAGGGGAATCCCAAAGATATGGCACTCAATCGCGTGGCTGCTGATGGGTTCGCCAATGTTGCCCAGTTTGATGAGGCATTGTCCTGTTTGGAGCGTATTTTGGCACAAAACCCGAATGATCAGGACCTTGCTCGGGAAATCAACCAACTCACCGTTAACAAAACCATTCATAAAGGTGGCTATGAGCAGGCAGAATCTTCTTTGGACGTAAGCGTCGAGAAACAAGCCAAGGATAAGTTGACGGGCGGGACCATGGAATTGACTGAGGAGCAGAGGTTGCGTCGTGAAATTCGGCGGCATCCAGAAGAGGTGACCAATTACATTAATTTATCCAATTACTTTTTCAAACTGGAGGATTTCGAGGCCGCTGAACAGGTGATGGGTGAAAGCGTGGATGCAACCGGGGCTATTCGGGCCACCGAAGAATTGGAAGACATCCAATTGCATCGCACTCGACTGGAGATTGTTCGGGCAAAACAACGTGCGGTCGGCTCAAAGCGGGCTGAGGACATCGACTTATACAAACGAATGAAGGACGAATTGAATAAACGCGAATTGATTGTGTTTGCAGCGCGAGCCGACCGCTATCCTGGCAATACAAAAATAAAGTTCGATTTAGGAGTTCGGCTTAAGAGGACCGGCAATTACGAGGAGGCAATTAAAGAATTTCAACAGGCGCGTAATGATGTGGACCGATCTGCCGCAGCCAGTCTGGAAACCGGGGAATGCTTCCAGCAGATCAAACAATACCGATTAGCGATGACTGCGTATGAGGAATCCATCAAGAATTGTAATGCAGCTGATGGAGAGGTTAAAAAGCTGGCACTCTACCGCGCTGGATGGCTGAGCGAAAAGTTACAAGACTATCAAAATGCAGAAAAGTATTTTTCGCAACTTGCGGGCATCGACTTCGGATTCCGGGATGTTGCCGAAATGCTCAATCAGGTCTCAAAGAAAACAGCGACTGATAATTTATCAGAGGGCTAGACAGATATCTCGAAGAGATAAAGCGGGGCAGAGATAAAGCGGGGCACAGTCCACAAGGTGGCATTCGACGCCATAGCATCTTGAAAAAAATGCTCTCTCCGGGTTCTGTCTCCGTTTGGATTTTTCGTTAATTCGATCCATCCTCTACTGCATGACGCCATAATTCCGTGTTGGGGCGACTGGACAGGACCACCCGAAAAGGTCATAAATGAGCGTTCCCCGGCGGAGGATTGTACCACCCCCAGTTCTAGCTGACCGTTGCGTTGCAAGCAAAACAAACTTCAGATTGAATCGATTATGCCCAACAACAAAAGTACTGAAAAACGTCTGCGACAAAACAAAAAACGCCGGCAACGCAATAAAGCAATCAAGACCTCATTGCGAAGCAATCTACGCAAGGTCGATATCGCAGTGACCGATGGAGACGTAGAATCGACTGAGTCGGCGTTTCGCAATGTTGCCAGACAACTTGATCGGGTGGCATCTAAAAAGATAATCCACCCGAACAAGGCCGCGCGTCTGAAATCGCGGATGTCATCCAAGCTCAAGGCGTTAAAGGCGGGCAACTGAGTGACTGGAAACAGTAATCGGTACTCCACTCGCTCAGGATCATAGACACACAAGCTGTCTGATGCTCCGCCGTGTTTTCAGTGGTGGGTATTCTGCGGGCGACTACAAACGTTAGTTTTCTTCGTGTTGTCCTCGGGTATTGTCACGACCAAGGTGATGTCGCAAGAAGGTCGCCCGTGCAATATTACGGTCAGCCGTATCCAACACTTTGCCGCTGATTTTCTGCAAATGAGCTGGCTGCGTTTGAATAAACAACTCGTTAACCTGTCCCATTGCCAACTCTGGGAGCAATCTCAGTTCGACGCCCATCCGGATACTGGACAGTAAATGCATCGTCTCTTCGCTACTTATTGTCTGAGCTGTGGAAAGAATCCCGTAAGCACGACTAACCCGATCGTGCAAATTCTCGTGACCTTCTCGCTGCAGAAAATCACGTGCTCGACGTTCATAATCAATGAGAACAGGTACAACGTCCGCTACTTGCTTGATCAACTCTTCCTCACTTTTTCCAAGCGTAATCTGGTTGCTGATCTGGTAAAAATCCCCCATCGCCTGCGAGCCTTCACCATAAAGTCCTCGGACCGCCAAGCTAATCTTATGTAGGCTGCGGAAGACCTTCTCAATCTGCCGAGTAATGACCAGAGCCGGGAGATGCAACATAACACTCACCCGAATCCCTGTGCCCACATTCGTCGGACAGGCCGTCAGATAACCCAGTCTCGCATCAAAGGCATATGAGATTTTTTCTTCAAGGCGATCATCAATGCTGTTGATTCGCTCCCAAGCAGCATCAAGATCAAAGCCGCTATGCATGACCTGAATACGAAGATGATCTTCCTCGTTAATCATCAGGCTCATGCGCTCGCCAGTATCAATAGCAACTCCGCGGGCTCCTTCACTATCTGCATGTTCCCGACTAATTAATTGCCGCTCCACCAGAAACTGGCGACCGAGACTATCTAATTCGTTCACATTCAGATACGAGAGACCCGCTTGTTGATTCGTGTCGAGCACATTTTTGCGCAGGGATTTTTCAATTTCAGCTCGATCTAGATCTGTTGCCTTGCCGACAAACGGGTAATCGGCCAAGTTGCGGGCTAAGCGAATACGACTACTGACAACGATATCTGAGTCCGGACCAACGCCCTTGAGCCACTCACCACTCTTGCCAGCCAGTTCATCAAGATTCACCTAAACTACTCTCCACTCGCTTCGTTCTCGATTTGGCGAATTTCATCTCGCAACTCAGAAGCCCTCTCGTATTGTTCCTGGGCTACCGCATCCTTCATTTCTCGCCTGAGTCGGATCATTTCCGTTTGTCGTGCGACTAGGCCTGGCGATCGCTTTGGACACTTGCCAACGTGGTCGGTTGCACCATGGATATTTAATAACAACTGCTCAAGTTCGGAAGTGAAACAGGTGTAGTCGTGAGGACAGCCAAAACGGCCTTGACTGCGAAACTCGTAAAACGTGATGCCACAGACTGGACAGGACTGCTGGTCCAGTTTGGACAGATCTTCAGCAGTTTGTCCCACCGCCAATTGGTGGGCAAGAACACCCGCCAAATTTGGTGATTGTGCCGGAGTGTCTTCCTCATGTTGCAAATATGCGTGGGCATGATCTTTGCAAAGGTGTACCTCGTGGGGTTTACCTTCCGCCAACTCGGTAATATGAAATGTCGCCATCTTTTCGCACTCTTGGCACTTCATAATCTTCAGCAATAATCAAAGGTGTTCCAGTGTATAGCGACCGGACCGCAAGCAGGCAGATCACTATACGTCCAAAAAACGATACGTCCAAAAAACGATCGGCAATCTGTGGCGAGCAATAAGCACGACCACCATCTAAATCATTATAGATAGTAACCGAGGAAACAACCGTCTGGACACCGAGCGATGGATCGACCGTGACGTACAGGACCAAACACTGTAACTTACTGGCCAACACCGACTTGGCAACAGGATTCTAGCACTCGTTCGAGGGGTGTCAATATTGACAAGTGACCAACTGTTTTTGCACAGGGACAATTGGGCTGCTATCAGATTCCGGATGTTCTCGCCTGTCTTTTACGATTAGGATCATCATTCTCTCGATGAATATATAATAACTTGCTGAGAATCCGTTAAACTTTTCAATCGTTGGAATATTGCGATATCGATATTTGGATTTCTGATAAATCGGCAATCTACTGTTGGTAATGAATAAATAAGAACATGCAGCACCTACCCGAATTCAAAACGTTTTCCAATGCAGCAGAGGGTGTCGATCTGGTACCTGTTTACCGTCGTTTAGTAAGCGACTCACTCACGCCAGTTAGCGCTTTCCATAAAATAGATACCGGGGGTTGTTCCTGCCTCTTCGAGAGCGTTATCGGTGGGGAACGTGTTGGTCGCTATAGTTTTTTAGCGGTGGAACCATACAAGACTCTTGAAGCATTTCATGACCAAGTAACAATCACCACTTCGGAGGGGAGTGAATGTTTTCAATCGGATGATCCGCTTGCAGAACTTGAGCGCCTTGTGCATGGCGTACGAGCGGCAAGTTTTGAAGATCTGCCACCGTTTACCAGCGGCGCTGTGGGGTATGCTGGCTATGACGTTGTCCGCTATAGCGAACATTTATCAAATGCTCCAGACGACGATCGCCAACTGCCGGATCTTTCCTTTTCATTTTATGACCATATGGTGGTTTTCGATCACATAACAAAAACGATCGTTGTGGTTGCGATGGCACATGTCGCGCAAGGCGATCTAGAGGCAGCCTATCATGATGCGTGCCAACGGGTCGATGCACTGGTAGAACAATTATCCGAAGAAAAAGCGCCTCTCCAAGTGGCCGATATTGATACCGGCGGCGAAGTCGCTATTTCATATCACTCTAATTTTCGTCGCGATGATTTCGAAAATGCCGTACGACAATGTGTAGATTACATTCGGGCGGGTGATATTTTTCAGGTCGTCATCAGCCAGCGACTCGATCTGCCCATCACTGCACATCCATTTGAGATTTATCGCACGCTGCGAGTCGTCAATCCCAGCCCCTTTATGTTCTATCTGCGATCCTCCAACGTTGTCTTGGTGGGAAGTTCGCCGGAGGTGATGGTTCGCGTCGAGGGGGGAACCGTTACCGTCCGACCACTAGCAGGCACTCGGCCTCGTGGGACTACAGAAGAGGAGGATCAACAACTGGCTGATGATCTTCTCGCCGATCCCAAGGAACGGGCCGAACACATCATGCTTGTGGATCTTGGACGGAACGATGTAGGACGCATTGCTCAGTACCGTTCGGTCGCCCTCAGCGACACGATGACCATCGAGCGATACAGCCACGTCATGCATATTACCTCCAATGTCAGCGGAAAACTCAAAGAAGGAAAAACCGCTTTTGATGCCCTGCGAGCCTGCTTGCCAGCGGGTACTGTTTCCGGGGCACCCAAAGTCCGCGCGATGGAAATCATTGATGAACTCGAACCGCATCGCCGTGGGCCTTATGCGGGAGCCGTTGGCTATGTCGATTTCGGTGGCAATATGGATACCTGTATTGCGCTACGAACCCTAGTTATCAAGGACAATCGAGCCTACGTCCAAGCCGGGGCCGGCATTGTCGCTGACAGCCTGCCGGAGAATGAATACCAGGAAACATTAAACAAGGCCCGCGGATTGCTCAAAGCAATTGAAATCACCGAGCGACGTGAGTCGGAACGATGCAATAATCCAACGACTCGCGACTGAAAAGCACAAACGGGCAACAGATCAACCGTGGCCGTGTTGTTGGCAGTGTCCTGTTGTTGGCAGTGTTCTGTTGTTGGCAGTGTCCTGTTGTTGGCAGTGTCCTGTTGTTGGCAGTGGCCGTGTTGTTGGCAGTGTCCTGTTGTTGGCAGTGTCCTGTTGTTGAGCGGTATCCTTTAGTGGCCGCTTCTATAGGCTATTTTCCTCCCGCAAAGGCATTTCGCGCGGCCTGTATTGTCTCGTCGATATCTTCTTCGGTATGTGCCGCTGAAACAAAAAGTGCCTCGTACTGGCTGCATGGCAGATAGATTCCGCGATCGAGCATCGCTTGGAAAAACGTCGCGAAGCATTCGGTATCACATTTTTCAGCGACCGACCAGTCGGTCACTTTCTCGGAGTTAAAAAACAGGGTCATCATACTGCCGATGCGAGTCACGCTGTGGGGGATGCTTCCGGCTGCCTCACTCAAACCGGCCGCCAACCGAGCCCCCAGCACTTCGAGTCGCTCGTAAAGCGCCGGATCGGCCAATTGCCGCAGTGTCGCAATTCCCGCCGCCGTGGCCAAGGGATTGCCACTGAGTGTTCCCGCCTGAAAAACACTTCCCACCGGCAGGACATGATCCATCACCTCCTTGCGGCCCCCATAAGCGCCCACCGGAAGACCACCACCAACAATCTTGCCCAATGTTGTTAGATCGGGTGTGATGCCTTGCAGCGATTGAGCGCCACCGTAGGCCACACGGAAACCGGTCATCACTTCGTCATAGATCAGGAGGGCGCCATGCTGCTCCGTTTGCTCTCGGAGAGACCTAAGAAACAGCTCCGTGGGGACAACACAACCCATATTGCCCACAACCGGTTCAAGAATCACCGCCGCAATCTGTTCGGACTGAGCCGCAAACACCTCCTCAAGACCCGCCACATCGTTGTAGGCAAGAACAATGGTGTCGGCAGCCGCGCCAGGGGTAACACCCGGCGAATTGGGCACCGACAGTGTTGCCGCACTGCTACCGGCCGCCACAAGAAGACTGTCCACATGCCCATGGTAATTGCCGGCAAACTTAACAACTCGAGAGCGCCCCGTATATCCTCTCGCCAAACGAATCGCACTCATCGTCGCTTCGGTACCGGAATTGACTAGGCGGACTTTCTCAATGGAGGGTACTGCAGAGATAATCAACTCGGCCAAATCACTTTCCGCCTCGGTTGGCGCACCAAAACTGGTGCCCTGCCGAGCCGCCGCCTCCACGGCCGCGACGATCTCGGCCTGCGCATGGCCTAAAATCATTGGCCCCCAGGAACCGATGTAGTCAATGTATCGCTTGCCATCCAAGTCATACAGGTAAGCCCCCTCGGCACGCTCGATAAACCGGGGCGTACCTCCAACGGCCCCAAACGCCCTTGCAGGACTGTTTACCCCACCCGGCATCAATTGGAGTGCACGATCAAATGCCGCCATGCTTTTAGTTGTATTTTCCACATTCATCAAATTGTTTCCGATCGCTGTAGGGCTGTTCTGGGGCGCCCTTCTACCCTCTTGAGTTACGCTTCAAACCGCCCTGACATTCTAGGCAATCCGATTCGAGAGCGGCAGTGCGTATTCGACTGCCTCTCCGCCCGCCGCTTTTCTGTCGCATCGGTTTCCTTTAGAATTGCTCTCTCCCATCTCTCTCCATTCTGATGGAATTCGCGGCATGGCCAAGTCAACTTACAAGGATGCAGGCGTCGACCTGGATCTCTACCGCAAGTCGATGGCCAAGCTGCCCCACCACTTGCACCGCACCTTTACTCCCCGGGTCATCGGTGTTGATGGAGGATTTGCCGGATTATTCCAACTCGATTTTTCAAACCAACTTTTTGCTCGCAACTACAAGGACCCTATCCTTGTCTCATGCACCGATGGGGTTGGCACCAAGCTAAAAGTGGCCCATCAAATGGATCGGCACAACACCGTGGGAATCGATTTAGTGGCAATGAGTGCTAATGATGCCATCTGCTGCGGAGCTGAGCCACTGTTTTTCCTCGACTACGTCGCGATGTCCCACGATGATCCTGATCGTCTGGAACAAATTGTTCGAGGCATCTCTGATGGTTGCTTGATGGCGAACTGCTCACTGCTCGGTGGCGAAACCGCCATCATGCCGGACCTTTACGCTCCGGGTGACTACGATTTGGCAGGATTTTGCGTGGGTGTTGTCGAGCGGAATGCATTACTCGACGGTAGTGCAATCGCTCCGGGAGATCTCATATTGGGGCTTGCATCCTCGGGATTGCATTCCAATGGCTACAGTCTTGCCAGGAAAGTGGTTTTTGAAGAAGCAGACATGGCAGCAGCAGACAGAGTTGACCAACTCGATGCAACGGTAGGGGATGTGCTTTTAGAACCAACTCGAATCTACGTCAAACCAGTACAGAGCATTTTGACGCACTACAAAGTCAAACATGTCGTTCACGGTATTGCCCACATTACCGGCGGAGGGCTCCATGAGAACCTGGAGCGAATTCTGCCCGCCACAGCACATGCAGTTGTTGATCGGGACAGTTGGGCCATTCCACCCGTTTTCGACTGGATTCAAGGCCTTGGAGATATCGATCAGGAGGAAATGGAACGCGTCTTTAACATGGGACTCGGACTGGTTATGGTTATCAGCCCCTTCTACGCCGAGAGCATCCGCAGCCAATTATCCGAACAGGAGATCGAAAGCTGGATCATCGGCGAAATTATCGATGGCCCGCGCGGCGTTTCCTGGAAGCCGGAATGAACCCACCCAACAATTGCACGTTATCTGATCGCCCGTTTTCCAAATCTGTAATGAAATTCCCGAGCCACCTTAAACATTCTACCTGTTAGGCCTTCCCGTGGCACAAATCGTTTCTCAAAAAAATTGTGGCGTTGTCGTTGTCTATATCAACGAATCCAAACTTCTCGACGAACGACTCATCAATGAAGTGGGGGTAGCATTAATCGCAGCATTGAATACGGTTGAAAATGAAATGCTTTTGGTTAATTTTCAAGGTGTGCGTTTTATGAGCTCGTCAATGATCGGCAGGATTGTCACGCTCTACAAGAAATGCAAGGCGGATAAAATCAATCTCAAGTTATCCAATATTTCTGATGAGATTATGGAGGTGTTTACGTTAATGAATCTCCATAAGCTCTTAAGTATCTGTGCAGATGAATCGGATGCGATGGTCGCTTTTGAAAAAGATGGCTGGCTGAAATGACAAACGGCAAGCGATCACTTTAGATTGCCCGACAACAGTGAATTGTGATTTTGATCTATTTTTTCTGTACATCCTCATGCAAAATATCCGCTGCAGGATGAGGAGCAGATACGTGGCAAAGAAAATCCGGTAAAATAGACTTTGTCATGAGTGGAGAACCAACAACTGCATCTGAGCGGGTCGGGCCGTCGCCACAACATTCCGCCGACGAGATCCAATGGACCTGCCGGAAAGTAGTTCCTGGGAACGGCAATCTCTACCCTCTCCTGGGATCTATTTTGCTCGTTGCCGGTTTGGTCGCCCTCATAACCGGCAAGGGATATCTGGCAGTGTTTGCCGGTGCAGCGATCGCAGCAGTCTGCTGGCGAGAATGGCTGCCGGTTAGCTACCAGGTGGACCAAGATGGAATCCGGCAGACGGTATTGCGGATCAGCCGTTTCAAACCGTGGACTTTAATCGCAAGCATCCAATTCCATCGCAATGCAATGGAACTGCAAATGCGGCCTCTGAAGTGGAAAAAACGATCCGAAAGGCCCATTTGGATCCCCATGGGTGAGCAGCACCTCGAGATCCGCGAGCGACTGAGAACTTTGGTGCCTCATCTAATCTGGGATCATCCTGAAGACGATTCAAAAATCCCATCGCCAGAAAAATAATCGAGTACCACAATCGCCGGAAACAATCCTCTGCATGGACCCGAAAACATCAAGCCGGGTCGTGAGCGATATCGGCCTTTTGATTCGCGGCTGCCAACGAGGCTTGATAGCGTTCCTCATCCCAGGCAAAGTGGCAGGCAACACGATGATCTCCACCCGCCAGTTGGGGCACCTGTTGTTGGCAGTCCATAGCTTTCATCAGACAGCGGTCCACAAATTTGCATCCTGGATATATTGCGTCCGGGGAGGGCACCTCTCCAGCAAGTACGATCCGCTGCCGGTGTCGCTCAGAGCGAGGGTCTGGCAACGGCACGCTCGAAAGGAGGGCTCTGGTATAGGGATGGCGAGGATTGGCGTAAAGCATCTCAGCATCGGCTTCCTCAACCAGTCGGCCCAAATACATCACACCGACCCGATTCGCAATATGGCGAACCACAGCCAGATCGTGTGCAATAAACAGATAGGCAAGGCCCAATTGCTGTTGGAGATCCATCAACAAATTAATCACCTGAGCCTGAATCGAGACATCGAGTGCCGAAACGGGTTCATCGCAAATAATGAGGCGCGGTTTAACAGCCAGTGCCCGAGCAATTCCAATCCGCTGCCGTTGCCCCCCAGAAAATTCATGAGGATAACGATTCAAGAAGCGTGGATTTAAACCAACCAGTTCCAAAAGCCGCATCGCCTCCAACTGGCGATCCTTCCTGTCATGGAGGCGGAAGATCTGCATCGGTTCAGTAATAATCTGCGAGACCGTCATGCGTGGATTTAAGGATGCAAAGGGGTCCTGAAATATCATCTGCATCTGTTGACGAAAGGGTCGCATCTTGGACGCTTTGAGAGAATCAATCCGTCGGCCCTCATAGAAAATTTCCCCCGCAGACGTTGGCACGAGCCGGAGAATGGCACGTGCCAGCGTTGATTTGCCACAGCCCGATTCGCCCACCAGCCCTAGCGTCTCCCCTTCAGCAAGTGAAAAACTAAGCCCATCGACCGCACGAATCGTAGCGGCCGCGGAACCAAAGCTCCGCCGCTGTAGAGGAAAATGGACTGCCACGTTCCGCACTTCCAGCAAAGCCGGATGGGGAGAGGCAGCGATCCCTGCTAAAGACTCAGACATGGGGATCCTTCAGTGGGCTTTCTTTCGTGATATCTACAAAACAGGCAAAGCGGTCCGCATCCTCAGAGTCCTGCAACTGCGGCGATTGCTGCCGACATTCTGGCGTTGCATACCCGCAACGGGGCTCAAACGCACAGCCGATCGGCAGATGTGCCAAATCGGGAGGTTGTCCGTCAATAGTCGCCAGACGCGCGCTTGTCGCTTGCGTCAGCCGGGGGACCGATTTCAGAAGTCCCAGGGTATAGGGATGGCGAGGATTGGCAAAGAGTGCATCACAACCTGCCTGTTCAACTATTTTTCCAGCATACATAACATGAACACGATGGCAGATATTGGCGACCACACCCATGTCGTGGGTAATCATAATGATCGCCGTACCCTGAGACTGCTGCAATTGTTTCATCAGTTCCAAAATCTGCGCCTCGATCGTAACGTCCAGTGCGGTCGTTGGCTCATCAGCGATCAAAATGTCGGGCTGGCAGGAGAGGGCCATCGCGATCATCACGCGTTGCCGCATACCTCCCGAAAATTCGTGCGGATAGGCAAAAATCCGTCGACTCGGCGAAGGGATACCAACGCGCTCGAGCATTTCAATCGCATGTTTGAGCGCTTCCCGATGACTATGTCCGAGGTGCACGACGGTGACTTCAATCAACTGATCCGCAATCGTCATGTACGGATTGAGAGAAGTCATCGGATCCTGAAAGATCATCGCAATGCGATTGCCTCTAATTTCAGAAAACCGCTTGGGAGGCATGGCAAGAAGGTTCTCTCCGCGATAGAGTGCGCGGCCGGCACAAATTTGACCCGGCGGTGAGGGGACCAAACCCATGAGCGCAAGGCTGGTGACCGATTTGCCGCTTCCTGATTCACCGACGATCCCGAGAGTCTCGCCCTCATGTAGCGCAAAGCTAACACCGTCAACCGCCTGAATCCGCCCCTCTTCGGTATGGAAACAGACACCTAAATCATCAACCTGCAGGATACAGTTATCCATCATTTACCTAACGATTCTTAAGACGCGGATCGAGAGCATCTCGCAGTGAATCGCCCAATCGGTTCAGGGCCAACAAAGTCAGCCCCAAGGCGAGGCCGGGAAAAAGAACAAGCCACCAGAAATTTTGAAGCGGTGTGATCACTCGAACACCTTCTGCCGCAAGGATTCCCCAGGAGACCCGCGGTGGATCGA
The DNA here is from genome assembly GCA_030751095.1 of Pirellulales bacterium. Taxonomy (GTDB): domain Bacteria; phylum Planctomycetota; class Planctomycetia; order Pirellulales; family UBA7805; genus UBA7805. The sequence continues at coordinate 700 of JASMGX010000106.1, read as the reverse complement.
CTCCCAGGCCAAGAAACGACAGAAAGGCTTCAAAGAGCATCACGCTCGGTATCGTCAATGTGAGATAGACAATAACCACACTCATTAAATTCGGGACAAGGTGCCTGAAAATGATCCGACCCGTTCCGGCTCCTATTGTGCGTGCCGCTTCGACAAACTGTTCATTTCGAAGTGAGCATATCTGCCCACGGACGACGCGGGACATGGTCAACCAATAGATTGCCCCAATGACCAGATAAAAGATGACTGTCTTATCGATACCCCATGCGAGCAACTTTTCTTTAATCTGATTTTCATCCAAAATGGAAATGATAAAAATCACAACAAAAATAAAGGGAATGCAATACAGCACATCGACGATGCGCATCATACGGTTATCAATGGCACCACCAAAATATCCGGCTGTTGCACCGTAGCTTACACCAATAATGAGCGAGACAAATGTCGCCACCACACCCACCATTAACGAAACCCGCGAACCCCAAAAAATCCGGGAAAGCAGATCTCGTCCAAAATCATCCGTTCCGCACAAACTCGGCATACACCAGTCACCAAAAACGATGAGTCGCAGTCGGATCAATGCGCGATCCCACGAGTTCGGTGTCGCCCACAACTGATTAAAACATTTCAAATACCGCTCTCGCTCTGCACTGATTTGTTCATCAATCTTCTCGCGCTCATTAGGTGTTGCGGACTTAAG
>JASMGX010000105.1 GCA_030751095.1 Pirellulales bacterium | reverse complement strand
AGTAGGTGAATGGAAACCCGGACCATCACATTTGTCGGACACATTTTTTGGATATTGTAAAAAGAAAGCGGCTCGATTCAAGCCACATCTTTTTTGGCGGACCATCCCAGGTAAATCATGATCAGTGCCAGAATGATAAATCCAATATCAAGCGTTGGGCTCGGTCGTCCAAAGGGAAATTTCAGGGCTAAATCAAATCCAAACACAAGGAGGCAGATTGCTCCAAAAATTATTCCGGAGAAACAAATCGCCTTCAACATGATCGTTGCCAACTCAGAGGGTGGGGTTTAAATACGAATGTGAAGTTCCAAGTATAATCAAAGCCAAATCAAACGTAATACCTGGGGGAAAAGCAAATATCTGCAACAGCACCCGAACGACGAAAATTTCCCTAAGTCTCCGTTTTCAGCATAGATACCCGCATGTAATGCTATGACAGATCTCGATCGATTTGGTGCAGCTTTGGTGCGATCAATCCGCCCGCGGCGGTCGTTTGCCGCATCCTGGCCGATCCGTTGGTAGTCGCAAAGGTATTGATGCGGCGCTGAAATGCTGTGGTATGTTCATGCCGCCTCGTTGTTTCTGCAGGTCTGTCTTTGCCAAGTGCCGGGGCGGTTTTAGCGAACGGGCGATTTGGGTTTCGTATCGAGCCTCTCAGTGCCAATAGAGGAGGCTTGTGCGGTTGGTTGAAGACACCTGCTATTACCGATAGATTAAACAGACCATGACACAATCCGATATGCATATTGCGGTGTACACGGGATCATTCGACCCCATTACCTTGGGGCACCTGAATGTGATCGAGCGTTGCAGTCGTCTGGTGGGTCGGCTCGTGATTGGTATTGGAGTCAATATTGACAAAGAGTCCCTGTTTTCCATTGACGAGCGGATAGCACTCGTTCGTCAGGCCACGGCGGCTCTGAAAAATATTGAAATCCGGTCCTTTGATGGCCTGGCGGTCGATTTTGTCAGCGACTGCCGATCTCGGGTTATGGTGCGCGGTGTCCGCTCGCTCTCCGATATGGAGGCGGAGTTCACCATGTCGCTTGCCAATCGCAAGCTGGCTCCCGATATCGAGACGGTATTTCTGATGGCTGGTGAGGAGTACTCACACATTTCCAGTTCTTTGATCAAGCAAATTGCGAGTCTGGCGGGTGAAGACGAACTCCGCCGGTTTGTACCCGACATGGTGGCCACGGCACTCCGTGAGCGACTTAGGGAACAGGATGAGTCGTAGTTCCAAATTCAGCGCGATAAGGGTCGATGGGAGAGCATTACGGAATATGGAGTGTTCTTCCTCCGCTGCTGGCTATTCTTTTGGCAATGTTAACCCGTCGGGTCATCCCCTCCTTGCTAATGGGGGTATTTGCGGCAGCATTGGTTCTCACAGATGGGAACCCATTTGCTGCCGTAGTGCGGTGCATTACGACCGATCTTATATCTTCGCTCCGTGACCCCGATCACGTGCGAGTCTTTGCCTTTACCCTGCTGATGGGTGCGATGGTCGGTGTCATCCATCGTAGTGGTGGGATGCGCGGTCTGGTTGATCTGCTTCGTCCGTTTGCCACCAATCGGCGTCGGGGACAGGTTATTACCTGGTTGATGGGACTGATTATATTTTTTGACGATTATGCCAATACATTGTTACTCGGAACGACTTTTCGTCCGGTGACTGATCGCTTAAAAATCTCGCGAGAAAAATTAGCCTACATTGTTGATTCCACAGCGGCTCCAGTGGCGGGTATTGCAATCGTATCAACCTGGGTGGCTGGAGAAGTGGATTTTATTAGTACCGGTCTCGCCGATATTGACATCCCGACCAGCCAGGGCCTCGGTTTTTCTATTTTTATTGAAACCATTGTGTATCGGTTTTATCCGCTTCTGGCGCTGATGTTGGTGGGAATGGTCGCTTGTACGGGCCGAGATTTTGGTCCCATGCGAAAGGCTGAGAAGCAGGCAATCGATAACTTTACAGAAAATGAAATGGATAACCGTGAAACGTCAGGTAGGAGAGAATTGGTTTCAGGCGGTCGTGTTCATCTGGCATTGGTTCCCATCGTAGTTCTCACCGCCGTACTTGTCGCAGCTTTAGTTCTAACCGGACTGCCCGATGGATCTGGGGGAACAAGCCTGTGGCAAATCATTGGTAGTGCGGATGCCTACAGCGCCCTCGTATGGGCCTCGCTGGCAGGTTGTCTGACGGCCATGCTGTTAACCGGGCTGGAACAACGAGGATCATTAGCGGGCATTTTTCAAGCCGCCATGCGAGGGGCTTGGCAGATGTTTCCGGCGTTGGTGGTGTTGTGGTTGGCCTGGACGCTGGCCGAACTTTCTGCCTCGAGCGAGGCCACCGACCCGGCTGGTCGACTCGGTACGGCAGTCTACCTTGCAAGCCTGTTGGGAGACGCGGTTTCACCCGAATGGATGCCCACACTTGTATTCCTGCTTTCCGCAGTCGTGTCCTATTGCACGGGGACCAGTTGGGGCACGATGAGCCTTCTCACGCCATTGGTAATCCGGGTGACGTGGCAATTGATCGACCCTAGCGGGGAGGAGATGGTCCACAATCCGATTTTTATTGCTTCGATCGGAGCTGTTTTGGCAGGTTCCATTTTTGGGGATCACTGTTCGCCCATTTCAGACACAACGATTCTCTCGAGCCGGGCCAGTGGCTGTGATCATATGGCACACGTTTGGACTCAAATGCCCTACGCGCTGGTTGTGGGGGCTGTCTCGATCCTTGCCGGTACCATTCCGGTCGGTTTTGGCATTTCTGTTTGGATCTGTTTGCCAGCCTCGGTACTGTTGTTGTTCGGTTTTCTCCGATGTTTTGGCCGTCGGGCCGAAGAAGATTCTACAGCGGTACAAAACAGACTGACCGATTGATGGCACGGCTAGCATGGTCAAAGTGAAGGATGTTTGCCCCGAGTCAGAGGGTCACTCAAAAAAAATGGCACCGGAGTACTTCCGCCGCTAGCAAGGACATCAACAGATTTGAATTTTCGGAGCGATTAGCCGGACGATTCAAACTGCAGAAGGATTGCCAAAATTGCCGAAGAAAACGTCGGGTGTGCTAGCGGCGATGGTCTATTGAAAAGTTGCTTGGCGGATCATGCACGGTTACTCGAAGTGTTGTTTTTGCTGCGCGCTGTTCGAGGATGAAAACGAGTGTCTGTGCGGTTCCTTGCCGCATAGATGAGCAAGGAAGCAAGTGGATGAAACACGCCAATCCCGGCATCAGTGATCTCTCTCGGGGCAATGCAATTGCAATATCCCTGTCTATTGTTCTGCTTCTAACCCTACGGGCCACTGCTGAGACGCCCCTCCCGACATCTCCCGAGATTGCAATTTCAACCTCGGTGCAGCAACTTGAGATGAGAGTCAATACCAGTCGCATGCTGACGCTCGAACATGTCTTTTCGAGGGCCCAGGTTACCAATCCTGATGTACTTCAAATCCATCCAATTTCCCCATACCAGTTACAGGTTGTCGCAAAAACGCCCGGTTCTACGCAAATCAATCTCCATGATTCACAAAACCGGATTCATGCGATTGACGTTTCTGTAACCGCCGATGTTGGGGAGTTGGATCGTCTTTTAAAATCACAGTTTCCCCGCGCGGTACTGCAGATCATTCCGCTTGCCAATAGCGTGGTTGTGGGGGGCTATGTGAATCGGGCCGATGATGTGGACCGCATCATTCAGATTGCAGAGGATTATTGTCCGAGGGTCATCAATAACATTACCGTAAGCGGTGCCCAGCAGGTTCTGTTGCATGTTCGTGTTATGGAAGTGTCTCGCACTAAACTTCGAGAACACGGCATTGATCTTCGTTGTGGGATTGTGAAACAAGACAAAAGATTTCTTGGTTTTCTTTCTGCTTTGCAAAAAAATCAGTTAGTCAAAGTCCTTGCTGAGCCAACCCTTGTTACGATCAGTGGCCGCTCTGCAAGTTTTCGCGCAGGGGGAGAATTTCCTGTGGTGGTTCCCGGCGCTTTGGGCACCAATTCGATCGAATATAAAACTTACGGTACCGAAGTCGATTTTGTACCGAACGTATTGGCGAATGGTCGTATCCGACTGGAAGTCCGTCCCAGGGTGAGTGAACTGGATCTGGTGCATACAACAAAAATGAATAAAAACACAATGCCCAGCCTTAAAGTGCGGCAGGTGGATACGGGTGTCGAAATGCAGTCAGGCCAGACTTTGGCATTGGCCGGTTTGATCCAAAATCGTGTTGAAGCGGAAAACCGCGCACTGCCAATATTGGGTAAGATTCCCTACATTGGGGCACCTTTTCGTCATGTGGCTGAAAAAAATAACGAAATTGAGTTGTTGATTATGGTGACGCCTGAAATTGTAGAGCCGCTCATGCCACATCAAGTGCCGCCTCTTGGACCCGGTATGAACTCAGCGAGTCCCAGGGGTACCGCGCTATACCTCAGGGGGGAGATTGAAGTTCCAAGTCATTGTTCGTTGCCGACGGGTTATGCGATGCCAAACGGAGAGTACGAGTCGTTTGTCCCGGGGGTCTATGAGGAGATCCTGCCTCGGGAGCTGCCCGAGCCGCAGGCAACATCGGAGCCAAACTCTTCGGCAGAGTTTTCGCCCCGGACTCAACAGTCACCGTTTTCGATACCGGCGCGCTATGACGGGTCTGAAATGACAACATCCCTGGCGCCTCATGGCCGTCGTGCAACTCGCATTCCACCTGTCGTTCCCACATCGGGATCGAATCGACCACTCGTCTTTACACCGGTTGTTCCGTTGGATGCGAAAGATGTAGAAGTTCCCGGATTGATCGGTCCTTTGGGCTATGATCACCAACGGTGAGAAGTGAGTGCGGTTGGTAGGTGATGTACTCATGGCCTTTTTTGTGGCGGCAGTTGATGTAAAGAACGGATCTGGGGAAAAGCACCAATGGAAAATACTCTTCGAGTCATTATTGCCGCACCGCAGGAGAAGGCCCGGGATACACTGAAAAAACAACTGCTCCGCATCGAACGGGTGGTCCTTGAGGCAGACTATTCAAGCTATGGGTGTTTTGCCGAGGAACTGCTGCAGCGAAAACCCGATGTGGGAATATTGTTGATTGATGAGGATTCGAACATCCCATTAAAAATGGTGCGCCAGATCATTGCAAAGTCGCCAGATTCCGTTCTTTTTGTGGCAAGCAGCTCTTCCGATGGCAATGTGATACTGCAATGTATGCGGGCTGGCGTAAGTGAATTTTTAACGGCTCCCGTTTGTTTTGAAGAACTCTTGCAAGCACTTAATCGCACTGACGAAAATCGACGCATTCGGGATGATGCTCGCCGGCATCGTTGTTCTTTAGTGGCCGTTGCAGGAAGTGCCGGTGGAGTTGGAACGACGAGTCTGGCAGTCAATCTCGGTTGCGCGTTAGCATCAGTCACCTCCCATTCAGTCGCGCTCATCGACCTGGATCTCAATCTTGGGGATACAGATATCTGCCTCGATACGATTGCCGCGATGACACTGATTGATCTTGCCGAGTCGGTAGATCGTTTGGACGAAAAACGTCTTCGCCGGTCTCTCGTCCGCCATGCTACGGGGCTTCATGTATTATCTCGCCCTTTGTCGCTTACAGATCAGAGAGAAATCGATCTCGACAAGTTGCACCGCTTGATCAATCTTTTAGAAGAAACATTTTCACACGTCATCTTCGATCTGTCCAAGGGTTATACCGCGATAGATCAGGCAGTCCTTTCCAGATCAGATCAGATACTCTTGATGACCCATCTTGATCCGTCCGGTTTACATAACGTGATCCGCCTGTTTGCGTTTTTCGATGAAGTGATCGGTTGTGCTGATAAAGTCCGCCTCGTACTCAATCACGTGGACCGCGAAGAAACTTCGCTGAGCCTCAAAAAAGCAGCGGAAATCATTGGGAGGAACATTGATTGGGAAATTCCCTACGACCGGCAAGCCTTGGAAGACGCCCGTCGTGGCGGCATTCCGCTGATCGAACAGGCACCTCGGGCGGTAATTACAGACGCCATTGTGGGCTTATCTAACACGTTTACCGTTGCTCCTGCTCTTGCAACGATTCCAGCATGGCAAAGGTCTGGAAACCCTGTTTCTCAGATGCCATACTGAACCCTGTAGCGTCGCGTGGGTGCCCCTCATGTTGTGGTCGGGCACAATGATTCCGATAGACGCCTCACCGGTAGAACAGGAAGATTGACTGGTTCACTTCTTCTTCTAGAGAAGTCGAAGCGTAGCAGTCGCGTTCCAGGACCCCTGCCGACCTTTGGCGTGGACCGAATGACCGTCTCTTGGTTGGGCGCTGGACGGTCCTTTCGCTTTCTTGGTGCACTTATGAATGATCGATCGGCAAATAACGATGTTCTGCTTGGCATCTTGGCGGTCGAGATGAAATTTATTTCGCGCGACCAATTAGTCAGGGGAGCAAAAGTCTGGAATGAAAATCCAAACAGTTCGCTTGCCGAGACCCTCGAGAGCCTGAAGTTACTCTCGTCGTCCGATCGCCAGTCTCTAGAAAAAGAGGTTGTCGATAGGATCAGGCAGTCTGATGATGCCGATGAGAGTGTTTCTCCTACCCTGGACCATACGCCCTCCGACATGGTTCAGGATGAGGAGGCATCGGGATCAAACAGCCCGACTTTAGATCACACTCCGTCGGCTGAGGACCTGACAAATCTTACCAATGAAAGCTATTCGCTATGGGCAGCAAATTCAGAAGCGATTATTGGTGACCCAGATGCTGAAGATGCCATTTACCATCCAGCCACCGACCCACAATCCATCAGGTTTAAAAAGATTCGATTTCATGAGAAAGGAGGGCTTGGAGAAATTCATGTTGCGATGGATCGAGAGGTGCCTCGGGAGGTTGCACTTAAGGAGATCAAGCCTCGCTATGCGAATGTCCAGGCGAGTCGAGAGCGGTTTGCCCAAGAAGCCCGAATTACTGGTGCATTGGAACATCCGGGAGTCGTTCCGGTCTACGGATTGGGACACTATCCGGACGGCCAATTGTACTATGTGATGCGATTTATCGAAGGTGAAACGCTTTCCAAAGCGGTTTCGCGATATCACAAGTCAGAAGAGGAACAGTGCGATCCTGGACAACGCCGCCTCGAATTTCGAAGGCTATTGAATCATTTTATCGATGTTTGTCAGGTGATCGATTATGCGCATAACCGAGGCATTATCCACCGTGATATCAAACCAGATAATGTCATGCTCGGGTGTTATGGTGAGACGCTTGTCGTCGATTGGGGATTGGCAAAAAAAATGGACGAAGAAGAGGTGGAAAGTGAGTCGAAAGGCGAACATCCATCTCCGGTGAAGATTCGCAGTGCAAGTACGACATTGCCCGGTTCGGTTGTTGGTACGCCGGCCTACATGAGTCCAGAACAGGCTCTCGGGTCGGTAGATCAGGTTGGGCCAGCGAGTGATGTCTATAGCCTAGGTGCCACTCTCTATCGCGTCCTCACCGGCAAGTTCCCATTTCAGGGCGATACGGCGTTAGAACAGGTAGCGGCAGGAAATTTCAAGCATCCCTGCGAAGTCGCTCCCGATGTACCTCGTGCCCTCGAAGCGATCTGTGTGAAGGCAATGTCTCCGGAACCGGAGGATCGCTATGAGAGTGCCGGCGAGTTGGCAGCGGACATGGAGTGCTGGCTTGCTGACGAGCCGGTGTCGGTCTACCGCGAGCCACTCATCCAGCGGGCATTTCGATTTGCAAGACATCATAAAGTTGCCGTAAGTGCCTCTGCAGCGCTGCTGATGACGGCGTTGATCGCTGTGGTGGTCTGGCTTCAGGTCGAGGCATCGCGAGATTCGCAATCGCTGAGCGATGTGCAGAAAAATTTGGGTGCAGGGGAAGAGGCACTTGCAGCGGATGATTTGCCGAAAGCATTGATGTTTTTTACGCAAGCTGAGGCGGTTGCCCAAAAACGAGCTTCTTTGAAAAAGGTGTTTAATGACGCTGCAATGCAGCGGCAGCATGTGGAGCAAACGATCGGCACGCGCGCGGATTTCGATGCGATGCTCGGGCAGATAGACAAAAACATGGATGAAGTTCGTTTTCGCACGGTTTTTGGTGACATGGTTGCCGGCAGGAATTTGAGCCGATCGATTTACGATGCGTACCAGCAGGGTGGTTGGACACAGCGGCTGGAATCTGAAGATCTCGATCATGAAGCGGTAAATCAGCTGCGTGAACACATGGCCGAAGCCATTGTCCTGCTGGCCAGGGCAGAGGTGGATTCGGCACCCAAGGACAAACAGGCGGCATCGCTTCGTGACGCGATCGCAATGTTGGCGGATGCAGAGCAATTACGACGAGGTCGACGAGCAATCTACCGTTTGCGGTCCGACTACTACCAGATGCTCGGTGAGGAAGATCAGGCCGAGTCCGACAGACAGCGCCTGTTGCAAACAGCGCCGGCGACTGCGTTCGATTTTTTTCTCGAAGGTACCGATGCGCGAACGAAAGGGGATATTTTCAAAGCGATCTCGGAGTATGAAAATGCCCTGGCAGAAAATCCGGATCATGTTTGGTCCCATATGATGCTGGCGGTTTGTTGGCTGCAATTACAGCAACCGGTGCGCGCTATTGCCGCGTACGATCAAGTCACTCGTTTGCGGCCGCAATTTGCCTGGGCATTTGCTGGCAAAGCACTTGCTTTGGCTCGTCTGGGAGATTGGGAGGCCGCGCATGCGGCACTGAATCGTGCCGAAAGCATCGCGCCGAACTTAAGCGCGGTGGCCAACAATCGGGGTGTTGTTTACTTGACTCGTGCAACAACCGCTGGTGAAGGTGCAAGCGTGAGGCAAAAGATGAAATGGCTCTCCCTGGCGAGTGAGCAGTTTCGTCGCAGTCACGAGCAGGAACCGACGGATCCTGGACCGCTTTCGAACCTGGGCGCGACCTATGCAGAAAGGGCTGCGATTTTTAGGGAATTGGGCAAGAAAGAGTCGGCTCAAAAGGAGTTGGATCAAGCCATCGACAATTTTTCTCAGGCACTTGGGCAATACCCGGATTATCTGGAGGCACTGTTGGGGCGAGGGGAGACGCGTATGCGGTTTGAAGAGTTGGATGCCGCTTTGCAAGATCTTCTAACTGCCCAAAGAGTGGCACCACGTGATCCCCGCGTGGAGTATCGCTTGGGTGGCGTTTACGAAAGACTGGCCGAGCGTGCAGCTAGTGGCAACAACATTGCTTCTGCCCGTGAATATCTTCAACAGGCGGAGCGGAGCTACGGCCGGACTTTGCGGGTGTGGCCTCAAGATCCAAGGGCATTATTAGGCCGTGGCCGTGTCCGCCACCGGCTATGGCAACTCGCCCAAAGTCATGGAGGTACAAAAAACGATCCCTCCCTCGTCAAGCAAGCCATCGCAGATTTTGACGCCGCCGAAGCTTGGGGTGCGGGAAAGTTGGGCCGCGATGCACTTGCGGGCCTTTATAGTCAAAGAGCGGATTTGAAAGCGGGAAGCGGTCGTGAGGACGAGGCGATAGTAGACTACCAACTCGCAACACAACAGGGAGGTGCTGGGGCGAGTATTCACCTCCGTCTCGGCTGGGCGAGGTTGCTCGATACACTCTCTGCCGAAAAACAGTTTGATCAAGCACTACAAGGCAGCGATCAGCTCAACGTCCTGCAGCAGGCTGAAGCGTACAATGGCCGCGGATATGCAGAGGCTCTTCTCGGAAAGGATACCAAGGCGTGTACCGATGCCGACGCGGCGGTCAAACTGGCCGGCGGCCGCTGGCAGGTTCTCTACAACGCAGCGACTGTTTATGCCGTGGCAACCGGAATTGCCGAGTATGAACTTCAGGATTCGAAGCTGGCCGATGCCCGTGCAAAACGCACACTCGATTTGCTTCGTAAAGCAATTGGATTGGGCTTGGATAAAGACATTATTCGCCAGGATCGCGCATTTGTATCGTTGAAACACCGTCCGGAATTTCAGGCAATGGTCGAGTAATTGCCGGTTTACTCTTGTTGCCGAAACATTATCCCGGGTTCACTCGAGACGGTTGTGTCGATGATGAGGGCTAAAAACCCCCCGAGGGAGGTGCTACAGCGCCATTTTCTTGGCAAAAATTGTATTTGAAAATACAATTAGATGGATCAGGGTAATCGATGTTTCACCGCAACAGTTCAAAACGGACAGGTCGAAGTCGCCGGGCTCGCGGTGCGCCTCTCGGTCGGCGCCGAGTCGGGTTGCGATTGGAGCCTCTTGAGCCGCGACGGCTGCTGACGGGCTCCAATTCGGAGGTGGCCAATCTTCTCGCCGCCCCTACGGTGGTTCTCGAGACAAATCACGGTGACATTACCCTCGAATTGCTCGCTACACAGGCCCCGGGCACGGTCGACAATTTTCTCAACTATGCAAACGATGGGGACTATGACAATTCATTTTTTCATCGGCTGGTTTCGGGCTTTGTAATTCAGGGTGGTGGCTTCACAACATCGCAGGATTCGTTTTTCAGTACCGGGCAGTTTTCGGCTGTCCCAACAGACCCGCCGATTACAAATGAGTTTGGTATTTCCAATACGCGGGCAACGGTGGCGATGGCCAAGCTAGGTGGAGATCCAGACAGCGCAACGAGCCAGTTCTTTGTAAATTTGACGGACAATAGCAGCAATCTCGATAACCAGAATGGTGGTTTTACGGTCTTTGCAACCATCAGTGATATGTCGACTGTCGATGCAATGGCGGCGACTCCGACATATTACCTGGGCGGCTCATTTAGCTCACTTCCTATAGATTCCTCTGGCGACCTGCTGGTTGTCCATTCTGTTTCTGGTAATGGCGAGATCCGTGGCACTGTTTTTGAAGATTTTGACCAAGATGGCGTACAGGGTGATGGGGAATATGGGATTTCCGATATCACGGTGTTTGTGGATGCAAATGATAACGGGACCCTGGATGAGAATGAACTAACGACCACATCGTCCACTGATGGGAGCTATGTATTACAAGTTCCGAGTGGTGATTACGTGATCCGTCCGCTTCTAACCACAGAGGCGGGCATGTCGTTCGGTGAAGGACGGCTTGAGGTCAATGTGGAAATGGGGCGCTACACCGAAAATGTAGATTTTGGTCAAATTCTGGTGCCGGAAAACCCGGAAAACCCGGAAAACTTGACTGTCATCGACGATGCTGACGAGGGATTCTCACAGTTCGGATTTGAATTTATCTCCGAACCGAGCATGCCCGGCTATCAAGTTGGCTGGTTTCGCAAGCAGGTGGGTACTGGTGATGGTGAAGCTTCCTGGACCTTTACGAATCTGGAACCGGGTCAATATCGGGTAAGCAAGACGTGGCGGGAGAGCGGTACCATCATGCGCGCAAACGACGCTCCTTTCACCATTGAAAATGGCGCAGGAGAGATCCTCTCCGAGGTTATGCTGAATCAGCAGTGGGCACCGGACGATTTCACATTTGATGGCGTAAATTGGGAAGATCTCGATGTTGTCACAGTTACGGACGGTACCCTAATCGTCACATTATCGGGATCACCGGCCGAGACGGGCCTCGTCGTAGCGGATGCTGTCGGTATCGCTCCGGAGCAAATTCTGACACTCACAGTCGAGACCGATACTGTCGGAGAGTCGGACGGCGCACAGGCGACTACAGGGACCGTGATCTACAGTAAGGATACCACTGAGGATCTTCTGGTACATCTGGTTAGTGATGACCCATCCGCAGTGGAGATACCGGCGAGCGTGATCATCCCCGCCGGCTATTCGTCCGTAACCTTCGACATCGGTACGGTGGATAATGGGTTGCTGTTCGATTCCAAAACGGTTTCGATTGCAGCCAGCGCGAATCGCACAACAGGCGGAACGGTTTCACTGCAAGTGGTGAACGACGATCTGCCAGTCATCGACCCCGATATGACAGTCACTTTGCACAATGATATTGGGGAACTACAGTCGCCCCCATATTTTTCATTAGATGCAATGGTGACGCACAAAGTGGCTGTTGCTAATTTTGGAAATCTCTCGCTCGAGAGTGTGTATGTTATTGATGACAATGAAACTCCGAATGATCCGAACGATGATACCTACGCACCTGCGGTTTTGATGGATGATTTCAACACAGGGGATATAGATCAGAACAACAAACTGGATCCTGGGGAGAGTTGGCTCTTTAGTATGACTCGTGTAGCGGGCGCTGGTGAGCATGTCAGCGGTTTCTCGTTAGCGGCTTTCGAACCTTTGACAGAAATATCGGTGAGCGATGTTGTCTCGAGTACCTACTTCGGGGTTGCCTCGAATGTGGCGTTGGCAGAATCGAGCACAGGCTATAGTTTTGATGAGCAGGGCCGCACGCTCTTTGCCAGTGGCGATCTGATCGTGGTGAGTTATCTGGTGAGTAATTCGGGCAACATGGCCCTCAGTGGCGTGGAGGTGCTGAGCGACTCTGTGGCGGCGACGGCCGTTTTAGACGGCAGCACCAATGTGGGCGATGTGAATCAGGACGGCCTTTTGGATACCAGTGAGGTCTGGGAGTTTACCGCCAGTCACGTAGTTGCCACCGGTGCGTATACGAGTGCCTCAAGCGTCTCTGCCACAGATTCTGGCCTCGGCCTGCCAGTCGCCGATGCAGTTTCGGCGACCTATTTTGGAGTCGCTCCGAATGTAGCGTTGGCAGCATCGAGTACAGGGTATGGTTTTGACGATGAGGGCCGCATGCTCTTTGCCAGTGGCGAGTCGATTGTGACGAGCTATCTGGTGAGCAACGCGGGCAACATGGCCCTCAGTGGCGTGGAGGTGCTGAGCGACTCTGTGGCGGCGACGGCCGTTTTAGACGGCAGCACC
>JASMGX010000104.1 GCA_030751095.1 Pirellulales bacterium | reverse complement strand
AACAGCGTCGAGACAATCTTCTCCCCATAGGACCGAGGTCTGGAGCATAGTCGAGTGCTTCTTCTGCGCTGCGGACCGCAAGCGTGAGTGGATGTCCTTTTTGGCGACCCTTGGCCTCTAATAGCCGAGCAACAGCACCCGCGTTGAGCGCGCTGGCAGCAATTCCATAAACAGTCTCTGTGGGAAATGCCACCAAATGGCCTTCGGCCAGCGCCTGAACAGCTTGATGGACTACGTCACGGGTGTCCTCAGCACCTCGAGTATCAATTACCACAGGAGCCATTGAACGATCCACCTCTCCGACCGAGTTCCGGCCCGAAATCGATGTATTGCAGTTTCGTCCCCAGCAGCCAGAAGTTAGAGGAGACGCAGATATGCTTAAGCGACAACGAACCGGAAATTGTGTTTCAAGCCACGAACGCAATCCAGCAACCTAACGGGTGCGGGCAAAGATCGTCAAGTAGCCACTACCTCTACAGAGGTACAGGCTCGTAAACTGAGGCGATTTTTCACGTTCAATAGGATCGAAGTAGAACCGCCCGAGAGCCAAAACCATCTTCCTTGCAGCGCGTGGAAATTTTTTTTAACTCGTTTTGTTATGCTCTTGCTACCCCGCAAACTCAGCGACGATTTTCTCTTGACTTTCGGCATTGCCGAATGTTTCAATTCCTCAATGCATCTTTCAAATATCTTTTCAATACTCACCATGGTTCTGTTGTGTCTGGCTCTTATTACAAATGGATTTGCAGATGATGCGAATCCACTGCAAGAGGCTCTTCTCGATCCGCTCGGGTTCATCTCACCATCATCCCGTCCTAGGAATGATGCGTTGCCTCCGATCTTTGAGGCACAACGGTCCGATGCCTTGAACGTTTCCGCAAAAAGCGAGAAGCCGCCTGGGAGCGCCGAGGAGACTGCTTTTGAGCGGGCGGCCGCTGACTGGGAAGAATTTATCCCCGCCAAATTTCCTCTTCAGGAAGGATCGGTTTTTTATGGCGATCCGAAGATGCTAACCGCAAGCGTTCAGAGAGAGCCTACCAAAGACCCACAATTCTCGCTTGGAGGGGTGTTGCCAGTGGTCATCTGTGTCCTTGGAATCATCGGCACGCTTTGCATCTTCATTCGCCTTCGCCGCCGCTCTAAGGGAAAATCGTTTGCCTCATGAGGACTTTGGGGTATTACTCATCGGCCAGAGGTGCTTTTTCTGCGATTCACTCCGATTGTATCGATCGGGATACCAAGGCCTGTAGGGTCTCGGTAAAGAATACCGCCGTTTCCAAAAAACTACATTTTCCCAGGTTGTTTTGGACGATCAGATAGGAGTGGATCATGCCATGATGGCAGGTTCACCTATTGGACTATCCATCCAGCGCGACGGACCGCGGCCTGTTCTCGTTCTTTCGAGGTCGCTTCTTTTTGTTCCGTCATAGCCGCCCATTCCTGTTAGCGAGTTTTATTGTTCTGGCGACTTGCGCCAGAGGCACCGCTCAACTTTGCACTCCGGGGGGCTTGTGAAAGCCGGGCGCTACAGTGCGCGGTCAGCGCAAAATCCCACAATCTTCAGCACCGACGAAGCACGCCGCTTCCTCGGGACCTGTCCATCAGCGTCCACATCCTGCAGTGGTTCGTGTGGTTGCCTCTGCGGAAAATGTGACATCCATGGGATCGGGCACCTTGGTGCACGTGACAGCCAAATACGGCATCGTCATCACCAATTGGCATGTGGTGCGGGATGCCCGGGACTCGGTCGAAGTGATCTTTCCCGATGGGTTCCGATCACAAGGTACCGTGATGAAGATCGATGAGGATTGGGATTTAGCCGCAATTGGAATCTGGCGACCACAGGCCGAAGCGGTCAAAATATCAACGGACTCACCGCAGCGAGGAGAAGAGCTTACCATTGCCGGTTACGGCAACGGTTCGTATCGCGCAGCGATCGGTCGCTGTACGCAATATGTGGCTCCCGGGAAAAAACATCCTTTTGAGATGCTCGAACTTTCTGCAGAGGCCCGTCAAGGAGATTCCGGGGGCCCTATTTTTAATGCTCGGGGGGAATTGGCGGGTGTGCTTTTGGGCGCAAAAAAAGGGCATACCGTGGGGAGCTTTTGTGGCCGCGTCGATTTGTTTCTTTTCGATGTGCATCAAACGCTCCATCGGCATCATGCGGAGCAATTTGCCGATGGCCGCGATAGTGGCCGACTGGTGCCAGTCCGTGGAAACTCTTTGCAGCCAGCAGTGGCTGCGATCAATCCTTCTTCCGCACCATCGGTTCACTCTGGAGGGCTTCCGACATCTGCCCGGTCCGGATGGTCCCGGGCAGACTGGCAATGGTCATCGCTGTTGACGAATGTCCTGGGCAGCACCCCGGCAGATCAGTTCAAGACATTTTTGGCCACGATCGGAGCCTTTTCGCTAGTAATCTGCGGCTTGCGACTTTTTAAATTCGATGCCTGATGCAGAAGCCCCGGTTTTCCAAAAGAATTCCGACGCTCAGTCGAGCCAATCTTTGTCTGTTAAGCGGTCGGGAACATACTGCTCTGTCACATAGCTGATATCTTTGCTGATGAGCGATTCCACCTCCAGCTTGAAGTTGTTTTTGAGCATCATGGCAATTTCTTTCTGCCAAGCCTTTTTGTGTTCAAACCAGGGATATCCTGCAATTTGTCGAGCACGCTTTCGGTCATTATCATTCAGGTCAATACGAACACTTGGCGACAGATTACACCGCTCGTAATCCTTGCTCCGCAGGCCAATGTAGCGGGCTTTGGGAATTGCCATCCGCTGCGATTCGTAGGCGAGATTGATCGATCCCTGTTTAATAACACTATAGATGTAATATCCCCAGGGATCGTTATCGAGCAGGCAAAAAATCGGCAGATCGAGTTCGTTGTGGATGCGGTTGAGCAACCGTCTCACACCCCTTGGCGGTTGCCCGGCACCGTGGGTCAGAATGCAATTATGTTTTCGCCAAAATTTGTCCTCATTAAATCTTTGCCAGACGGTACCTTTTTCTACATGGAGTACGAATTTCGCGCGACACTTTTTAAATTTGATAGCACTCGGTTCTACAATCGATGGAATTCCATAACCTCCGGACCCCATACGAGAACAGTCGATTAAATCCCCATTGTCTTCTAATTGCAGATTGCCCACCATTTCACCGCGCTTGTCTGCATAGAGATGCAATTCTTCACGGAGACTGCCGAGAAAGACTTCGACATCCTCGATGATGGGATCGCAATCCGACTGCTCCTCGAAGGTATTTTCTTTAGTACCTTCAATCGTATGTTTCAGCATGTAATAGAGGCCACGAATGCTGGTGTTTTTTCCCTGTTCAATCAATTGTTTGCATCCGCTGCCAACCAACATGGTCTGCATGTAACTTTTTGCTTGAGAAAGATTGAACAGTAACCGACGGTTGGTGTTATTGCCCATTTCTATAAACCGTTTACGGCGGTTGAATTTCACGTTCGACAGGCTGCGAGTCGGAATGTCGAGGTGGGGGTCGCGCCGTCGTCGGGCTGTAGAGACAACCCGATCGGCCATGCCGACCAGCTCTTGTATGGTTTTCCGGTCCCGGGGCCCCAGTCGCGAACGCTTGACAGCGGCTTTTGTGGCGACAACCTTTTTTCGTCGGATCTTTTTCTTTGCCATACCGGCTTTCCATTACCTTTTGAGGAGTTTTGAGAGGCTATGGTGAAATATCTGGGGTCAACTGGTCGTCAAGTTATCCGCCACCTCGTTGGGATCGACAATGAGCACGTTATCACCAAGGTCCAGCTCCTCTTCGATGGGACGCCCGCGGCGATCGAGTTTGACATCAGCCTCAGCGGTCTTCTTTTTTGCCAATACGAGGAGTTGGTTGTAGAGAGTGCTTCTGTCTGCGGCGTTGATTTCACTCACCGCAGTTGCCACCTCGCCGAGATAACGAAGGAAGATGCTGCGACGTTCTCCCTCCTGGCGTACGCGGACACGGCGACGGAGATACATGCCTAATTTTCGCCCTACCGCCTGGATCGCCAAGCGGAGCTCTTTTTGTATTTCAGGATAGGACGCAACCGCTTCTTTCGACTCGCTGGTAAAGGGAACCCAGACACTGGCCATGTGAATCATGAGGGTGACCGGCCCGGTCGGGAGCGATCCCCGAGACTGGCTCAGCCCATACGGTCTCCAGTTGGCGTTGAGAACGCTTTGTGTGATTGCACAAGCGGCTGGCTGAAATTGGAGCGGTACGCGATTGGCATACCGCAAAACATTCATAGTCTGTCCTTCGCCCAGCTTTACATTTTGCATGGCCTCATGAAGCTGGTCGATCTCTTTCGCCTTCAGTTTTGCGGGGGATTTCCGGGTCCCCAGTTCTGTTTCTTTGAGAATGTTTTCGGCAGACCCACTGCCGAGACCATCAAATGTATGGATTAAAAACTGTCGGAGGGTCCGCAAATCTGTCTGTTGGATCAGCTCCACCAAAGTTTCGCGCGTAACGCGTTGCGCGACGGTTGTGCCACCATACGCCAGTGCGACCTCAATTTGGAACGGATTGCCACGATAGACCGAAGGAGGTCGCGTGGAGGCCACATAAAATTCCCCAGGAACAACCTGATGTAATCCTTTAAGCAACAGTTCTTCGCCGATCGGGGCAATACAGTCCGTTTTGGGCGCGCTAATTTTCGTCTGTTGGATTGCCTGATAAAGGCGGTCTGCCTCGCCCCGGCCAATCCGCCGAGTACTTGCCCGCACTTTAATCTCCGCTGCGGTGCAAAGCTTGCGCGCGACGGCTGGACTGACACGGGAAAAAGAGGAAGTCAAAAATTGTGACATCGTTGAAGCTTCCGACGCCTTGAGCATCGCGATCAACCGGCCAAGCTCGACACCATAAGGATGCGGTTTTATTTCTTTAGGTTCTGCGGGCAGAGTATCGGTTGAACGGTTGTACGATCGGTAGCCGCCGTCAGGATCAACATAGTGAATGGTGACATGGGGGTTGGCGATGGCGGTCTGTTCAAGATATTCATCAACGCTACCCCGCCGACGCTGGTACTTGGCCTCTAACTCGATTGTCACACGCGTCCCGCTCACTACCTCTTTTGCATTCGCATCGGTAGGATCCTCGCCATATCGGGCGATCCATTCGATCCCATGCTTTGTCATCCACGCCTCACCTTTAGTTCCCGCCGGGATATCAACTCCGTCCCCGCGCCCATTGAGTATTTCCGGTTTGTTCTTTTTGGTGTCGATCTGAATTTCGTAATAGTGGATAGGCTTTCGTTTTGAAATTTTTGAAGATATTTTTACCGGCTTACCGGTTGTCAGCACTCCATACATGCCCGCAGCGCTGATCCCGATGCCCTGCTGTCCGCGACTCATCCGGAGACGATGGAATTTCGATCCATAGAGCAACTTGCCAAAAATCAGCGGGATTTGCCGTTTGACAATGCCCGGCCCGTTGTCCTGAACCCCAACTTTATAGCGATTGGTTTCCGTTGCCTCGACATGGACCCAGATTTCCGGAAGAAGTCCGGCTTCTTCACACGCATCGAGCGAATTGTCGACCGCCTCCTTGATGGTGGTTAGCAGGGCTTTGCGGGGATTGTCAAAACCGAGGAGATGGCGATTTTTAGCAAAAAACTCGCTTACTGAGATATCACGCTGGCTTGCCGCCATTGATTTGGCCGTGGCCCGCCGTGGGCCAGTTCGTTTGCTCGCCGATCCATTGCGATTGATTCTTCTAGCAGAACCATTGGAGCTGCTCGCTGCGGTGCGCGTCTTTTTCTTCCGCACGGTTTCGGTAAAGCCGGTTTTTCGGCCTGCCGCACGCCTCGAACGTTTCGGAGGCCGCTTTTTCCTTTTTGTTTTGACCTTTGCCAAACGCTTGCCTCCCACAACGCAACTGGAAAATAAAATGGAATGAATTTTCGGGATCCATCAGGCCGCTGCAGCAACGATCCATTCTCTCGAAGAGGATCTGAGGTAGAGTGCCATATGGCAAGCTTTGCGGCCGTTGCGGATTATACCGATTGTCAGGCCAGTCTCCCACCCGTTTTGGGCCCGATCTAGCCCTTAACCGCTTAATTTTGCGCCTCCGACATATAAAGATTCACCCGCACGAGTACTGCGAACCGAATCTTGTTCTGGAGGCGTCCGCCCAATCCAAAAGGGTTGATATCAGCAGACCTCTATTGATTCCAAATCAAACCCACATGGTTTTCGAATCAACAAAAAGGAGCATGGAGATGGTGCATATCCTAACTCGTAGCGTTCTGTTGGCCGCCTGTTTGGTGGGCTGCTTATTTTTCGTCACGATACATGACGCCGACGCGGACCCCTATGGGCGTTACAACATGCACTGTGGCTACAACGTCCAGCAGCAAGGCCTGTTTTACAACTACTACATTGGTGGTGGATGTGGTGGGATTCCCGCACAACTCTATCTCTCGCCTCGCCCAACACCCCCACTGGTAGGCCATACCTACGTGACATACCAACCTTTTCTACCCCATGAAATGCTCTACAAGCATCATCGGACCTATTATCGAATCCACCCTGACGGCAGTGGGGTACGAACCAAAATCCGGTGGTACTGATCGTTGGACGCAATCAGCTTCCGGAAGCCCGTTGGAAATTGAGCAGGGAAAAATACAAGATGAAAACAGCAAGTCAATGGATGGCGATTACGTTAGCGATCTTTTTCGGATCAATTCTTTCGGCCGATGCGCAGGAAACGATGAATCCACAGGATGCCTGTCCTGCATGTATTGGGGGAGGATTCTGTCCGACATGCAGTTCCTGTGGCGGAACCCAAAGCCCTGCGTACGCGATAAATTACGGACGCTGTGGACGTCGCTGTCAGGCCGCCTTGGCCTATCCGTGGCATTGTGGGTACTACTACACCCAGTGGGGTAGCCCGGTTGCATTGGTTGTTCCTCCAACCGCCGAAAAGCAATACAGCATGGGATGGGGTGTCGGAAACACGCGGCTTACCCGCATCTATCATCAGTATGGTCGCCCATACCCGGGCCCTTACGCGGGTAATCCGGGCCAGCGTTTTTCAGCCACACCCTACTGGCCGAGTGATACCTCCCAGTTTGGGGTCTATTATGTGCGGGGACCCTGGTAGATCACGATGAAGCGTGGCACTTGATTCGTCTGTTTGCCTTTTGTTTTGTCACGCTTGTGCTATTTCTGTGGAGGTGCACTCTCATCGCAGAGGGCGAGCAAGGTGCGAAATCGTTTGGCCATGGTCGTGCCGCCCAGATCGGGGTGGAGAACCTGGGTCATGCGAATGATACGAGCGGCCTGTTGTGTTTCCCCGAGTTTATATTTGGCCCTTGCTTGACCATATTTTGCCTCGAACCACTCTGGGGATGTTCGGCGGCTACGGGTTTCAATTTCGCGCCATTTTTTCAGCGCATCGCTCCACCCACCGCGGTCGCTTTGTTCCAACAGCAGTGAGGCATACGCCGCTTGGATTTTTCTGTTTTTCGGGTTGTCTTTGGCTAAGGCCTTGATTCGGGGAAGCGATTTTTGACTATCTCCGACTACCTCCAGAGCGGTCACATATCCAAGCTCGAGTTTCAGCTTTTTGTTGTTATCGATTTGGATCTGCTCCTTCTCTAGCAGCTCGAAACAATCCAAAAAAAGCTCGGCCACCGCCACTCGGTCTGTTCCTTGCACGGTTGCCATCAGGCTATTTAAGCCTTCCAGTAGCCACAGCAAATGTTGGGCATCGGGGGCTTTCAGATCGTTAAAGATCTGCTTCGCTTCCGCCTGCCTGCCGGCCTGTCCGGCAAGAGCATATACTTGTAAAAGGCGTAACTGTGCCAACAAATCTGCATTGCCATTCATGTGATGTTTTAAGGTTTCTTGCAGAAGTTGTTCGGATTGAGCAAAGCCCTTTCTGGTGTACCGCATGCGCAGCCGCGCAGATGCATTCGCAGCGATCAGTGCGGTTGTGGCATCCGAGCTGTCCAACGTACCGTTAAGAAGCGTGCGAGCCACCCGCTCTAGGTGGTCTGCGGCACGGGTTGCTTTTTCCGGTAGTGAGGAATCGTGGCGCTGCGAAAGTTCGTAATAATCATGCTCGTAGCAGATAACCGCTCCGGCGATCGCCCCTGGAAACTGTTTGCTGGAGGGTTTGATCTCTGCAAACAGGTTTGCCGCTTTGCCCCACTGCTGCTGTGATTGATACATCTTTGCCAGCCAGAATCGTGCCGCATTAGCGGTTGTCGCCTTGGGCCAGTTTTCGAGATGTTCCTGCAGTAGTTTGAGGTATGTTTTGAGTTCGGGGTCGGATTGTTGACGGATCGCTTGGGCATAGTTATAGATTCCCATAAGATGGGCTTCGGCAGCTTCACCCGGTGCATCGGTTGAGCCGGCAATCTTCAAGAAGCGCTCACTGGCAGCCAAATAATGTTTTTCCGCCTGTTCAATCATTGCGGCGGTATGGCTGAGCTCAAGTGCTCGCTCGGCGTGGCCTTCTCGGCCTGCTTGCTCTGCCGCCCGATCGTACAAATTGAGCGATTCTTCCATTTTTCCTGCTCGGTAGAGACCGTCAGCAGCGCGGGCAATCATCTCTGCGTTTTGTTTGGTCGATGTTGCGGCAACGTGGTGTCCAATCAAAGATTCAGCGCGCCGATTCCAATAGGGTGTATGTTCCCGCTCGATATTGGCAGCCAGATGCGTCGCCTGCTGCTGCCACACCTTTGCGTCTTCAGTTTCATCGTGCTTGGCAGCGGAGAGCAAAATTTCCAGCTCCAATAAGTCGCACTCTGCGCGGGCGTGACGGCCTGTCGGTCGAGCACTGTTGAGCTGTTTAAGAGCCCGCTCAAAGTTTGCCTCCTTAAGAAATTGCCGCGCCAACTGCATCTGTATACGTGCGGCAATATCATCCGGCGGCTGTTCTGCAAGATACTGCTCAGCGCGCTCATGAAACAGTGTGGCTTCGCCCAGCAATCGCAGACAGGCCAGATACTGTACGCGACTGTTCCACTTGAGAGGGTGTTGTGCAGCACCTAAAGAAGTGAGAATTTCTTTGGCTTTCTGCAGTGCATTGATTCGATCGGGGCTTGAGTCTGGGTGACAGACCGCTTGATTCATCAGGGCATCGGCAAGCTCGCCACGGACTTGTTGCTTGAGTCGGGCCAACTGGTTCTCGGTGAACTGCGATTGGTTGCCCTTGGCACGATTGCTTTGATCAAGTCTCCGGCTAACATCAAGGAGAAGATTCTCGAGCAGCCTGACACTTTTGCGCAGCTGTTGCCTGGCGGTTTGGAGCAAGGGTGCCGCGTCTTGCGAGGTTTCTGCCTCTTCGTGAGCAAAGGTTCCCCGGTCCAGATGAACCAGGGCTGCCTGACGCCGCGCCAGGAGCGCATAGGAATTGTCTTCATCTGCGGCCAGCAATTGCTCAATCACACGCAGCGCACTGTTCCAGTGACCGGACTGTTCTGCTGGCGGGCTGTTTTTTGCCCACGCAACATAGGTGCGCGAGAGCGCAACGGTGAGTGTTGTGCGCTGCAATGATGAAAGATGATCCTTCTGGAGTTGGTCCTGGCAGTATTGTTCAGCCAGCACGTAGAGGCGTCGGTCCACCAAACCGGCAATGAACCGTTCCTCAGTTTGGTTTGCAGGGTGGTCGACTGCCCCAGCGGCCGGACAGAGCAGAACCAAGAGAAAGCCGATAAGACAAAACCGGCGCGCGGCATTAGAGCGACCATTCTGCGCCTCCCCGATGCTTGAGGAAACGCAACGAGTTTCGAGTATCGGGGGGAAAGATCGCATGGATGTACTCACGAGAGTGACCAGGAATGGTTCATACCGGCTATCCAAGGCCTTTCAGGCATTCATTGGATTGTTCTGTGATTCTCTCACCCGCTGCTGCGGGCTGCAAATTGTATCTGCGAAAAGCCTGTGGACCGGCTCAGATCATACGATTCGATGACATAGCCAAGGGGAACTTCGGCAACCGGATCGAGAATAACCGGCACACCAGTATCGATTGCCGCCGCCGCCGCAAGTCGCTCTTTCAGCACTTCCCAGTCTGTACAGGGCTCCCCGCTGATTGTCCAAGTTGGCCGACCATTGCGCCAGCCGATGGTCACGATGACCGGCTCGAGATCCTGTTCAGCCGGTTCAATAGACGCATCACTCGCACCTCCAGGAGCCTCGATTTGTATCTGACTGGGAAGATTTTGCTCAATAATTTGAAAGCTGGCGGTACAGATGAAAAAAATGAGCAGCAGAAAAACAACATCGATCATCGGTGTCATCGTGGCGTCGCGTCGCCCAGAAGATTCGAAATGATGTGAGGGAATACGCATCGTGTTTGTTACATGCACCTAATTGGTATTGGCCTGAATAAGCTGACAAAAATATTTCAATGAGCATCTACCGATTGAATCACTGCAAATTGTACGTTCCAGATTCCCAATCGGGCACAAGCCACTAAGATGGGTTCTACATCGCCGTAGGGTATTTCGCGGTCACTACGGATGCGAACTTCCAGTTCTTTACCAGCACGCTTCTGTTCCTGCTGGAGACTCGTTTTCAGATCTTGTTGGCGTATAGGCCTAGTGCCAAATTGAATCACATGAGGATTCTCGGTGGCCACAATATTGATTGTGAGCCGGCGATGGGCGGTTTGTTGCTCTTCGCCCGTGTCTGCCACGGGCAGATTAAGCTCAGCTTGCACCTCTTGTTTGGCAAGGTGGCTGGAGACGAGAAAAAAGATAATGAGCAGAAAGACCACATCGATCATCGGGGTCATATTCATTTCAAGGCGACTGCGATGTTTGCCAACCGGGATGTGCATAGATTCCTCGCGAGAGATGCTACTTAACTGTCGCTTTGCGGTGGTGGGGGAGGTGCCCCCGCTTGCGCGGGTCCGGCATTCGGTGGTCGCCGGGAATTACGCCGCCGTTTCAATGGTGCAAAAACGTGTTGTGCAATGTAAGCGCCTTCTGCAACCAACTGGTCGACTCGGTTCCGAAAAACGGCAAATGCGGCGAGAGCAGGAATGGCTACCAGCAGCCCTCCAACGGTAGTAACGAGTGCCTGGTAAATGCCGGTTGCCAGATCGGCTGCCCGGGCACTGCCTTGGGTACTGGCGACCTCCTGAAAAGCGAAGATCATGCCAAAAACAGTACCGAGCAGTCCCACCATAGGGGCAATATTAGCAATCACCGACAAATATTCAATTTTTCGAAACAGCCGTGCCGATTGTTCTGCGGCGGCATCTTCCATCGATTTTTCGACGGCATTCCAGCCTCCATCCACCTCGGCAATCCCGGCTTGCAGGATGAAGGCTAAAAAACTGGGACTGTTTTCACAAACCGCATTCGCCTGGGCCGCATTTCCGGCAAGCAGCTGCTTTTGCACATTTTCTGCCAAACCGGGTGGCATCAGGACCGGCTCGCGGATGGAGAGAAGATGTTCAATAATGAGAGCAACCATCCCGATGGAGAGGGCTACGAGCAGCATCACAATCAAAAAGCCTGTGATTCCCCCGGAAAAGACAATATTCAAAAATCCTTCGGGTGCCTTTTGTTCCGCCACCGCTGCTGCACTCGCCGTATCCGCGGGTGCTGCAATTGCCTGCTCCCACTCCGCGGTGCTAAATAATATCGCACCAAGCAATACCATCATTTGCAAAACGCATCCCGGCTTCCACCCGTGGCGGAGTCCCATGTCATGATTCCTTCGATTGATTGACTAGTTCTTGTAGACGTTGTTTTGCCTCGCTGGCAGCTATCGATTTTGGATAGTTACTGATGATCTCCTGATACATCCGAACCGCCTCGTTATGCAAACCTGATTTACCCATTGACTTGCCCGCCGTCAACAGCGACTCAGCCGCGAGCCGCTGTTGTTTCGGAAAGAGAATCGGCACGTGCATCATGGCAATCGCCGCCTGACGATGTTCCTTGCGGGCTGCATAAAGCTGGCCAAGGACATAATAAGGTCCGCTGCGAAGCTGTACAGGCAGGCCCTCAATCGCCTTCTGGCAGAGCCGGATATCTTTAGGGCTTGCTTTCAGAATGCGAGTTCGCAGCCATTGCGCTGTGGCTAAATTAGAAAGTGTCGTGTCTGGGTTCTCTCGGAGCTGCATGAGCTCCTCTGTGGCCCTCTCGCGGTCTGGACTCGTGAGCAGGAAACTCGCGCCGAGCAAACGCGCAGTCGGTTGGCGACTCGATAGCCATAGCTTTGCATCTTCGAGTGTTTTTGGCGCGAATGGCACACCACCCAACCATACCAGCGGGATGGATGAGAAATAGGGCGTCTTTGGATCATCCTCGAGGAGTCTGATGAAGCTGGTTGCCGCTTGGTCGTACTGTTCGAGTGCCCGCTGACACTCGATCATCTCCGCACGAATGTCGCGCTGGACCCACGCCCGTGTTTCAGCGCCGGAACTTAAAAGTTTGTAATAGATGCTGAGGGCTTTTTCAAATTGCCCCGCCTCGATTGCCAGGCGGGCGCCCCGCTGTGCGGTGCTGGGATCTCCCAATCGGACGTCTACGATCTGGTCGGGTGGAATCATCTTTTCCCGGCCACCGGGCAACACGATTTGCAGGCCGTCGCCGGTGTAATCGAGAATGTGCCCACGGAGCTTGCGCGTCCCCGTAGCCTCAGAGAGTACCACGATATCTGGCGAGTCGGTCTTCTCCTGAGCCAGCACTTCTGCGGCGGACAGAATGATGAGAACCGTGCCAAATGTCAAACCTATTGCCAAATGTTTCAACCGGTCACCTCATTTCCCCGTTCCACGCACCGAGATCCGCTTATTTGCCTTCACCTGCCTCTTGCGGACTGAGCCTGCGGAGATTGAAAAACACATACTCGCCGCGGTTTTGCCGGGCGAGCCGCTTCAGCCAATTATCGCCACCGCTCTGGGTCGTGCCAAACTGAATCACA
>JASMGX010000103.1 GCA_030751095.1 Pirellulales bacterium | reverse complement strand
ATCTATGCCGGCCTGACTGAGGATGATCCACGGGTCCAGGCAGCAACGGAATGGATCCGTAAAAACTACAGACTTGATGTCAATCCCGGCCTGGGAAAGCAGGGCCTTTACTACTACTACCATACTTTTGCCAAAGCTCTCGATGCCCTCGACGTTGATACCTTTTTGGACGCAAGTGGTAGCAAACACGATTGGCGAAGAGAATTGACGGAAAAGCTCGCCAGCGAACAGCAGGCAAATGGATCGTGGATCAACAGCCATTCCCGTTGGCTGGAAGCCGACCCAAACTTGGTAACCGGCTATGCCCTGCTGGCCCTCTCCTACTGCAAGCCCAAATCTGAAATTGCTGAACCCGGAAAAGAGACGGCACCACCACAACAGTAGCTACGACAACAGTAGCTGCAAAAAGTAACTACAACGCCATTACGATTCTGTAGATTCAGATTCTTCGGCGACAGCTGCCTCTTCACCCTCTTCAGCGGTGGGTGCTTCTTTCTTTTTCTTCTTCTTGATAACTACGGACTGAACACGAACTTTAGGCAGATTAAAGAGCGAGTCGCCCTCTTGCCACCGATCCGTTTCCTTGAGCTTTGTAATCCGCTCTACCCTGGTAAGAACATTGCGGCTGCGAACGAGGCCGAGGCGAACTCTCAAGCTTTTGTCGATAGTCATCGTAGCTAAAATCCCATCAAACTGAACGTCGCGAAAGTGCTATCTGAACAGTGCTACCCGAACATAGCCCACGACGGCCATCGAAATAGCAATATAACTCGGGTTCGCCATTCTAGAACAAAGCCCACCCTTCTGCCAGGGCCTTTCTTTTACGAATAGGCCACTGTTTCAAGTTTCGCTTAGGTCTGCAATGGCCGTGAGGAATTCTGCCATCTCGCTCGGTCGACGATCGGGGGCCGGTTCAATGCATCGATGGATCAGTTCAGCCAGTTTCGGATCGATGTTGGGGCAGCACTCTATTAACGGAACAGGTGGCTTATCATGCCCCAGTGCTATGTTGCCAGTTCTAATCGAACTAGGCCATGGCGTTTGATAAGCAAACATCTCATATGCCGTCACCCCGAAGGAAAAGATATCAACGCGTCGGTCCGTTGCGCGTCGCCGAACAATCTCTGGAGACATATAGCGAGGTGTGCCTGTACGATTTCCAGGATGGCAAAACTCGGGTGCGTCAGGAATGCTCAATCCAAAGTCAATTAATTTCAATGTCGTACAGTCCGGTGAAACAACAAAATTGCGTGGGCATATGTCGCGGTGGATGAAACTCGCCTCATGTACCGCAGCAAGGGCACCGGCAGCTTGGCGCAACAGTTCCCAGCGATGCTGCGCAAATAAATCCGCAGTAGCCTGAATGAGAGTATTCATTCCCTGCCCTGCAAGGTACTCCATTACTAAATAAGAGTTGCCAGTAGTTGTTTTGCCGTATTCATGAGTCTCAACAATTGCTGGGTGTGAAATTGTGGTAGCAATTTCACCTTCACTGGGCTTTTTGAGACCTCTAAATCGGCGTTCAAACTTTGCAGCTTTTTCCCGATCTAATATCTTCAGCCCCACCGTTTGCCCCGACGTTCGATCTAGCGCCACATAGAATTGGGACATCGTCCCGTGAACTGCTTCTCGCAACAATTCAAAACGCTCATTAATATCAACGCGATCACCCCCAAGCCATGACTTGATATTACGCCACAGCTCCATAGAATCGCTCCGGCTATCTTTTGCTACCGCGACCGCCCAACAAAATAACCATTTTTGTGGATCTATCGCCTGCGGAACATGCCCCTGTGGCTATCGCCACTATTTTCCACAATAGTCAATAATGCGGGCAATTTCACTCTTTAAATCGGCCCGCCTCACAATACGATCGATGTAGCCGTGTTCGAGCAGAAATTCGCTCGTCTGAAAACCTTCCGGCAACTCAATGTGGATCGTGGCCTTAATCGTGCGAGGGCCGGCAAATCCAATTAAAGCTTTTGGTTCTGCAAAAATAATATCTCCCAGGGAAGCAAAACTTGCTGCAACACCACCCATGGTAGGGTTTGTAAGCACTGAGATAAACAATCCGCCTGCTTCATCATAGCGGGCCAGCGCCGCTGAGACTTTTGCCATTTGCATAAGCGAAAGGATGCCCTCATGCATCCGCGCTCCCCCGCCGCTACCACTGACGATAATTAATGGCAGGCCTTGTTCTGTAGCATGCTCTATCAACCGTGTGAGCTTTTCTCCGACGACACCGCCCATACTTCCCATAATAAATGCCGAGTCGGTCACTCCAAAAGCCACGCGGCGGGCTCGAATCATTCCAGTGCCGACAACAGCAGCATCGGTAAGACCAGTCCGCTTCTGTTCTGCAACAATCCGATCTCGATATGTCTTCTTGTCGGAAAATTGAAGTGGATCTGCCGCAGACATATCGCCAAATACCTCTTCAAATGTACCCTCATCCAAAACCTGTCGAATCCGTTCGGTGGCATTGACATAAAAATGGTGATCGCAAACCGGGCAGGTACCGAGCTGTTGCTCCGCTTCCTTGCGAAAAATCGTCTCAATACAATCTGGGCACTTGATCCAAAGTCCTTCAGGAACGCCCCGCTTAGGACGTCGAGGGCCGTTTTTGTCGAGAGGTACTGAATGGCCAGCGGACATCGTTTGAGCCTGTGTGGGTTGACTGGGCATTTTCATTGTATGCAAATTACCGACGAGCATTCATCAACGAATACACTTACACATTCGTCAACACCGGTGTTTCCAACTCAATGGCTTCCCAGCGTCCACCATTAGGCTGGCAAACATCCTTGAGTTGTGTCTTTCTTGAAACACTCCCTATTAATGACGCCAGTGGTTCCGGAGCGACAATTATCACCTTCCCATCTTTATGTTTTTTAAATATCTTGGCCAGGGCTGCTTCAACCCTCTGTTGTGCGGTCTGCAGCATCTCACCTTCTGGTGGACAGATGGTGGTGGGCTGACTCAACCACTGCTTGAAAACTTTAGGCTGTTTTCGCTTAACCTCTTCCACCAGCATGCCCTGCCAAAGCCCCATATTCAAATTGATCAATCGGCTAAGTGTTTTACTCTTCATGGACAAAACATTGCCGATGTGCTCGGCCGTCTGCACTGATGATTGACTCGGTGATGTATAGACGGCATCTATCGACTGTCCGCTGAACTCTCGAGTCATTTTAGCAATTTCTGGATCTGCTTCTTTACTCAAGGGAACATCTAGCGTTCCCAAAATACGTTCCTCAAGATCAAAATCCGTTGTGCCGGGACGAACCAGCAATAGCTCAAGCATCTTTACACTTAACTGTTAAATCAATGTTTCTGGGCACTCCCCAAAATCTACCAACATGCCACCACACAGGGCCGACAGAAATCAGTAGCATTGGGACCGAGGGAAACCTTCCCTAGTTAGCCCAATCATTCGTTAATCACGATCGTGATCGGTTGGTAAAATACTGCAGTCATGCGAAGGGGCAATTCTAACAACGCATGTTTACTGCGCCTGCGCTTGTTGTAAGCCAATGGTGCAAATCTTTATCTCCTTGGGACTTAGAGATACTGGCAAGACCCTCTTGCCACCAACGCAACCCGTTGGGAATCCTTTGCATATCCATGCCCACGGATTATTAGGAATCGAGATCCTCGCTCTTGGGAAGTTCTTCAAGGTTTGCGAGCCCAAATAATTCCAGAAACCGTCCGGTTGTCCTGTAGGTCGGAGTCCGTGGTTTTTGTTGAGGTCGCTCCATGCATAATAATTGGCGGCGCACTAACTGGGAAAGAATTGCGCCGCTAGGATGACCTCGCAAATTATTTATTTTCTCGCTAGTTGTGGGCTGATTGTAAGCAACGAGTGCTAAGACTTCGATCGCGGCCTGCGACAATTTTGCTTCACGGATGCGTCCATAAAAACGGTCTCGCATCGACTCGTACTGCTCATGCAGAACCATTCGATAGCCGCTGCCTTCGCTACGAATATTGTAAATACATCCCTGACTGGAATACTCTTTGCATAACTGCTCAATCATCATTTCAATTTCTCGTGGCTGCACACCATGGATAACTGTAGCAGCCTGTTTTGCAGTGAGTGGCTCATTCTCTGGATGCCCAACAAACAGCATCGCCTCAAGAATACATTTGGGAGTCACTGGATCTCGCTCTTCCATAACCGCCGTCGCAGGATCATCGTCTTTCTCACCCTGATCAGCACCACTGTCCTGCGATGGCACCTGATGGCCATTCGCCAACTCTTCATGATGACCTATCGCTTCTTGACCACTATCGGTCTTGAGCATTTCAGCAAAGGCATCGTTGAGTTGTTTGAGAGAGGGCTCCTCATTACGGCCGTTCCGAGTCGATGATTCATCTTCTGGCATAGACATACTGCCACTATAGGTCGGTTTAACACCAACACACAAGATCGATTCCTACGACCATCGACGAGCCACATTCTGCTTCATAAATTCCAGCGCCTGCTGCGCTAGCTTTTCTTCTGTTTCGTACATCCGTCTCCAGATTTTTGTTGCGGCTGCCAGTTCTGGTAAGGCCAATCCAAATGCTTCTACGACAAACCAACCGTCGTAGCCGACCTCTTTCAGCGCATCGAAGTTTTCCTCCCAGCGGATATTACCCGCACCGGGCGTACTACGATCATTTTCTGAAATGTGGACGTGCACCAGAACATCTGCGCAGTCTCGGATTGCCTTAGCAATATCCTTTTCTTCGATGTTGGCGTGAAATGTATCGTACATCACCCGGCAGCTTGGATGATCGACTTCCCGAGCAAATCGGGCAGCATCCGCATGTGTGTTGAGCAGGTAGGTTTCGAACCTGTTGAGACACTCAACGCCGAGCATAATATCAACTTTTTCAGCATGTTCCGCCACTTGCCCCATGCTCTCGACGCCCCATATCCATTCGTCCGCAGTCGGGCCCGTGCCACTGAAAACTCCCAGCGCGGAATGATAAGGGCCCACGAGATGTGTGGCACCGACGGCCGCACAACAATCGAGTGCTTTTTTTGTTTCCTCAACACCTTTGGCACGGACAGCGGCATCGCAGCTAATAGGATTATCCTCTTGGGTACGAACCGTAACGGCAGTACGTTCCAGGCCAAGGTCATCGAGGCGTTTGCCCCATAATGTGTAATCTGATTCCAGATTAAAAATTGGTATTTCCACTCCATCGTATCCCATCGCTTTGAGCGACTCCAATATCGGCAAATGATCTTCCGTGACTTCGCCAGTCCACAACAATAGATTCATTCCATATTTCATCAGCCGTTTCTCCCTGAAATATTTTTCGTAGTTATTGTCTCGATCTCCGGGACAGCAACCGGTGTCAATAATTCTTCGTGTCGCATTCGAACTTGATCTCGAGCATCGGGAAGCAGTTGTAAAAACTCTTCCGACAGCAAAGGCAGTCGAACTCGCCGCATTACCTGATTGAGCCGCTTCAATAGTTTCTCATCCTCAGGGTAGTCCCACAAGAACCGCTCATCAATGAATCTCGGAAGCAGCCACGCCATTCCAATCGCATGGCGTCCCGACATGAACGTCACCGCATCGGCTAGTTTTGAGGCATCCACGCATTGCAAGGCATCGTAATAGAGTTGCAACTGGCTTGGATATGTTTCGATTAGCTCCGAGTCGAGAAGAATTTCGACAAGAATATGGCCAAGAAAATGGCTGCGGAAACTGTCATCTCCACCCAAAATATCGCGAACAGCAACAGAAAAGTTTAGAGATAATTCAGCAAAGGCCCTTGTTCGATGAAACCAAGCATCATCATGGTGGTGCTGGACGATGCCAGCGGCAATGGCAGCTGTCGCGACATCCTCGGCCGCTAAAAAGGCCGATGCTCGCTCGCTCCGCACGCGAATTTTGCGGTCCACCACATTCAGCATATCCGGGACTGCGGTGCCGATGAGAAAATAGGGATCATCCGTATATGTCCGGCCATGTGCAAAATAGTTCATGACTGAGGATCATACCGTAGACCAACTGCGCTTTGCAGCGCTTTGCAGGACGGACTCACACACTCGCTGGGTCTCGAGCGCCTCCCGAAAGGTGGGGCTGCTCGGCTGACCGTTGGCGAGATCTTCGAGAAAGTCGGCAACTTGATGGACAAAAGTGTGCTCATAGCCAATTTGGAGTCCCGGGACCCACCACTTATCCATGTAAGGCATGTCGCCGTCTGTCACGTGTACATCGTGCCAGCCACGGATAATCGATTCTTCCCGATGGTCAAAATATTCCAGGCGATGCAGATCATGAAGATCCCAGCGAATGGAACCATGCTCTCCATTAATTTCGAATGTATAAAGTGCCTTGTGTCCACGGGCATAGCGGGTCGATTCAAAAAGCCCTAGTGAGCCGTTTTCAAAATGGCAGAGGAAAGCACAGGCATCATCGATACCTACTTTTTCTACCTTTCCTGTCAGATTGTGCATCCGTTCGGTGACAAACGTCTCGGTCATCGCGGTGACATCACGAATCCTCCCGTTGAGCCAAATTGCCGTATCAATACAGTGGGCGAGCAAATCTCCGGTGACCCCCGATCCGGCCGCATTCACATCAAGACGCCATAGGGCAGCACCCCCCTGTGGCAAATTGGCATCGATCGTCCAGTCCTGCAAAAACTGTGCGCGGTAGTGAAAAATCCGCCCCAACCGGCCTTCATCAATGAGCTGCTTGGCAAGCGTCACGGCCGGGACGCGGCGATAGTTGTACCAAACGGTATTGGCCACACCGGCCTTTTCGACCGCTTCTACCATCCGCACCCCCTCCTCCACATTCATCGATAATGGTTTTTCGCAGAGCACCATCTTTCCTGCTTCAGCAGCGGCAATCGCAATTTCGGCGTGAGTATTATTGGGAGAACAAATATCGATCGCATCAATGTCGTCGCGAGCGATGAGTTGCTGCCATTCGGTTTCCACCGATTCATACTGCCAGTTGTCTGCAAAGTCTCGAACCTTTTGCTCATCGCGACCGCAAACTGCTTTTAATATCGGGCGATACGCGAGATCAAAAAAGTCGTTGACACGTTTATAGGCATTGGAATGGGTCCGGCCCATGAAGCCATAGCCAATCATGCCAATATTGAGTGGCTTTGTCATCTGCTCAAACCTTTCCTGATAGGGTCAATGAAAATTTATGTGTCCCAGCCACATGCGTCTCTCACGCGAATCATAGCCTCTAAAATCGTATCCCATGTACCAGGATCTTCGAGAGTGGCATTCGGGAACATACACCCATCCCAACAGATGTGCTGAATGCCTCGCTCGGCACCGTCTTTGAGCCAGTAGCTTGCGCACCGCGTGATATCCAATTTCCCTTGCGGATCATCGGCCGGGCAGTGTTTGCCAGTTTTATCGTGTGTTCCGGCACCGTGAACTTCGCCATCGTTCTGCGCAACATGAAAATCAATCGTCCAGGGTCGCAGTTTGTCGGTCATCTGCTCGTAAGCGGCCCAAAACTGCTCCTCAGTATGTTCTTTACTCAGCAGGGCATCGTCGGGAGCGTTGTACCCCAACATGAATGTGTAGGTATGGGCCAGATCGGCCTGAAATCCGAGCGTTTCCGGCATACCGACTTCCTCGAGCAGGGCGAGCGCTGCTTTCCACGAGTGCAGGCCAGCCCAGCAAACCTCGCCCTCGGCAGCGAGTCGTTCGCCGTAGTCGGCGGCAATTTTTGCGGCCTCTCTGAACGTTGCAGCAATCTGTTTGATGTTCGCAAGCGGATCCTCAAGAAATTTCGCGACGCCAAACTCTGCCGAATCGATGCGGATCACCCCATACTTCCGAGCACCATGTTCGTTGAATACCTTGGCGATTCGGCAGGCCATCTTCACCGCGTCAAGGAATTTTTTCCGTGCTGCATCGTCGCCCATCGCCGAATCACCCACCGTGCCGGGCCAGACTGGCGCAACGAGCGAGCCGATATCAAAGCCTTTGCTGACGATCAGGTCGGCGATCGTCTTCAGCTCGACATCGCTCGCCTCGGGATTTGTGTGGGGCAGGAAGAGAAAATAATCGATCCCCTCGAACTTCTGACCATTGACTTCGGCCGCCGCAGTCAGATCAAGCATCCGCTCAAGGCTAATCGGTGGTTCCTGTCCCTCCTCATCACCCTTACCGACCAGTCCGGGCCACATCGCATTGTGAAGTGCGGGAAAATGATGACTCATGCCAATGTTCCTCAACAAATGAATTAGGTTTTCTGCGACTTGGTTGTAACCGAAGCAACCTCTCTAAACCGGTCTCTATTTTCGATGGTCACCCACGTTGGGTACATTCTCAAACGTATCGGGACCAAAGTAACGAAGTCCAACGAGCGGTTCGCACCCCGTGTTTTCGATTTCCACACCCTCAGTAGCAGCCTGAAAAGTGATAAATATCTCATCTTCTGTCTCTTGCCCGAAGTGGATCATTGCGGGGGTCTGTAAATTTAAGGATCCCATCCGGCCCCGGCCCTGGACCGTAATCCAACCGCTCGCTCCCGGATCCTGGAGCACACAGCGGGCGCCCGGATCGATAGTGAGTTCCTTGGCAGAAAACAGCTGTTGGCCGTCAATGAGCCCATAGGCAATCCATCGGTCGGTATATCCGTCACCCGTTCGGGAAGAGTCAACGATTGGCTCTAAATAGTTGTTTTGTACGAAGTGGGTGTCAACATTTTTGTCCCAATCGAGCTGTCCCACAATGAAATCCAGATCATCGTGTTTGTCCTCTGGCATATCTTTAACGAGCAGTGCCCAGGGAACCTCACGACCTTCCACAAGCGATTGAAACATACCAAAGACGTCACTTCCCCATTGCGGCTCATAGGTACAAAGGGATCCGGGCGCATGAAGAACACCGGGTGGAATCAGCCAACCGGTACCCCGCTTGAGCCGATAGGCTCTGGCTAAATCTAGGATGCCGTTATCTCCCCGATCCCAATGTTCCAGACATCGGCGCACCTGTTCGCGAGAGGTACCCGGCT
Organism: Pirellulales bacterium; assembly: GCA_030751095.1. Lineage (GTDB taxonomy): Bacteria > Planctomycetota > Planctomycetia > Pirellulales > UBA7805 > UBA7805. Next base: position 4,081 of record JASMGX010000103.1, on the reverse strand, counting down.
CGAGTCCCATAAAGGTATAGGCAAAATGATTATCGACATTATTGTATTGTGGTGGGAAATAATATGCCTCTGGCTTTCCTTCCCGACCGACTAATGCCGCATCTTCTGACGACTGATGCATATGGTGGGGGATGGGTCCCATGTTGTCAAAAAATTTGGAGTAGACCGGCCAGCGACCATATTTCAGATATATTTCGCTCCCGATGATTGCCGCACCCTGCTCTTCAATTGCATCTTTGAGCAAAAATCTCTGCCCCTGAAATGTAATGTAACTGAGTCCTTCATCGGCCTGGCGGTTGTCGTTGGCTGCTTCTGTGGTGCTGCCAAACCATCGCTCATCAATACCCCCTCGATGCGCACCAAATGCATACCAATCGTTCGGTGCTAACTTGATCCGTTTTCCCGGATGCAAAAAACTCCGTGGTACCCAGGTGGGCGTAAGTCGCAACAAGCCATTGCCAGACTCCATTGCGCCGGTGAGCAGCGATGCAACATCATCAGTTGCTGCAACCTTGCTGGCGTGTCTCTCTGCAACTTTACTCATCCTATCTCCTCTCCCAGAACCGCTTGCGTGTCCCGACCACCGAAGAAACCGATCGACACCCAGCCCCGGCCCGACAATGCCTGAGACTAGAAAATTTCAACCATTCGTTTTATTCACTTACAATCCCGTTGGCAAGCTGGCCACGCCGCAAAATCAAGCCTCCGCGACAAGAGACGGCTAGAATTTAACTCCCGGCAATCGTAGATTTATTTTTACGAAGCTCATTTTGGGACAAGATCCTCTAACAACAAGAGACGAACGAATGACGAGTCAAAGCTGGACGTTGATCAATGCTGAAGAATCTCTGTCGTTGGACAGCTTTTCCGTAAAGGGGATCGACATCAGCAATGCGGCAAAGCATTGCCAAATCGACTACCAACTTCTTCGTGGCGGGCTTCGCGAGGGCCTACATCTGCTCACCATTGATGCAGGAGCCATTCGCGTCGCGATCCTTCCGGAACGTGGTATGGGCCTCTGGAAAGCTTGGGCAAACGATATCGAGATCGGCTGGAATTCGCCCATTTCAGGCCCCGTCCATCCCCAATGGGTACCGGTCAGCGAACCGAGCGGACTCGGATGGCTCGACGGATTTGACGAACTTCTTGTTCGTTGTGGACTCTATAGCAACGGAGCTCCCGAGTTCGACAAGGCCGGCCAGCTTGTTCATCCCCTGCACGGCCATATTGCAAATCTCCCTTCCCACAGACTCGACGTTTCGATCGATCCCGCCTCGGGTGAAATCACTGTATGCGGAATTGTTGATGAAAAAAGGTTTCATTTTCACAAACTCCGTTTGACTTCTACCATCCGCCTCAGGCCGGAGGAGTTGGCCATCGACATTTGTGATGAAGTGACCAACCTTTCAGAAAATCCGGGGAATATGCAATTGCTTTACCACATCAATCTCGGACCACCGATCCACTCACCCGATTCGGAGTTGTTGTTGCCAGTACATCAGATGGCTCCTCGTGATGAAGCTGCCGCTTCCGATGTGAACACCTGGAATCAATACAGGCCACCAACAGAGGGGGCCGGGGAACAAGTCCATTTCTTTGATCTGCTAGCCGATCAGGAGGGTCGAACCAGAGTCGTTCTAAAAGGAGCGGGTGGCAATTCTGGTTTGAGCCTCTGCTACAACACAAAACAACTTCCCTGCTTTTCTCAATGGAAGAACGCAGCACCCCAATATGATGGCTACGTCACTGGCCTCGAACCGGCCACCAATTATCCAAACCCCCGATCCTTTGAGTCGGCTCAGGGCCGCGTTGTGCCGCTCGAAGCGGGCCAAACACGGAGGTTCGAGTTGCAGCTAATGTATCATCCGGATCATCAGAGTCTGGCCACCGCAGAGCGGGCAGTAGAGTCTCTAGCCGCAATCTCGCAGCCCACGCTTCATACCAGCCCGCGGCCTGATTGGAGTGCAACACCCTAATTGCAAAATCTGTCATGTCCGCTCCAGTAGGCCTGCTGCCCTACCGGCAGCCCGACTTCAATGTGCTGGCATCGCTGGCACGCATCCAATGTCCAAAAAACGGATGTTAACGTTTGCTGTCAATTGGATCGGTTCTCTGTGCCGATGAAATAAGCCAGCTAATGTTCGGGGAAAATTTCCCATTCGGCGCGTTTCGAGCCGATCGCTAGGAATACACTCGGACATATTGGGTTTTCGGCCCATTGCCGGTTTTAGTCTGAAAGCCGCGACAGATAGCTGATCAAAAAATGAGCGGGGAAACAACGATGGGCCGCGAGACGCCACAATCTGGGCCCCACTTTCAGGTCCGTTTTGACAAATCGCACAACCGTGGATCTGATGTTGAGATCATTTCCAATGATGTCTCTGGTCCTACCGAGAGTACAGACCATCGTGGCCTCGCGGCAGCGACGCTAAGCCGTGTGCGGAATCACGCATCGCAACTCGCCAGTCATTTACGAAGTCTCTCTGACGATCTTGACCGTCGCGAGTCAGAATTGAACTCCCGCGAGGCGGGTGCCGAATCGGATATGCGTGGCCTGCGTTTATCGATTGAATCAGAGCAGCATCAATTACGTGAACGGTCTGAACGACTTGATGCACAAGAACAATCTCTCCGTAAGTCACTGAAAACGCTTCTTATGCTTGTGGACAATGATGGGACTTCAACCAATCCCGACCTCAAATCGCCCGACAATACAGAGCCCTTAGAGAGGCAGTTGGACCGAGCAACGACAGCATTGCTCAGGCAGCAAAAAGAACGTCAGGCCAAAGAGGCTGTTCTTGCCCGAAATGGCAAGCAGACCAAAACTACCACTGACCAGTTGTGCGATGACTGTGTGCAAGAGCAAGGTAAACTTCAGCATCAATGGGTCGAGCGAGAGACAGCGTTGCAGCGTCGCGCTGCTGCAATTGATTCCCGTCAAACGGATCTCGATGCATCTCATCTCACGATCATGAACGCATCTCAGGAAACGCTAGATCTTCTACTTGCAGCGGAACGACTCTGCTGTCAATTGTCACAACGATCACCAGAGCCGGAAACAGCCCATCAGCTGGAAACGATTGGCCATCAGTTGATCACACGCTACGAGAGCGCGCAGGAGGATCTTCTTCGACAAAAAGCACAACTGGAAGAAGCTGAGGAACGATTAAAACAACGGTATATCGATGTAACAGACCAGCGGCAGCATCTTGAAAAGGATCTGGCAGAACAACTGCTCACCATCGAACAGAGGGAAGCAATGTTGGCAGTTCAAGAACAGCAGTTGGAGCAACAACAGAGGGAACACGCACTGCAGGCCGAACTCTGGAAGCAGGAAAAACGGATGTTCCAGCAACAGATTTCGGAACTCACATCGGGGCAACGACAAACGTCATCTCAAATGGGCTGCACCAAAACATCAGACAACAAGGAACCGTGAAGCCGAATCGCTCGATTCGCATCTCACTATAACGTTTCATCACCATAACGTTTCATATGGTGTCGGTTCACTTGGCCAGCGAGTAGTTGTTTGCGCGGCTGTCTTCTTGCCGTTGTTCTACGGCGCGCGTTGCCCAGGACACAATACGTGCTGCCTGTTGTAGGCTTGTGGTAGAAAAATATGGATTACTCTTGCCGTATACGTTTCGGCGCTGTTTGGATGCCAACTCCCGCCAACTCATATGATTGGCAAGATGCCAGACGGCAGCCTGGGCAGATGCGTGTTTTAGGTGGCCTGCGCCAAACTGTCGAATCACCTCGACCACCCGCTCATCGGTGGTAATTTTCTCGATCGGCTTGATTTCGTACTGCATCGTACTGCGGGGATTTGGTTTCCCATGCTCAAGGCAGACGAATCCCACATCACGCTTGACAACCTTTTCGGGCGGCACATTGAAATTGAGGGCGCCTCCACCACCTCCCCCTCCCTGATTCTGGGCTAAGACAGGCACGGCGGCAAACGCCTCGGGAATTTCAATCGTCAGCGGCTGCTCGGTTTTGTTTCTGGTAATGATCCGCGCCTCTTCCCCATTTTTGACGACTAGTTTCACCTCAATCTTCCCGTCATTGACGGCCTCAAAAA
>JASMGX010000102.1 GCA_030751095.1 Pirellulales bacterium | reverse complement strand
GGTCCGATCGCTTGGCTCCCTCCTTAATTTCGATCTGGGCTTTGTTAAACCCCTTTTCATGATAGAAGGCAAGTATCTTTCGGCGGGCATCTTCAATGGCCACGATGTTTAGCGGATCGTTGACTTTTAATTCCGACTTCCTCTTCAGAACGCGGTCGGATATTTCCTTGTTCACATTAAAGTAGAGGTGCTCTAATTTTGGAAATTCAAGGATTTCGAAGATGACAACAACTGAATTTGTCTCTGCCGATGGCTTTGTCTTGACCTTGACGTCAAAAATACCCTGCATTGTTGTTAGATGACGAACGTCACGTTGCAATTTGAAAGTATCTAAGTTATCCCCGGCACGAGTATCGAGTTCTGCCCGAATCTGTTTACTGGTGACCTTCTTGTTTCCGGTGATTTGAACGTCGGAAATAGTGACATCAGCATCTACTGGCACACTGCCAACATCTTCTGTCTCGGAGAGCACATCGCTCTGCGCGCACGATGGCATGGGGTTCAACGCCAGTAAGGCGATGGATGCCGCCGCTAGTGCACAACGGATAGGCCGTCGAGCAGCAAAACCACGCAACATATGATGCTTTCCGTTTCTTGTTTGCGAATGCAAAGGACGGGCGTAGTCGTCATGATCTGGCCAGCGCAAACCCGCAATTCAACGCTGACCGACGTCGTGGGAGCGGTAGAAATACAAAAACAGGCTGCGTGCGACAAGCCGAATTCAAAAAGGAACAGTCGCTTTCAGAAGTTTCAAGACAGGCAGTGCCGGTACTGCTGGCAGAGTAGATTCCTGCTACGACGACACGTGCTACGGTTGCGATGTCTCGAATAATTGCAGATTAGAACTCAGATTCACCGTCATACGACTCGAATTCACCATATTCGTGCCGTTCTGCATTTTTGAAGCGGGTGTATTGCTGGAACCAATGGAGTTTTACTTCTCCGGTGGGGCCATTTCTTTGTTTGGCAATAATCAGGTTCCCTTCTCCGAGACAATTATTGGGGTGATTTCCCGCTTTCATCTGCTCCCGCTCCTGGGCCGTCAGGTAGTATTCTTCCCGATGGACCATCATGACCACATCCGCATCCTGCTCAATGGCTCCCGATTCGCGAAGATGGCTCAATTTTGGCCGATTGTCCTTTGTCATTTCCGCCTGCCGGTTCAACTGGGCCAGACAGATAATGGGCACATCCAATTCACGCGAAAGAACCTTCAGTCGCCGAGCCATTTTTGCCACCTGCTCCTGCCGCGGGTCGGATGTATTATCGGGTTGGATGAGTTGTAAATAATCAACCAGAATTAAGCCGAGGCTCCCCTGACGCCGTTTGAGGCGTCGTGCGGCGGCACCTATCTCTGTAACTGTACGGCTCGGACTGTCGTCGATGAACAGGGGGCTTTTTCCAAGCGTTGCTGAAACTTCGATGAGCTTTTTATGGTCATCTTCTCCAAGGTATCCACTACGGAATTTTTCACCGGAAATTTCTCCCCGCGCGCACATCATCCGTTGCACGAGTTCTAGACGCGACATTTCCAGGCTCACAAAGAGAGTCGGCTGACCTTCCTCGACTGCGACGAACTCAGCAATATTGGTGGCCAACGCCGTTTTGCCCATACTCGGTCGGGCAGCAATGATTACTAATTCCGCAGGGTGCAATCCCCCGGTCAAGCTATCGAGGTCGTTAAATCCTGTTCCTAGGCCACTTGCGCTGCCTTCAACGCGGGCGTCGATTTGCTCAAACGCCTCCATAAGAACGTCATGAATCTCTGCGACTTCGCGCGACTGGGTCCGCTGGTCGCGAATGCGGAACATTTTCTCCTCGGCGCTGTTCAATAAATCCCGCCCACCCTGAGTCTGGTCGTAGGCATCGCGAACAATCTCGGTACCGGTATGAATAAGAGAACGCAAAATTGCTTTGTCAAGAACAATGTTGGCATAGTAGGTGGCATTTGCCGCAGTTGGCACAGACTGCGTTACTTCCGCTAGAAATGCGGCACCACCGATACTCTCATAATCGCCGGCATTTTTTAATTGATCGACGATTAGCGTTAAATCGAGCCGCTGCCCATTCTCATACATATTGAGAATGTGACCAAAGAGCGTGCGATGGGCCGCATCATAAAAATCATCCGGCTTTAGAATTAGCACCACTTCATCGCAGACATTCGGTAGCACGAGAATGCTGCCAAGGGTGTTTCGCTCGGCCTCAATGTTGCAGGGTGGCTGTCGGTCAAAGAGATGGGGTCCACCGAGACCAGAACTTCCACGGCGTTTTTTCGTTCCTTCGACGGTGGACATCCTTATTGCCCTCCTGATGCTTATTACTCTGCCGGTAGCTTCTTATTACTTTGCCGGTAACCGTGGCCAACGCCCAAGAGGGTCACCTGATGGGTTTAGGAGGTACTCGCAGCGGCCTCATCTTCTTCATCAACGGTGGGTACGACCCAAACTTTCAGGCCACCTTCAATTTCATGTCCCAGGTGTATCTTGATGGTATAGAGTCCGAGTTCCCTCAGTGGGCCCTCCAGGCGAATTTGATCTTCGGTGATCGAAAATTCGATCCGTTTCACCGCTGCGACAATTTCGGTCGCCCCGACACTGCCGTAGAGGTGTCCTTCCTCATTGGCATTTGCCTCAATGGTAACACTTTGATTCGACAGGCTGTCCGCCAGTGCCCGCAGGCTTGCCAGTCGTTGTTGTTCGATCTCTTGGAGGCGGGACTGGTGTTTTTGAATCATCCGTTTGTGATGTTCTGTGGCCAATGTTGCCAGGCCTTGAGGCAAAAGATAATTGTTTGCGAACCCAGGTTTTACCTCAACGACATCCCCTTGATTGCCAAGATGGTCCACCGACTGGATGAGTAGCAGTTCAATACCCCCATGGGGACCCTGAGGCAGTCGCCTGACTCGGGTTGCGGATCGCTTTAGACGCTTCTGTGCTCGCACTCTTGCCATAACTTTATCCCGGACTCAAATCCTAAAAAATGTCAACGATGTTTATTAAAGGAGTTTCTTAAAAAGGAATGTCGTCTGCAGGTGGTTCAGCAGGTCCGGGTTCATCGACCGAAGCGGTCGCAGCCGCCACCGCCGTCCCCGATCGTTCTGAACCGCCACCACGGCCACCAAGCATCTGCATCTTCTCGCCGACGACACGTAGCTTTGAATGTTTCTGCCCATCTTTTTCCCACCGGTCCAACTTCAAACGTCCCTCAATCAGCACAGAAGAACCTTTGCTCAGATACTCACTGGCGACCTCGGCAGTGCGAGCCCACAGAGTGACGTCGATAAATTGTGTCTCTTCGGTCCACTCTCCACTCTGACTTTTTCGTCGATCATTCACCGCCAGACCGATTTCGGTGACTGCTGTCCCACTGGCAATGTAACGCAACTCGGGGTCGCGAGTCAGATTGCCGACCAAAACAACGCGATTGTAACTTGCCATTTTTGTTTCTCCTTCGATGGGGGGTGCTACCTTTTTGTCCGCTCGGCCCCGTAAAAAGGCTCCAGTAGCGATAACTGAACAAATGTACCGTACTTCAGGATAGCACACCTGCCACAATCGGGCAATCTCCCCCGACCAAAGCGACTATTCAGCTTCCATCGTTGCGACCGAAGACGCCGCTTTTGACTCCATTTTTCCCTCAGTTTGACTGACTGTTGCCGGTTTTTCTGTAACTGCCGACTGCTGTGCATGGCTCACGAGTGTGTCGACGATCCGCGGATCGATCCGGATCAGCAAGTGCCTCAGGAAATCATTATTGCGATTTGCCAACTCGTTAATCGCGGGGATTTTTTGTCCATCGAGCCGGAAGTACGTGAGCCAATACGTTCCCTTCCGTTGTCCGCCAATCGGGTATGCCAGCCGACGTTCTTCCCAAAGGCGGCTTACGAGGATCGTGCCCCCCTGGCTTTCGATGAGATTCGTAACGGCCCCTGAAACCGCCCCGGGATCTTGGCTATATCGGTTGGCGTTCAGAATGAAAAGCCCTTCATACACGTTTTCGTTCAAGACATTATTCCTCGTATTGATTTTTCTTACCGGAAATCTAGTTGAATTGATTCATGCTTTCGTCAATACCTGCACTTGCCCAGAGAAAAACACCCTGCGCGGCCCGCAAAACGGACTCCTCCACTAACGGCTTTTCATCCTTGCTGAACTTTCCCAGTACAAATGCCGACGGATCCCAACCTTCGGGCACCGGCCCGATACCGATTCGGAGGCGGTGGACCTGATCGCTGCCGAAGACACGAATAATATCTGCCAGACCATTTTGGCCACCTGCACTACCACTAGGTCGCATACGTAATTTGGAAAGTGGTAAATTAAAATCGTCACAAACCACGAGCAGATCATCTTCCGGTATTTTATAAAAATCGCGTGCCGCCAGCACGCTCTGCCCGCTCCGATTCATAAAAGTGTGCGGGGCCAAAAACAGGATCTGCTCACCGTCGATGACGGCCTCTACCAACTCGCCGTAAAACTTCTCCCTAGGACGACTTATGCCATATTTCTGTATAAGATTGGCCAATACAAACCAACCGACGTTATGTCTCGTTTTTGTGTATTTGCGACCAGGATTCCCCAGTCCAACGACAAGTTTCATTGTGCCGGATGATCACGGTTGCCCATTGATTTTCAGGACGCCGCTTCCGTCTCCTCCTCATCAGTCTTGCGGCCAATAACTTCTGGCTCGATAGCTCCATCTACAATCGCTTCGTCTTCATCATCCTCTTCCGGCATCGGTTCCACACACTGGACGATGGTCGTTTGTGGATCGCAGAGCAGGTTGACTCCTTTGGCCAAATCGATGGAAGATGCAAGAATTGATTCACCGAGTTCTAGAGTATTGACATTGATTTCAAGTTTGTCGGGAATTGCCATGGCCGGACACTCCACAGACAACTCATGCATCTGCTGGTTTATGATCCCGCCCATTTTTGTACCCGGTGCCACGCCGCGTAATTCGATCGCGACCGCCACTTCAATACGCTCTTTTTCATCAACACGCGTAAAATCGACATGCAGAATATCATTGCCCAACGGGTCCCACTGGATGTCCCGGAACAATGCATTTTCCTGAACGGCCCCGGAGAGGGCTACCAGGTGGGCCGCTCGATTCACAACCGCTGTGAGTTTGTTCGAATCGACACTCAAACTGATCGAGGGACCACCATGTCCGTACAGGATTGCCGGGATGCGACCGGCTGCCCGCGACCGGCGGGCGTTTCGTTTGCCACGTGATTCTCGTTCGTAAACTTCCAATGTCTCCGCCATCGACGCTACCTTCTAAATATCTCTGGGGATGCTACAAACCCACAATTGTCGCTGAATCTGTTGCAATTTCAAGGCCGAGGATGCCGCTATTTCCTGCTCGTGGGTTGTTCTCCGGCAGTGAGAAATACCCGCTCGGACCGCGAGCAGCAAATATTGACGCGATCGCTGCTGATTCTCAGTCGAAAAGACGGCTCACCGATTCGTTGCGATGGATCCGCTTGATTCCTTCGCCCAAAAGGGAAGCAACGCTCAAAACCACTATTTTTGGGAAGAGTTGGCTTTCGCCCAGGGGGAGCGTATCGGTCAGAACCAGACTGGTGATCGGGGCTTCCTGCACTCGGGAAACTGCCGATCCACAGAGGACACCATGGGTCGCTGCCACATGGATTTCTTTTGCCCCGTTGCGATCGAGAATCTTTGCAGCACCGCAGATCGAACCGGCGGTGCTGATGATGTCGTCAAACATCAGGACCACTTTTCCCTCAACGGGACCCCCGATGATATTTTCCTGGCTGGTTTTTTCCGCACTGCTGCGGCGCTTGTCGACGATCGCCAGAGAGCCCCCCAATCGTTTCACGTGTCCCAGGGCCCGTTTAATACTTCCCTCATCCGGGCTGACAATCACAAGTTCGTCGGAGGTTAAATTTTTCGAGTTGAAGTGTTCGTTCATGACAGGTGCGGCATAGAGGTGGTCGACCGGCACGTCAAAGAAACCCTGAATCTGAGCCGCATGCAGGTCCATCGTCAGCACCCGGTCGGCCCCAGCACGGGTGATCAGGTTTGCGACCAGTTTTGCGGTGATCGGAACCCGACCCTCGTCTTTTCTATCTTGTCGGGCGTACCCGTAATACGGCATCACGGCTGTTACGCGCTCGGCGCTGGCCCGTTTGCAGCTTTCGATCATGATCAACAATTCCATCAAATTGTTGTTGACCGGTGGGCCGGTGGGTTGGATTAAAAACACATCTCTCCCGCGGATGTCCTCTTCGATTTTGCAGGCAATCTCACCGTCGGGAAAATCACCCAGGGTAATATGGCCGAGCGGTAGTCCCAGATATTCACAAATCCGCGTGGAGAGTTCCAGATTTGCTCGACCGCTGAATATTTTGATGTCTTTCATGTTCAGCGCGATCCCATTCGGCTCATTTCGGTTTCCACGGTTGCCAAGTCTTCCATGGTGTTGATGCTCAAAGATTCGCAGGGCTTGAGGACGTCCAAAGCCACAACATCTTTTCCAGCCGCTAGTAAAATTCCGGGACAGTCGGTGATGTAATATTCATTCTGGGCATTGGTGTTTCCCAGAGAATCGAGTGCGCCGAGCAAATCCTGACAATCAAACACATAACAACTCAGGTTGACTTCCTGGATTGCCAGTTGGGCAGCCGTGGCGTCTTTCTGCTCGACAATTTCGCTGAATTGACCTGCCTGGTCACGCACAATACGACCAAAGCCTTTCGGCTCGTCTCGGTAGCCAGTTCCCAGTATGCACGCCGGACGATCTAAATCAAATCCATCAAACAAGGCGCTGATCGAATCGGCCTGCATCAAGGGCGAATCGCCCGCGACCACCAGCACCGGACCGTCAAAGCCGATCAGCTCCTCGCGACACATCATCACCGCATGGCCTGTACCAAGCTGCTCGGTCTGCTCAACAAATACCACATCGTCCCGACCGGCCATCTGTTCTCGAACCAGATCCGCCCGGTGGCCGATAACCACAATTTGACGGTCGACTCCAGCCTCACGCAGGGCATCGTAGACGTATTCCACCATCGGCCGACCACAGACCGGGACCAGAACCTTGGGGAGGTCCGAGTCCATGCGGGTCCCCTTGCCGGCCGCCATTACGATGGCAGTACGATTTTTCATAAGAATTTCCCTGCGAGTCGCCAAGCCCCGCCAGATGCGAGAGGGGGGTTGGACTACGGATGCCTTCTCGATGCTTTCCATCATGCCACACCTGGGCATCATCGCCTAGCCACTACAGGCCGCGGCGATCATTCGAGGGTTTGGTGATTGACCGTGGTGAGCGACCGTAGCGAGAGAGATAGTAGCGAGCGATTATGGCGATCGATTGTGACGTAAAATTAGGATAGTTTTCCGCACTGCCATCTCACCTGCCGGCGAGAGGTGTTGGTCCGCTTTTCCCGCTATATCGATTCTGTTAAGCTCAAAGATTCCCCCGAGGGCCGCCCCCTGCGACCTTTGGGGTTCTTTGTTTTGGCAAGGGGCCGATGCCTTGGAAAAAGCCATACAAAAAGCGGACGTGTTGATTGAGGCACTCGGCTGGATCCGCGCCTTGCGCGACAAAATTACCGTCATCAAGGTCGGCGGTAGTGTGATGGAAAACGAAGATGCTCTGCGCCATCTTCTGTTGGATGTCGTATTCATGGAGACCGTCGGTATGCGACCGGTCGTGGTGCATGGCGGGGGAGCGGCCATCAGTCGCGCGATGGACGCAGCAGATATTGTGCCTCAATTTGTGCAGGGTCGACGGGTGACCGATGCAAAGACACTAAAAATTGTCGAGCAGGTTCTTTGCTACGAGGTCAATGAGTCCCTCGCCGCCAAAATTGAAGAACTCGGCGGCCGTTCCATGCCCCTCAACTTTCGCGGTAGCTGCGTACTTTTCGGTGAAAAAATCGAACTCTTTGACGAGCAGGGGTCTGCGGTCGATGTGGGCCATGTCGGTACAATTAACCGGGTCGATAAAGCGACCATCGAAAACCTCTGCTATGCCGGTACCGTACCGGTCATTCCTTCGATGTGCCTTTCCGACGATGGCGAAAAATTAAATGTCAACGCGGATACCGCGGCCAGCGCGGTAGCCCAGTCATTAGATGCCGACAAACTGGTCTTCCTGAGCGATATCAATGGTGTCCGCAAAAAGAAGGATGAAGAGGAGTCGCTGATCAGCACGCTCGCGGAGGGCGAGGCGAGTGAGCTGATTGCACAGGGGGCGATCGGGTCGGGGATGATTCCTAAAATCGAAGCGTGTCTGGAAACCATCCAATCCGGAGTCCGCAAGACCCATATTATTGATGGCCGGTTGCGCCATTCGCTGCTCTTGGAAATTTACACCAATAAGGGCGTGGGAACTGAAATTGTGAAGGATCCAGCGTGAAACCTGAGGTTACTGAATCGGATACGATCGGCGATCTGTTCGCTCGCTATGTGGTGCCGAATTACACCCGCTTTCCCGTTTCGATTGCGCGGGGCGAGGGCTCACAGGTCTGGGACACAGAGGGCAACCGCTACCTCGATCTGTTCCCCGGTTGGGGCTGCAACCTTCTCGGCCACTGCCCGCCCGCAGTCGTGCAGGCGGTCGGCCAGCAGGTACAGGAACTCATTCACGTGCCCAACACCTGGCAGACAAGCCTGCAGGGCCGCTGGGCGCAGATGCTCTCGGAACGCTCGTTCGGCGGTCAGGCGTTTTTCTGCAACTCCGGGGCTGAAGCGAACGAGGCGGCGATCAAACTTGCCCGGCTGCACACGCCCAAGGAGCGCTACAAGATCATTTCTTTCAAAGGGGGTTTCCACGGCCGTACGCTCGGGGCCACCGCCGCGACCGCCCAGGTGAAATACCACGAAGGGCTCGGGCCGTTGATGGCCGGCTTTCGCTACGCGCCCTTTGGCGATCTTGAGGGCACCGCCCGTTTGGTCGATGATGAGACGGCGGCGATCCTGGTGGAGCCGGTGCAGGGGGAGGGGGGCATCCATTTGCCACCGGACGGTTTTCTCGCTGGCCTGCGGCAACTGGCGGACGACTACGGGTTGCTCTTGATGTTCGATGAGGTGCAGACCGGTTGCGGCCGCACCGGTGAGTGGTTCGCCTACGAGCATTTTGATGTGGTCCCCGATATTATGACCCTGGCCAAATCACTCTGCGGTGGCATTGCCGGCGGTGCGATGCTCACCACGGCGGAAATTGCCCCGAGCCTGCGGCCCGGGATGCATGCGGCGACTTTTGGCGGTAACCCGATTGCGGCGGCGGCGGGGATTGCCACGTTGGAAACGATCGAAAATGAAAATCTGCTCAGCCGGGCAGTCGCCCTTTCGGCAATCTTTCGCGAGCGGCTCGAGCAACTCGCCGCCGAATGTGAACTGGTCCGGGAGCTGCGCATTCTGGGCCTGATGATCGGCCTGCAGATCGAGGCGGACGCTGAGCAGGTGGTCGACCGCTGCATGAAGGAGAACCTTTTGGTGAATGGTACCCAGGGCAATGTTGTTCGCCTGTTGCCGGCCATGACGCTGACCGATGCGGAGGCCCACGAGGGCTGCGATATTCTCACTGATGTTATCAAGCAACTTACCTAATATTGTCTCAATGACCAGACAGACTGAATCGATGCGACACCTGTTAACACTTTTTGATCTTGAGCCGGCGGAGTTTGATGCAATTTTTGCCATCACCCGCGACTTGAAATCGAAATACGAAAACGGGCTCCGGGAGCCGATCCTACCGGGTCGCGTGCTGGCGATGCTTTTTGAAAAGCCGTCGTTGCGGACGCGGGTAAGTTTTGAGACCGCCATTTTGCAACTCGGCGGAGGCAGCCTGTTTTTAGGGGACGATGTCGGTTTTGGAAAACGGGAAAGCATCGAAGATTTCGGCCGCGTCCTGGGCCAGTACGTGGATGTGATCGTCTCGCGGACTTGGCAGCACGAGCGACTGGTGGCCTTTGCCGGGCATTGTTCCTGCAGCGTGATCAACGGTTTGAGTGATGTGGCGCACCCCTGTCAGGCGTTGGCAGATCTTTTCACGGTCCGCGAGCATTTTAGCGGCATCCGCGATGCGACGATTGCCTGGGTCGGCGATGGGAACAACATGGCCCGCTCGCTGGCGATCGGCTGCGCCAAGATGGGGATGCGATTTGTAGGAGCGATGCCGGAAGGCTATCAGTTGGCCGAGCCCTATCTGGAACGGATCCGTCGCGAGGTCCCGGGAGCGGCAGTCGAGATTACGACCGATCCGGTCGAGGCGGTTCGCGGTGCCGATGCTCTCTACACGGATGTCTGGGCGAGCATGGGTCAGGAGGAAGAGCGGGAGCAGCGGATGCAAGACTTGGCTGCCTATCAGGTCAACGGCGCCTTGATGGCGGAGGCCCCCGAGCGGGCGATTTTTATGCACTGCATGCCGGCCCACCGGGGACAGGAGGTGACCGCAGAGGTAATCGACGGGCCGCAGAGTGTCATTTTTCAACAGGCAGCCAACCGGATGCACGTACAAAAAGGTGTTTTGGCATGGTTGCTCGGATCGAGCCTGTAACGGCAGGTGATGCAATGTGTCGGTTTCGATGTGTGAGAGCCCCCAACCCCAAGTCCCGGAAAGATTGTATTTCATGCGGCACGACAAGCGGCGAAAAGACCAGTTGCGGACGATAAAAATCAAGCGCAAATACACGCGCGTCAGTCCGGGGAGTGTGTTGATTGAAGCGGGCGCTACCCGCGTTTTGTGTACCGCGAGCGTGGAGGCGAATGTTCCAGCGTGGCTGGCCGGCGCGGGCAAGGGCTGGGTGACAGCCGAGTACAGCATGCTGCCGGGCAGTACCAGTCCCCGCAAACGCCGCGACCGCGGCGGCAAGATCGATGGACGCACCACGGAGATCCAGCGATTGATCGGCCGCAGTTTGCGTGCGGTGGTCGACCTAGAAGCTCTTGGGGAGCAGATGATTACGGTCGACTGCGATGTGATCGAGGCCGATGGCGGCACGCGGACAGCGAGCATTACCGGCGCCTTCATCGCCCTGGTCGATGCCCTGCGTTCGATCAAAACGGGGGGGACGAAAAAGAGCAAGCTCCCGCTCACCGACAGCGTCGCGGCGGTGAGTGTGGGGATCGTGGACGGTCGCGCGGTGCTCGACCTCGATTACCACGAAGATGTTGCCGCGGCGGTCGACATGAACGTTGTGATGACCGGCGGGGGTCGTTTTGTGGAAGTGCAGGGGACCGGCGAAGAGGCGACCTTCAGTGAAAAAGAGCTGTCTGACCTCTTGCGGCTTGCCAAGAGTGGAATCCGGCAGCTGACGGCAGAGCAGAAAAAAACGCTTTCGCGGAGCTGGCCCTTCTAACGGTCCGCCCCCCTTCTAACGGTTCGCCCCCCTTCTAACGGTCCGCCGATGCAAAAAACGTCGGGTAGGGCTGCTCGCGGGCGAGTCGGTCAACGAGCAGGGCTGCCTCCATCAGGTGGTAATCGCCCCAGAGGCACGATTCGCCTTGCGGGACCGCCTTGCCCTCGGCTGTGTGGTCCCAGTCGCGGGGTCGGTGATAGAGCGCGTGCAGCAGGAGGCCTTGATGGTTTTCGCTGGTGCTCAAATAGGGTTCCTCGAGCAGACGGTTTAGAATGGTCAGGCCTGCCGCGGTGTACCGGTCGGCCCGTTCTTGATCGTCTCCCTGGAGATAGTTTCCGAGTCGCAAAAAACCTTGTGCAGCGATCGCCGCCGCCGAGCTATCGACCGGTTCGTGCGCGTTGTCCACTTCGGCTGGCCTATCGAGGTAATCGCCCATCTCGACGAGGCCCGGTGCGCCGGTATCCCAGTAGGGGATACCGTCGGTCGGTGTGTTTTGGAGGTAGTAGTCGGCCGCGACGGTTGCCGCCCGCAGCATGAGTGCTTCGTTTTGCGCCCGACCGCCAAACCCGGCCAGTTCCTCATCGGAACAGGTTTCGAGGTATTCCAACTCCTCGGCATAACCGCTGAGAATCCAGGCCAGGCCGCGGGTCCAGGTCGTAAAAGGCGAATACCCCTGCTGCGTGCTCGGGCAGCGGAACTGGCCGTCATTCACATTGAAGATTGCCTCGTGGGCGACTCGACCCGGCACATCGTACCTATCGCGGTTCTCTCCGTAGTAGACGTTGTAGCTGGCAGTCGTGCGGGCATGTTCCAGCAGGCGGCCGAGCAGCGGAATGTCCGTATCGTTTTCATCGAGCAGGCGGTGGCCGAGCCGGTGCGCCAGCGCCAGGGAACGGAGCGAGCGGATCGTATCGCAAAACAGAGAGTGGGGCCCATTGAAAGAATAGATGTAGCCGTCGCCGTCGCTCGTCTCACTCCAACGCACAGCCTGTACCGCGCCGGAGACTTTCAGCGCCAGCTCGTAAAGCTCAAGCTCGCGCTGCTCGTGGTCGATGCGGCCCTCGAGCATCAACCGGCGGAGGTTGCCGTAGGTGCTCACATTGTTAAAGCCGTGATCGTGCACACCGAAATGGGTCAGGTGTGGTGCCATCTTGGCGATGGTGTTCTCGCGGCCCATTTTCAGGAACGCTTCATCGTCCGTAGCATCGAATTGCAAAATCTGCCAACCGAACTGAAACCCTTGCGTCCACTCGGTCCAGCCTTGGGCAGTGTAGCGGCCATTGACGGTAAAGACCGGAGTCGTCGCCGTACTCCTGGAGTCCTCCTCGATCGCGCGGATTTTTTGCGCGGACAACTCCCAGAGATGCGCGAGCTTGTCGGCAAGATCGATAGGTTTTAAATTGGATTGAATCTGGAACATCGGCGAGGTGCGGGTGCGATTGAGGGTCTGCCCTGGGTTTGTTTGTGAACCTTTTATTTTAGTCGGCTTCTGTGCGGGCGATAGTCGGGATCTGGTTGAAGATCGGTTTTGTCATCGGCTCTTAAACCCCACCGGCAGGCTTTGCACGAAACTTTGGTTTCGGTTGCCAAAGGGGGTTTTGCTGGGCGGGTCGGAAAATCTATTACGAAGCTGCGGGACAAAAGAATCGGAGCAGGGTGGATGATGGGGGAAACGAAAGGGTCCGACAAGCGGGATGCCGGCGAGATGGCTGCGATCGGCGGGCTCTACCGGCTCCTTGCGCAGCTGTGGCTCTGTGAGATTGAAGCGGAGTTGCTTTCGCAGTTGCGCTCCGGCGTGTTGGCCGAGGCGTTCAGAGAGCACCATTTTTTTTC
>JASMGX010000101.1:6222-13215 GCA_030751095.1 Pirellulales bacterium | reverse complement strand
ATGCCGAGTCCGCGAAAACCCGGCTTGGAATGTCCTTGTTTGCCTGCCACAAAGATCGTTTGCACGATAATCACAAGTTAGACTACGACATGCCATGCGTGTCTACTAGGGTGCTTTTAACGCTCCGCAATAGGCCCGCCCCCAGTCTTTCTCTCCGCTGCTCTGTGGGGATAATGGGGGCAGCAGCAACTCACTATCTGAGGCCAATTCTATGAAGACTTACAGTAAACTCGTGCTGGCTTTCTTGCTGCTGATTCTCATTGTGCCGCAGGTGGTTGCGGATGAGCCGCCGAAGGATGGGCCAGTCGCCAAATACTATGAGAATGGAAAGAAGAAGTCCGAGCACCATTACAAGGACAGTAAAAAACATGGTCTTCAGGCTCAGTGGCATGAAAACGGGCAGAAGTGGATGGAGGCCCATTGGAAGAACGGCCACCAAGATGGCCTTGAGACTTGGTGGTATGAAAACGGCAAAAAGGGGTCAGAGGCCTATTGGAAGATCGGTAAGAAAGATGGCCTTTTGACTTGGTGGTATAGAAACGGCCAGAAGCAGTTGGAGCGCCCCTGGAAGAACGGCTTGCAAGAAGGCCTTGAGACTTGGTGGCATAGCAACGGCCAGAAGAAACGAGAGGGCCTTTACAAGAACGGCAAGAAAGAGGGCCTTTACACTGGTTGGAATGAAAGCGGCAGAAAGAAAGGAGAGGGCCACTACAGGAATGGCAAGCTAGAGGGCCTTTACACTGGTTGGTATGAAAGCGGCAGAAAGAAAGAAGAGGGTCACTGGAGGAACGGCGAGTATGATGGCCTTTGGACTGGCTGGTATGAAAACGGACAGAAGAAAGCAGAGCGCCATTACAAGAACGGCAAGTTAGTCTCAGCATCTTCTTGGAAACCTGATGGCGAGCCTTGTCCCATTACAAGGATTGTTGATGGATCAGGCATCTTTTTCTATTGGCATGAAAACGGGCAGAAAAGCCAGGAGGCCCATTACAAGAACGGCAAGGTAGTCAGCCGCAAAGACTTCTAATCATCTCTGCTACCGCGAAGAAGGCGACAGAAAGCCTGTTTAGGGCATGTTTCATTGAATCCAGCGCGTCTACCAATTCCGTCACTTCGGCATACTCGGCTCGTTGGTCGCTCATGCAAAAAGAGAGCAACTTCTCGCCATCTCGCAGAAGATCGCGGTTTCTCACTCGCGGGCGGACAATATTGGCACGCCGAGAGAAAACTGCATCGCTGTTGACATGGTCGCTCGAGTTGACCCAATCAGAGTTTCGTTTTAAGTTGATAACCAACTTAGTCTGTCCCTGTCTGACTGCCACACGAACACATTGGCCAATTGATATCAATCATGGGTTTGGTTCTCTTCGAAGATTCGCATGCCTCGCAATTGTCACCGGCGGCCCTAGCGCGCCCCGTCAGTTGCATCCAATGTGGTGGCTACCGGTTGCTCGACCTGCTCGAGGAATTGCAACTGCCTGCCCGGCAACTGGTGCGGCCGCATCTACGGGCGATCGTTGCCGCCGATACAGATATCGATCCAACGCCACCTGCCGAAGATTTTACATTATTTCTCAACGCCCGACTCGTTCCCTCCGCACATCTGCTGCCCGCACTTCAGTCGTGGTGCAATGATCCTCAGATGGGTGTGGTGCGATCCGGTGAATCGATTGCCGCAGCACTCGTGCATGCCAAAGTAGACGAGACACAATTCACCGGTGCGGATTCCCTCGAAGATTATCTCGACGACCAAAATCTAGAATCTCGCGAGCTTGCGCTACCGCTGTTTGAATATCCTCATGAGATTATCAAATACCACCTCGAAATTTTTGCCGATAACCTTGCCCACCGGATCAATCGGGGCGGTTATCAGGAAACCGAAAGCCAGTTGTTCCTCGCACCCGCCGCTCACATACACCCCTCCGCAACGAGTGATACTTCTGGAGGGGCTATTGTGCTCGAAGCCGGGGCAACCGTCGGTCCCCACAGCCATCTCCGTGGGCCGGTGCTGCTGGGTCCCGATACCCAGGTACTCGAGCAGTCCGCTATCAAAAGCCACACATCGGCAGGCCGCTCTTGCAAGCTGGGTGGAGAAATCTCCTGCTCGATCATCGAATCGTACTCCAACAAGGCCCACCATGGATTTCTCGGCCACAGCTATCTCGGCAGTTGGGTCAACCTCGGGGCCGGGACGACCAACAGCAATCTTAAAAACACCTATGGAGAAATTCAGATGCGCTATGGCGAAGATCGCATTGCAACAGGCATGCAATTCGTCGGCTGCATCGTGGGCGACTATACCAAGACGGCAATCAACACCTCACTCTTTACCGGCAAGACCGTTGGCGTCTGCAGTATGCTCTATGGCTTTGTGACCGAAAATGTGCCCTCTTTTGTCAACTACGCGCGGCAATTCGGTAAGGCAACAGAAATGACGCCCCAGGTTGCTGCAACGGTTCAATCGCGGATGTTTTCACGGCGGGGCATCAAAGCTCGCGAGTGTGATGCGGCTCTTCTGGACGACTTGTACAAGTTGACAGCCGGAGAGCGAGCATTGTTTGAAAACAATTTGCCCAAAGAACCGCTGGTTTTTTAAAATACCGAAACGTTCAACCGGTGCCCGTTTGATCCGGAACCACCGACATACGCATACATAGAAACGCCGTAAAAGAGATCGATTAAGAATGAACATCCGTGAAGCGTATGGTCCTGGAAAGTTTGGCCTTTCCTTTGAGCTGTTTCCCCCGAAAACAGAAAAAGGAGAAACAGCCCTCTTTGCCCACGTTGAAAAACTGATGGCTTTTCAGCCGAGCTACATCACCTGCACCTATGGTGCGGGCGGGTCGACCCACGAAAAAACACTCGACATCATCTCGCACGTTCGGGAACAATATGGCTGCGCGGTTGCCTCCCATCTCACCTGCGTGGGTTCGACGCGGGACGAACTTTTTGAATATCTCCGGGAGACGGCTGATCGTGACATCCGGAATATCGTTGCGCTCCGCGGAGACCCTCCTCAGGGAACTGATGCCTTTGAGCAGGTTGAAGGAGGGTTGCGCTACGCCAGCGAACTCGTCGAATTAATCCGTAGCAGATGGCCGGAATTTGGTATCGCGGTCGCCGGTTATCCCGAAACCCATCGGGAGGCGGAAAGCCCACAGGCCGATCTTGAGAATCTCCGTCGCAAGGTGGATGCCGGAGGAGATGTAATTCTCACACAGTTGTTTTACAACAACAGTGATTTTTTCCGCTTCCGCGATGCCTGCACCGAACTGGGCATTACTGTTCCCATTGTTCCCGGGATTCTACCGGTCACCAATCTGGCTCAGATTGAACGAATCACGAGTCTTTGCGGGGCATCGCTACCAGTCGCCTTTAAGGAAGACCTGGGCCGTTGCGGGGACGATGCTGCACAACAGTTCGATGTCGGCGTCGATTTTGCCCGAGGGCAAGTTCAGGAACTCCTTGAACAAGGGGTTCCGGGCGTCCACTTCTATGTGCTCAACAAATCAAAGGCAACCGGAACCATTCTCGCTTCTCTTCAAATTCCGACACGTGATTGACTCGCTTGCCCCAGATGCGCTACTCCGTGACCGGCTACACCGGATCGGCAGCAGAGCTCTCCGACAGGCGTGGAATATCCATAAAGCTCGCCAGGGCGTTGGTGGTTTGAGTTTGCTGTAGTTTTCGGACCGCTTTAGCCTCAATCTGACGGACCCGTTCACGGGTCACAGAAAAGATCTGGCCGACTTCCTCGAGGGTATAGGTGTAGCCGTCGGCTAAACCGTAACGGAGGCGGACAATCTCACGTTCCCGGTAATTAAGCCTTTCCAAACAGTCAGCGATACGTTCCTTCAGTGCTTGCTGATTGGTTTCATACAGGGGATCCTCATTCCGATGATCTTCCAAAAATTCTCCAAAGTAATTGTCTTCGTGGTCTCCGACAGGTTGGTCGAGAGACAAAGGCTGTCGCGACATTTTCATAATGCAGCTCGTATCTTCGAGCGACAACCCTGAGGCACTGGAAATTTCCTCTGCTGTCGGTTCACGACCATTAATCTGCACTAGGTCGCGAGTCACTATACGAACTTTACTCATTGCATCGACCATATGTACGGGAACTCTAATCGTGCGACTTTGATCGGCGATGGCCCGCGTAACCGCCTGCCGAATCCACCAAGTCGCATACGTTGAGAACTTATATCCGCGTGCGTGTTCAAACTTCTCGACGGCACGCATCAGACCGGTATTCCCCTCTTGAATCAGATCCAGAAAACTAAGGCCACGATTTCGGTACTTTTTGGCGATCGATACAACCAGACGCAGATTTCCTGAAGAAAGCGCCCGTTTAGCGTCACTGTATCTATCGTGGGATGCGTAGACTTTGTTCACGCGATCATGCAGGCTGGAGGGGGACTCCAGGGTGAGTCGCATCAGATAGCGCAATTCTGCCCGCAATGCTTCAAGCGATGGTGCTCCAAGCAGGACTTTTCCGCTTGCCGTTGTTTCGATTTGCTGTTTGAGGGTTTGCATGCGATTGCATATGACAATCAATTTTTCAAATATTGGTTGAATCTTGGATTCTCTCAGTTTCAACTCTTCAATGAGTCGGACCACTTTATATCGTCGATGATTGAGACGACCCCACGCCTCCCGACGATGTCTCATGCTTCGGCTCTTAGAGATCATGATGCCAAAATCTTCACGATTTTTTCTCATCAAGTAGTCGATCGTTTTCAGGTTGGGTACCACCTGCTGTAAGATACGCCCCTTCTCGGCCATGTTTGTTACCGACACTTCCACGGTGCGATCGATCCGCAAGTCTCCATTCTGCACTTTTCGTAGCAGTCCGACAGCAGCCGTAAGCATGTAGTCCGACGCCAAGAGATTTTTGCGGTAATGCTTTTGCGTAGACTCAATGGTGCGAGCAACGTCAAGCTCCTCTTCCCGAGAAAGCATTGAATTATCCCCCATCTGCATTAAATACATGCGGATCGGGTCGTCTGTGGATATGACTTTGTCCTTCGCCAAACGGCGACGATCGGCATACGCATCGACCGGCTCGTCACTTTCTGGATTACTGTTTTTCCCGGAGACTTGCGCACTCTCTTTTTTGTACACAACTCCATTGGTTTGTTTGCTGAAACCGGTTGGCTTTTGGTAACCACCATTCTTTTTGAATGCGGCTTGTTGGACTTGTCGAGGCAAGACAATCTCCTTCCAATTGTTTCGATCACTCAGACTTCGGTCATTCGTCGCGACCGATTTCCCATTTCAGAAAATCTGCCGCTGCGGGACTGGAGAAATGCAGATGCGGTGCCAAACACCCATTCAAACTGGGGCGAAAAACTGTAAGATACATCCCAGATGCAACTTACGACCGAGATTCAGATTCAGGAGAAGGTCTGGAGAGCGACCCGGTTGATGCCGCGAGGCAACGCCTCCCGGCAGCAGATGTTGCCTTTATGCAACAGAGTAAGGGCGATGTCCTAAAAACGGGCCTCAGCGATTAGGCATCATCTGGAGCAACAAGATTTGACAGGGGTCTTTGTCCTTTTCCAGAAATCGTCAAAATGGAGGTCCCGCTGCCTCGGCCCAACAATGTACACCCACCGAAACGTCAAAAACCACTGGAAAACCTGCCATGGCCGAGCCTAAGGAAATTTCTCTTAGCGAACTGACCAACGAGATCCTCACGGAACAGGCCGTTCTCTCTCAAGGAGGAGGGGAAAAAGCAATTGCACGCCAGCACTCTAAGGGCCGCTTAACAGCCCGCGAACGCATTGCGAAGTTAACGGATCCCGACACGCCAACGTTGGAACTTGGTGCCTGGGCCGGCTGGCAGATGTACGATGAATATGGCGGTGCACCGGGTGCGGGCGTCGTGTCGATGATCGGCACCATTTCAGGACGGCGACATCTGATCATCGCTAACGATGCCACCGTAAAAGCAGGCGCTTTTTTTCCGGCGACCACAAAAAAACTGCTCCGCGGGCAGCGGATCAGCATGGACAATCATTTGCCGATTGTCTATCTCGTCGACTCGGCGGGTGTCTTCCTCCCATTGCAGGAAGATGTTTTTCCCGATGAGGATGATTTTGGTCGGATTTTTCGCAACAACGCAATCTTGTCGGCCGAGGGTGTGCACCAGATCGCTGCCATCATGGGCAACTGCGTCGCAGGCGGTGGTTATCTACCCGTTCTGTGTGACAAAATACTCATGACAGAGGGATCGGGGCTCTACCTCGCCGGCCCGGCACTCGTCAAAAGTGCCATCGGGCAACAGGTGTCCCACGAGGAACTCGGCGGAGCAGAAATGCACGCGCAATTGAGCGGCACCATCGATTTTCGTGAAGCAGATGACGATGCCTGCATCGAACGCATCCGGCGGTTGACTGCCAATCTGGCTCCGGACACCTATGTCCCGCCACTACCGTATACACGGCTTGAGTCGCTACAGCCGAAGCGGCCCGGTACGGACCTGCTGGATCTCGTGAGTCCGGACCCGCGAAAAGATTATGAAATCCGAGATGTCCTCGATTGTCTGATCGACCGGGATTCTTTTGATGAATACAAGGCCGAATATGGTCAGAGCCTCGTTTGTGGAACTGCCCGTTTGGGCGGTTTTCCGATTGGCATCATCGCCAACCAGCACCACCAAGTCCGTCCGGCAAGTGGGCCGTTACAGTTTGGAGGTGTCCTTTACACCGATAGCGCAGAAAAGGCAGCGCGATTTGTGATGACCTGCAATCAAGAATGGATTCCCCTTCTGTTTCTTCATGATGTGAACGGTTTTATGGTCGGCCGAGATAGTGAACAGCAGGGAATCATTAAAGCCGGGGCCAAATTGGTCAATGCCATGAGCAATAGCCGCGTTGCCAAGATTACGCTGCTGGTGGGAGGATCGTTTGGAGCTGGCAATTATGCCCAATGTGGGAAAGCCTATGATCCCCGCTTTATCTTTGCCTGGCCAACTGCCCGCTGCGCCGTCAT
>JASMGX010000101.1:0-6212 GCA_030751095.1 Pirellulales bacterium | reverse complement strand
GGCAATTATGCCCAATGTGGGAAAGCCTATGATCCCCGCTTTATCTTTGCCTGGCCAACTGCCCGCTGCGCCGTCATGGGTGGTGAACAGGCAACCTCGACACTTCTCGATGTGACCATTCGCAGCCTGGAACGGCAGGGGCAAAAAGTCGATGCCGAGGAACTTGCCAAACTCCGCGATCAAATATGCAATGATTATAATCGCCAAATGGATGTGCGGTATGGCGCGGCGCGCGGTTGGGTTGATGCCATCATTGATCCGAGCCAGACACGCGACGTTTTGACAATCGCTCTGGAGGTGGCAACAAAATACGCTGAAGATCGACCTTATAAGTTGGGCGTCTTCCAGACATGATGTACCAAAGTGATCATTGAGAACGGGTACCGGAAGGGCAACAAAAAAGATGACACTTCGCATCGCCAACGCCGCTGGATTCTGGGGAGATTGGCCCAGTGCACCGCGGCGGCTTTTAGAAACTGCCGAGGTCGATTTTTTGACACTCGAGTATCTCGCGGAACTGACTTTGTCCATTATGGCAAGCCAGCGGAAAAAAAGTCCCACCGCCGGATACGCCACCGACTTTGTCACCGTCACAGAAGACATTGTTTCTCTGCTGCAGACTCAGCCTCAGCTCAAGATCGTGACCAATGCCGGAGGACTCAACCCGATTTCCTGTGCTCGCGCCGTTGGAAAAGTCCTCGTAAAATGTGGATTGGAGAATCTGCCTATTGGCGTGGTTTTTGGCGACGACCTGCTTCCCCAGATGGACACACTCACCAAAGAAGGCTGTGAATTATTGCACTTCGATCGTGGTGAACCGCTAGGTACACTCCGCGAGAAGGTCATCAGCGCCAATGCCTACCTCGGTGCTGAGCCGATTTCCCGTTCACTCGAGAAAGGTGCCCGGATTGTGATCACGGGCCGCGTGGCCGATGCCTCCCTTACCGTGGGACCCGCAGTCCATCAGTTCGGTTGGACCTGGGACGACTGGAACTCCCTGGCAGCCGCCAGTGTCGCGGGCCACATCATCGAATGTGGAGCGCAAGCAACGGGCGGCTACAGCACAGACTGGAAAAGCTGCCAACTTGCAAATATCGGATACCCCATAGCAGAAATCGGCAGCGATGGTCAACTCATCATCACCAAACCGGATGGCAGTGGAGGCCAGGTAACGCGGCATACGGTTACCGAGCAGCTGGTCTACGAAATCGGTGATCCAGCTGCATACCTTACTCCCGATGTCATCGTTGATTTTACGACCGTTGAAGTAGCGGCCCTGGCGGAAAACCGGGTTGCAGTCCGCGGCAGTACGGGCCGTGAGGCCCCCGAGAGTTATAAGGTTTCTTTAGCCTATGCCGATGGCTTTACAGCCAGCGGGCAATTGCTTGTCTTCGGTAACGATTGCGTGGTGAAAGCAAAAGTAGTGGCCAGCTTGATCGAGGAACGCCTGCATCAGGATGGGATCGAGCTTGCCCGCATGCATACGGAATTGCTTGGCGCTGGAGATGGCCTTCCAGGCATGCAGCCACCACCGGATGACCTGCGCGAGGTTATGCTCCGCATCGCAGCATACGATCCACGCCGGGAAGCGGTCGCAGCATTTGCGAGGCAGTTTGCGCCGTTGATCACAAATGGTCCTGCAGGCCTCGCCGGATATGCACAGGGAAGACCCTCGGTACGTCCCCTCTACAGCTATTGGCCGACAACGGTGCCAAAGGAATTGGTCTTCCCTGAGGTCCGGGTTTTGGACGCAAACCACTGGGCAAACACACCGGAAAACAATTAGTCTTTTTATAGTCGTCGCAATATTGTTGGAAATATCGGATGCACGAAAAAACAATCGCTCTGGGAGAAGTTGCCACAGCCCGTAGCGGGGATAAGGGTAATCACGCCAACGTAGCTGTGATTGCCTGGCGGCAAGCCGGTTATCAGTTTCTCGAGAAAGTTCTCACTGCGGAACGAGTGGCAGAATTTTTTCAAGGTCTCGATAGCTCACATGTCGATCGCTTTGAACTACCCAAGCTTGGAAGTCTGAATTTCCTCCTTTATGATGCGCTCGGCGGCGGGGCCAGCCAATCGCTTCGCATCGACACTCAGGGCAAATTGCTCGGCACGGCATTGCTTGATCTCCAGTTGCCCGTACCCGACAATGTGTCAGAAATGCTTCGCGGCACTTCCTAGTACCTCGCACATCCCAAAGAGACTCCTCAGTCGGACATTGAACGCCATGTCTTTTTCTTTCCTTACGATGCATTTGCACGAAAACACGGCCACGGTAATCCTGAGCCGACCGGAAAAACGAAATGCACTCTCCCGTGTCCTGCTCGAGGAGTTGCTGCAAGCCTTTGAGGATCTCCTGCTTCAAAAGAGTGTGCGAGCGGTGGTGCTCACTGGGGAGGGGCCGACTTTCTGCGCGGGAATGGATCTTAAGGAAATGTCAGAAACGGCAAAGATGTCCAATCCGCACGAGCAATGGGAGAAAGATGCCCGGCTCTATCTTGAATTGATTGAGACGATGCTGCATTTCCCCAAACCGATTATCGCTGCTGTCGATGGCGCGGCAGTCGCTGGAGGAGGAGGCTTGGTGCTTGCCAGCGATATTGTGATCGCCTCCCGCAACGCAAAATTTGGTTTTCCAGAACCGCGGCGGGGCATTGTCGCCGGCATCGTATCTCCACTGCTCTATTTTCGCACCAGCGGTGCGTGTGCCGCTTACCTGCTACTCACCGGCAGCATTGTCGATGCCGATTATGTGAAACGTGTAGGATTGGTCCAGGAGGTGGTCGAAGCAGAGCAAATCTGGGCCCGGGCACGCGAACTGGCCGACGAGTGCAGCCTCTGTGCTCCGGAGGCAATCGCGATGACGAAAAGAATGCTCAATGAAACGATCGGGGACTCCCTCAACACAATGCTCACCACCGGTGCGGCAATCAGCGGGACGGCGAGGACCACCGCAGCGGCGAAAGAAGGCTTGGCCGCGTTTTTAGAAAAACGGGATCCTGACTGGGACTATCCCAATGAGGATTTCGAGCACTGACCTCCGCACACTGACCTCCGCACACTGGCCTCCGAGCACTGGCCTCCGAGCACTGGCTTTAGTCAAACGTTATGCCGTCTCGTCGATCGTTTTGAATGGTTCTAAGTCCTCGCGAGTGATCCACCCGTCATGTAGGGCGGAACTCACCAGCGCCGCCTCACAACCGGCGTCTGCAAGGCCCTGTAAATCTTCGAGGTGGCGAACACCGCCACCAGCATATACCGCCACATCGGGATAGTTTTGGCGCAACCGCTTGCAGAGCTTTTGTGTACCACAACCGCCATGCATACCAATCTTTGCCAAATCGATCACAAACATGTGCTTGACACCAATATCGATAACCTCACTGGCAATGTCGGCAGCGATACTATTTTGCCAATCCTCAATTTTGGTCAGAGGCCTGCCATCTTTGAGATCGAGGCTAAAGACAAATTTTTCAGGGCCAACCATTTCCAGACACTTCTCGACAGTGGTCTTGTCTGAAATCGATTCCAACCCGCCAACAATTCCCCGCACTTCAACGTGGCGCACAGAAAACTCCTCCATCTGAGCGCAATGTTTCGGACTTGCCAGACCAGCATCGATCCATAACTCAAGTCCACAATCAATCAGCTTCAGGTAGAGTTCCTGATCCGGTTCGTCGCCCTCGATGGCATCAAGATCTGCCAGATAGGCTTTCTGCAAGTCAAATTCGTTGACGAGGGCGGTGCCAATCGCTTCGGGCGTAGAATGTTCCGCGAACTTGCTGCGGACCGGCATATAGGCCATCCGCTCCCCAGCCACAGCATGGACCACATTTCCCTGCTTGACGTCGATTGCCGGCATAATCCACATGTTGCGCGCCCCCTTTTTTAGATCTTACTCCTATTCAAAATCCTCACTATTCGCCATTCCGTAAAGCGGCATATAACGGTAATACACCTCGAGTGTCAACAAAACCATGCAGGTATTATACAGCCTTCCACCGATCTCACTATGTGCATGTTCGTAATACCAGCTTCCCGACTCATGCCCTTGCGTTGCCTGCTCATCGATTAAACGGTCCCGAAGTGACTGGTTCCAAACGGGCCAGGAGGGACCGTCAAAGTGATTGAGGACCATCGTGGCATAGTAGTTGAAATAGACATCGTTGGGCGATGGACCTCTCTGGACCAGATGCTCAACACCGCGTTTGAGTGAAGGATGAAAATGATTCCATCCTGTCAGCATCCGGCAGTAAAGACCGATCGCTGTCGTACATGGCCTCGCCTGATCGTTCTGATAGCCATACTTTGCCCCTTTATCTTCGGAAACACTCTCAAGAAAGTGTGTGACGCGATACATCGCGCTCGAAGACACCTCAAGCCCCGCCAGCTTCCCACTTTTGAGCGCCATCAGTTGCCAACCGGTCACTGTAGTATCGCCAGGCTGTCCGGGCATATACCGCCAGCCGCCCTCGACATGCTGCGCAGCAACGATAAAGTCGATGCCTGCCTGGGCAAACTTTTTGAGTTCCTCATCGTGTGTCATTGCATACGCTTCGCAAAACAGAAGCGTTACCAACCCCTGATCGTACATTTTTCCAAGAGAGCCACCAAAATCACCACTCCCCTCAGTGGTGAGTATCATCTGTTTACCTAGATAATACAGACCTCGTTTCATCACATCCTGATACTCGCCCTGAGAGTGCGTATAACCCGCCCCATAAAAAGGCAACAGTGCCAGTGCAGTAGCACCGGTGCTGCCCGTCTCGCTACCAGGATCACCCGGATTGCGACAGTGGCCCTGGCAGGGACCACTCCGATGATCGAAACTCCAACTTCCATCCATTTTCTGATGGGCGGCAAGCCAGCGAAGTCCTCGGGCCACCGCCACCTCACTCTTTTGACTTCCTCCACGAGTGGCAAGCAACTTGCCTTTCATCCCCGCACTGCGACCTTCAATGCCGCCACCGGTTACCGCGCCACTTGGTGTTAGCCAGTTTTTACTCTCAACGAGCCGGGCTACCTCGACTTGCTGCTCCACCTCAGGCGAGGCAGCCGGCTCAGGTTGCCAAGCGACCGGTTTCTGACTCTGGATAGTGACTTCCACAGGCATTCCGACAAGTTCTGTGGTGTGGCTGCCACCTTCTGATGAAGACTGCAGGATCGCCTCTCCCGATTCAGTAATCTCCCCCTCGATCACATTGGGTACTGAGATCACCAAGTCGACTTCCGATGGCGACTCTTCGAGAGGAATGCTAAAAAAGAAGGCGAGCAGAATAATGAGAAGCAGGTGCAATAGAAAACTAGCCCCACCCGCAGTCAGTCGCTCGCGAGAGCGAGGCACCGACCAGGCGAGTTGCTCGATTGGCTCTTCCGGAAGTGGAGGCGGAAATACGGGCAGCACCACTTCTGCAGGCGGCTCAAATGTCGAAATCTCAGAGAGCATGACAACCCAGTTTCATCGGCAGCACCTGCCAAACGGGGCGATCCACCAGAAAACCGGACCGTGTTAGCAAGAGCCAGCTCTTTATAGGAGACAACCACGGCGCATGCGGCAAAAGACCAACCCCGTCCATAAGGCCTGCACATCGACAACTGCCGGCAGTACTCCATTATAGCCCGCAAATTGCTGCCCGTGGCGATCCGGAAAAACCGTTAAAATCGGAACCCGGCGGGGGAGTTGGCTCGTTACATGGGGCATAACTCGCCTCCGATCCACCGGTAGCCTCGCCACGTTTATTCCAGTGGGAAATCGTCTTTGTCGACGTTGCTCTGCTGGTAGACCGGCATGTAGCGGTAGTAGACCTCGAGTGTCATGGCCGCCAGGGCGGTATTGTAGAGACGGCCACCCGTGTCGCCATGATTGCCCGAGAAATGCCAACTGCCCCGATCGCTACCGCCTTTAACCTGCGTGTTGATGAGCCGGTCCCGCATCACGCGGTTCCAACCCTTCCAGAGGTCGCCCTTGGGACCATCGTTCTGGTACATCACCATCGAGGCATAGTAGTTATAGTACATGTCACTCGGCGTTGGTCCCTGCGCGGCGAGCCACTCGACACCCATCCGCAAGCCAGGATCACCCTTCTTGGTACCGAGATAATTGCGGCACAAGAGGCCAATGGCGGTGACAGCGCCGGGGTACTGGTGGCCGTGCCGGTCCATGGGTTTTTGGTAGCCGTAGCGGGAGCCGATTCCCGTACCCTCGGAATAGG
>JASMGX010000100.1 GCA_030751095.1 Pirellulales bacterium | reverse complement strand
GCCGATCTGCGCGGTTGTTCATGCCATAACTGGCTTCGTGTCGAGGTTGCCGCTCGTCGCTAGGGCAATGATAGACGATTTGTGGATCGGTCAATCCACCGGCCAATTGCTGAGGCCATTGAGACGGCTCAATGGGCAGGGTTTGTATTGGAAGAGCCGGATCGGCAAGTTCGAGGGTCGCCACGATGAGCCCCATCTCGTGGTATTGGCAGGTAGCGCTGCGGGCCTTGCCACGAGAATTGAGAAGAAAAGGGACGAGAAACAGCGCCGCCCCGCCGATGCAGAGAGCAACGACAACACATTCAGTCATTGTGAGTCTGGGATAACCCACTCAGTTGCCTTCCCGCTGATGTAGTTCTTCGTGCGACATGTCATCGACCGGTCGATTATCAAAACCTCGTTCTATGGACAGTCCAATACGATCAACGAATTTGACATTGGCACATTCATCGACTTCACTACTGTGACAAGCCGAAAAATCACGAATTAAAAACCGGACCGGTCCTCCTGCGGCTGTTTCAAGGGGCCGATCTTCCTGGCGGTAAAGGAGGTATCCGCGATCCCGCACCGAAGCGAGTGGAATGCTGGCATGAAAATCACTCACATCACTATGGATCGTAAGGTACTCAGCCGACGGCTTGACTTTAGACAACAGCAGGAGACCTTCAAGGGCAACCGCGCCACCAGTTCGTTTTGGATCCATTTGCCGTACGTCGTCCATTTGCCATTGTGGGTCGATGGCCGCAAGATCATTCCAGGTGAGTTTGCATTGCTTGTCGACTTCTCCCTCAATCGTTAATAACACAGTAGAGTTCATGCTTCTCCTAACGTGCGATCCGGATTTTCAGCCGGGCTCTCTGACAAAACATTGGTAAACGTATCTGTTTTTTCAACGGGAAGAACCATTATTTTGCCATCGCCCATGCGACCGGTGCGGGCAACGGCAATGATCTTTTGAATGATTTCCTCGACCCGGGTGTCCTCAGCCCAGAGTGTTATTTCCACTTTCGGCAAAAATGCCTGCGAATATTCGCTGTCACCATACTGATCCAAATAACTTTTCTGCCGGCCAAAACCCTTTACCTCGCGAATGCTACACGCTTCGAGTGGAGCGCGGCGGAGCGCACCGAGTACTGCCTGAGCGAGATAGGGTTTGATGATGGCAACGATCTGTTTCACAGTCAAAATACCCCAAAATGGGCTAGCATCGGCGATCCGGGACACATTATCGGTTGGCATCTGTCTCCTTGCAACCATGCCATACCAGTTGGCGCAAAGGCATGTATGCAGGCCATTGTCGAGGCAGAAACGCCTGAGGATGATTTTGAAAATCAATGCGACTCGGCAGACAGAATGACAACTTTCGAGAACCGGCTCGAAAATTACGGGTCAACTAAAAAAGTTCGTTCCAAAGAGATCAATAAGTGGCCCAGTTTCCACCTCGATATCGCCCTCAATCCGAGTCATGCAAGCAAGCCGCATGGTCTCTTCATTGCCGATGTAGGCCAAACAGGGAAGTGGGTCCGGAATAGGAGTCGGCAGCGGCGTCTTGAACTTGACCTTTTCACGAAAAGTCATGCGGTTCGTATTTTCTATTCCTTGAGTGATGTTGACGCGACAGGAGCCACACAGACCAAGCCCACGACAATTGAAAATGGAATTCAGCGTAGCGCCAAATCCGTTGAAACCATCGTATAGATTGACTCCGGCTTTTTGTGCCGCACTACGCAAGTCGGTTCCTGCTGGTACTTCGATCTCTTTTTTTTCTTTTGTAAATTTGACGGTGGGCATGGTATTGGCTTCGATATTGTACGTTGACTGCGGTCGATGTTCTGGACACCAATCTAACCGATGGACTCTCATCTAGCCAAGGGCAGGCTCAGGTGCGCTTATCTTGCTCTCGGCCCGCCAGCAATCGCCATTCGGTTCCACCTGTCGCGGCCGAAACAATCCAGTAGACAATCACACAGCAAAACAATGGCACCATCACCCGGAGGCACTCTTGCCACAATCCATCAATTTCAGCTCTTGGCAGGGCTTGGAGAATTGCCCAACCGGCAACAAACATACAGAGTGCAGCAAAACTACTGCGGACAACCGTTGCCTTAATGGTCTGCCAGTGGAGCGGAGCGATCCGCCGGCTAAAGGTACTGCCCAGTAGAATCACTAACAAACCGGCAACGAGTGCACTAGCGAGTGCCAATCCTACTTCGGCAAATATCCAGATCAACGCGAGATCAAGCAAAAAATTGAGTAAGACAATGTAGCCACCAAGCCGCCAAGGTGTGTGGCGGTCACCATAGGCATAAAACCCCCGAGCCAAAATGGGCAGTGCACAGTAGGCCCAGACGCCGCTGCCGTAGGCGATCACCATCTCTGCTGTGCGAAGCGCATCTGCCGCTGTAAATTCCCCATGGCGAAACAACAGAACGGTCAGGGGCTGCCCTAGAAGGATGAGTCCGACACTGGCTGGGATTGCCAGAAAGAGTGTAACTCGCAGACCGAGCGTCAATGTATTTCCAAATTCTGTCTGGTTGCCACGAAACGCATGGCGACTGAGAGCGGGAAAAATGACCGTTCCCACCGCCACACCAAGAAGACCAATGGGCAACTGATAGATCCGTTCGCTAAAATAAATAGCGGCGATTACGCCTTCCCGCAAAGGGTACATCAGCGAGTCTCCCAACCACGGAATGGCGGTCTCGGCTGCGGGAGCGGAAAACATCCACCCCACAAAGGTGTCTACTAGGGTGTTTATTTGGGCGATTGCCAGTCCCAGCAGGGTGGGAAAGAGGCCGGTCGTTACGCGTCGCACCGCCTGCCGGGTGGCCTTCCATTGGAAATCGAAGCGAAAGCCAAATTGGCGTAATACTGGAAATTGCATGCCGAATTGCAACAAGCCGCCTGCCAGAACAGCCCCCGCCAGCACATATGCCTGTTGCGCCGGATTTTCAGACCAACCGGGTGCAATCCAGACTGCCGCCGTGATCCAACAGACGTTCAACAGGATGGGGGCCACTGCAGGCGTGCTGAAATGATTTAAGGCGTGGAGTGTTGCCGATATCTGTGCCGCCAAACAGACAAATAGCAGATAGGGAAGCATGATTGCCGAGAGACCGGCGATGAGTTGAAGTTGAGGGTCATTGTCGGTATAGGCCCAGACCACGGCACAAAACAATTCGGATAGTAAGACGACAGCAGACAACACGATGGTCAGCCAACCGAGCAAAACGCTCACGAGTTGCCAAGCGGCACCTCGCGACTTCTCCAATGTTTCGGTGAGCACGGGTAGATAGCTTCCCGCGAGTGCCCCCTCCCCGAAAAGTCGGCGGAAAAAATTGGGTATTCGAAATGCAATAACAAAAGCATCGATTGCACCGCCTCCCACCAAACCAAAAAGTGCGGCGGTGGCAATATCGCGCACCATGCCGAGGACTCGGCTTACCATGGTCCAGAACGTCGTGACACGTATGCCGGTTGGAAGTCGAGTCCGCTCGTGCAACATAATCATCGGCCGATCGTATTGGTCAGAGACGGGCAGTCTGGACTGTCGCTAGGACAAAATCCAAAGCGGTATGGAAATATCGCTGGCCTTGTGGGACTCTGTGGGATCGAATACGTTCTACGGTCTGAAGAGTCTACCATGTCCCGGTGCTCTCATGCACCGAGGGCATTTTTCTCTGGACCGGATGCATCCGAAATCCCATGGCAAAACATACGCCCCACCAGCAGAAGATCATTAAAAACTATTACAAGAATCGGGAGGCCATTTCCCAGCAACGTCTCGGTGAACTGGTCACGGATCTTTATCTTGCTGAAGGTAAAAAAAGAGAAACAATTTGGAAGCGAATCTGCAGTGCCCTTGAAAATCTGGAAATAAAACCGGAACGCATCAAACACCTCCAGCAACAGGATAACCCGGAATTGGTCGCCAGACTGGTCCAAGAATTGATGGAAAAGACGTGACAGAGTCACTCCCATTCTCATTGTTGTCTCCGAACGATTCATCTCATCAACCGCCACCTTACTAAAAAGGGTCGACGAATAGTCCATGCGAGAGTATCTCAAGCTCATGCAGCATGTATTGGATCACGGCTCGGCCAAGGAGGACCGTACGGGAACAGGTACTCGGAGTCTATTTGGCTACCAGATGCGTTTTGATTTGGCCGCCGGATTTCCTCTCTGTACCACAAAGAAACTGCATCTTCGCTCAATTATTTATGAGTTATTGTGGTTTCTGCGCGGAGAAACCAACGTCACCTACCTGAACGACAATGGGGTCACGATTTGGGATGAATGGGCTGATGCACGGGGCGAATTAGGCCCAATTTATGGCTACCAGTGGCGGAGCTGGCCAGCCGCCGATGGAGCGGCCATCGATCAAATCGCGCAGGTGCTCGAGCAGATCAAAGAAAATCCAAATTCCCGTCGCCTGATTGTTTCTGCATGGAATGTGGGCCAACTGCCACAAATGAATCTGGCCCCGTGCCATGTACTGTTTCAGTTTTATGTGACCGAAGGGCGGCTTTCTTGCCAGCTCTATCAACGGAGTGCCGATATTTTTCTCGGCGTGCCGTTCAATATTGCGTCGTATGCAATGTTAACGATGATGATGGCCCAGATAACCGGTTTGGCTCCTGGTGAATTCATCCATACTTTTGGAGATGCGCACCTCTACAACAATCACCTAGAACTCGCTCGCACACAACTACAGCGAGAAACGCGGCCCTTGCCTCAACTAAAGATCAATCCAGATGTGCGGTCGCTTTTTGAATATACCTATGAAGACTTTTGCTTATTAAATTACGATCCGCATCCACACATTAAAGCACCGGTGAGCGTGTAACATTCAATCCTTGGCAGAAAACACTCATCCCGGGAGTTTTAGCGAGTGTTATCCATTATTGTTGCGATGTCTGAAAATCGCGTCATTGGCCGCGCAGGGACGCTGCCCTGGCACCTCTCTGCGGATCTTAAGCGATTCAAAAAACTGACGATGGGTCACGCCATTGTGATGGGAAGAAAAACCTATGAATCGATTGGTCGGCCCTTACCGGGCCGCGCTTCCATCGTTCTGAGCCGTGACCCGGAGTACCTAGTAGCGGGCACGGATGTGGTGGAAAACTTGGAGCAGGCCCTCGCAAAGACCAAAGAAGAAGAGGTGTTTGTGATTGGCGGTGCTCAACTCTATGAAATAGCCCTGCCCTTAGCGGAGCGTTTGTATCTCACCGAGGTGGGCACGACGATCGACGGGGATGTGTTTTTCCCGACCTGTGATTGGAGTCAATGGGAGTTGGTCGAATCTCTGCCGCTCCAAATCGATGAGAAAAGTGGATTGCCTTACTGCTTCAAAACCTATCATCGCACAAAGATCGCCGCAGACAGAGGCGAGCCACCCCAATAGACTCACG
The DNA here is from genome assembly GCA_030751095.1 of Pirellulales bacterium. GTDB lineage: Bacteria > Planctomycetota > Planctomycetia > Pirellulales > UBA7805 > UBA7805. Next base: position 7,907 of record JASMGX010000100.1, on the reverse strand, counting down.
CGCGATCCCCATAGAATGTCATCACATCAGCAAGCGTGTCCGCCCCGGCGGCGAGCATGAGCAGGCGGTCGAAACCGAGGGCCACCCCGGTGCAGGGAGGAAGTCCGGACCGCATCGCTTCGATTAGCCGATTCTCCACCGGTAGCAGATTCTTACCCATTGCCAGCCGCTTTTCGTTGGCGGTGATTGCCCTCGCTTGCAGCTCGTCCGCATCGAGAAGTTCGTGGTAGCCATTGGCGAGCTCGACACCTTTGTAGAAAAGCTCGAACCGTTCGGCCACAGGCGGATCTGCCTGCCGAATCCTGGCCAGGGCTGCTTGAGACGCAGGGTAGTCGTAGACGATCACCGGTCGCTTGCGACCCAAGTGTGGCATGACCAATTCGAGCATCAGCAGATCAAGCCAATCATCCCGATCAAGTCCAAATTGTTCCGGTATTGCCACGTTTGCAGCGGTAGCCACCCGCGCTAAGCGGGAAGTATCTGCTGTGAGCGGATCGACGTTTGCGTGCCGCATAAAGGCGTCACGATAACTCGTGCACTCAGTCGGTTCGGTTTCTAACAATGCCTCGGTGAGTTCAGCGAGTAGAGCAATCCCATCATCCATCTTGTCGTTGGGGCGATACCATTCCACCATGGTAAACTCGCGGTTATGGAGCGGCCCTTTTTCGCCATCGCGAAATGCTCGCGTAATCTGATAAATGGCCCCACTCCCGGCCGCGAGTATCCGCTTCATCGCCAACTCGGGCGATGTTTGTAACCAGAGGTGCTGGGCCTGTTTTTCAGAAAGTGTTGTGATGCCAAACGGATCCAGATATTGATCGACGACGGTATCTGTCGAAAGCAGCGGCGTTTCGACTTCGAGAAACCCGCGTTGGGAAAAAAAATCGCGAGTTCGCCCCAGCAACGCGGCCCGTAGTTGCAAATAGGGCAACTCTGCTGTTGGCCGCCAACGATCATTCGACTGGAGATGGTTTCCGTCGCTTGTCATGGGCAATCCGGCATTGCTGGGGGCGAGCGCTCTGTTGGAGCGCCTTATTCTTTAACGCGTTCGATATATTCGCCGGTGCGGGTGTCGACACGAATGAGTTCACCGATTTCAACAAAAGCGGGACACTGGATCTCCGCGCCCGTTTCTACTTTGACCGGTTTTGTAACATTGGTGGCCGTGTTGCCTTTGGCCCCCGGTTCGCAATACTCAACTTTCAGCACGATATGATTCGGCGGCGTTATGGTGATCGGATTGTTTTCGTAGAGTACCATCTGACAGAGAGTGCTATCTTTGAGAAATCTCCAATCTTCGCCGACCTGTTCGGCCGTCAATTCGTATTGCTCATAATTGTCGGTATTCATAAAGACATACTTGTCGCCCTGGCGGTAAAGAAATTGGCTTTCAATTTCTTCCACATCGGCGGTTTCGATAGACTCACCACCCTTATAATTGCGCTCCAATATGGTGCCGCGAACAAGATTTCTCATCCGCAGCGTATAAATAGCATTTCCCTTCCCCGGCTTACGAAAGTTGGAATCGATCACCAAATAGGGTTCCCCGTCAATCTGGACCTTCAAGCCTTTTCTAAAATCGCTGGTACTGTATGTCGCCACGCTGGGGTTGTCCTCTCTTCGTTTTTTCTGGGGAGATTAGTATCCTGAGGTAATGGCTATTTTAGCGACCCCGCTGCGATCTGTCGCGACCAGTTCCAAAACGCACTCGGCCCGCTCTTGGCAAGAGTCCCTTCGCCGCGCAATTCGTGATCCGGTTCAACTTTGTCGATCCTTACAACTTCCCCCGCAGTACGAACAGGCCGCCGCACAAGCATCCCAACTTTTTGGAGTGTTTGTACCGCGGGAATACCTGGGGCGCATGAAGAAGGGGGATGAAAAGGACCCACTGTTGCGGCAGGTCCTTCCAATCGCCGAAGAAATCGAACCAGGCAAGGGCTTTTCTCTAGATCCGGTGGGAGATGCGGCCGCTTTGAGGGCTCGGGGATTACTGCACAAGTACCACTCGCGGGTTCTGTTGATCGCATCCGGTGCCTGTGCCGTCCATTGCCGCTACTGTTTTCGCCGGCATTTTCCCTACGAACAGATGCCCCGCAGGCTTGAAGACTGGCAGCCCGCAATGGAGCAGATCAAAGAGGACACAACAATCGAAGAGGTAATTCTTAGCGGCGGAGATCCACTTATGCTCACCGACCAACGGCTGGCAGAGTTGGCCGGTTGCTTGGAGCCGATAAAACATGTAAAGCGTTTGAGAATCCATACCCGGCTGCCGGTCATAATTCCTTCTCGTGTGACCGACTCTCTTCTCTCTTTGCTCTCCAATCGACACCTTATGCCGGTTGTTGTGGTCCATATCAATCATCCTGCAGAGATCGACATTCCAGTATCGATGGCCCTCTCCCGTTTGGTGGAGGCGGGCATCCTTGTACTCAATCAATCGGTACTTCTTCGGGGAGTGAACGATTCAGCAGAGGTACTCACCACACTCTCAAAACGATTGGTGGACCTGCGCGTGATGCCCTATTACCTCCATCAACTCGACCGCACTCTCGGGACAAGCCACTTCGAAGTGCCCGTCGATATTGGGATTGCCATCATCGAGCAGATGCGGAGCCGGTTGCCCGGATATGCCATGCCCCGTTTCGTGCAAGAAAATCGCGGTAAATTGAGCAAACAGGTGCTGGCGTAAAACGGTTGTGGCCATTACCGGGGGCGAACAATTTTCGGCCGTAAACCCACCGCTTTCAATCATGCATCCATCCCCATCCAATTTTTTCAGAGTGCGGCAAATAGGCCACTTCTTGAACCGCGCCCGGTTCCTGGTACGATGACCCGCGCTGAGGTTTTCCGCAAACGCTCTCTAGAAAGTTGTGAACTTTGGATTCTCCTAAAATTCAAATCCATTGCGGCGACTGTATTGAGGGTCTCTCCCGAGTGCCTGCTGAAACGGTGGATCTGGCCTTCGCTGATCCACCATTCAATATCGGGTACGCCTACGATGTGTACAAAGACAAGCTCGATTCGGAAAAATATTTGAGCTGGTCAGCCGATTGGATGTCGGAGATCGTTCGCGTTTTAAAACCCTCGGGGACGTTCTGGCTGGCGATCGGCGATGAATATGCAGCAGAGATGAAAGTGCTCATGCAGCGAGAGCTGGGTCTATTTTGTCGCAGTTGGGTGATTTGGTATTACACGTTTGGCGTTAATTGCAAGCGCAAATTCAATCGTTCCCATGCCCACCTGTTGCATATGGTAAAAGATCCCGATGCATTTACGTTCAATGTAGCGGACATTCGAGTCCCTTCTGCGCGACAGCTTGTCTACGGTGACCGGCGGGCAAATCCGGAAGGCCGCTTGCCAGATGATACCTGGGTGCTACGGCCCCAGGATCTTCCCGATGGTTTTGCTGCCGAGGAGGATACGTGGTACTTTGCCCGCGTTGCAGGCACGTTCAAGGAGCGAGCCGGTTTTCACGGCTGTCAGATGCCGGAACAGCTGCTCGGACGGATTGTACGAACCTCAAGCAACGAGGGTGAGTCAGTCCTCGATCCCTTTTTAGGGAGTGGCACGACCGGTAGTGTTGCAAAAAAACTGGGCCGACAATTTATCGGTTTTGAACTGTCTCAGGAATATGCCGAACTCGCTTTGAAGCGGATACAGCGTGCTTCGGTGGGCCAGGCCCTCGATGGCGCTGCCGAACCCACGCTCAGTGCACCGAGTACCGAAGCAGGTCGTCGTCTTTCTGTGCCGAGAGGAAAAAAAGTGAAGGCAGAAAAACAACACATCTCCAATCAGCGGAGCCTACCCGGCATTGGGTCGGTCGAGGATGGAAAGAATCGAGGAAACAGTCAGAGATGAAGTTCGCAATTTGTAACGAGACATTTGGTTCGTGGCCGCTCGAGCGGTCGGTCGCCTTTGCCAGTGAATGCGGTTATACCGGATTGGAAATCGCTCCCTTCACGCTTGGGCCAACTGCCGGTGCCATTTCACCTGCCATGCGGCAAGAGATTCGCCGGCAAGTTGAAGATGCAGATTTGGCCGTCGTCGGTTTGCATTGGCTGCTTGCCAAGACGGAAGGCTACCACCTCACAAGCCCCGAGGCTTCTGTGCGGGAACGGACAGCAAAGTATCTCGTCGAATTAGGCCACCTCTGCCGTGATCTGGGGGGACAAATCATGGTCTTTGGTTCCCCCCCGCAACGAAATCTGCAGGAGGGTGTGACTCTGGAAGCGGGGGGCGAGTATGCCAGAGAGGTTTTTGCAGCAGCGATGCCTGCCTTGGAGGATCTGGAAGTGGTTTTGGCGTTGGAACCTCTTGCCCCGGTAGAAACCAATTTTCTCACCACCACCGCCGAGACCGTCGCACTGATCGAACAAATAGGATCCCCCGCCTGCCGGCTCCATTTGGATGTGAAGGCGATGGCGAGCGAAAAAGAGTCTGCAGCCGATTTGATCCGCCGGTACGCTGACGAACTGGTCCACTTTCACGCAAACGATCCTAATTTGCAGGGCCCCGGATTTGGAGATGAGGATTTTGTACCGATTTTTGAAGCCCTCGGCGAGATCGATTACCGCGGTTGGGTATCGGTGGAGGTCTTTGATTACGATCCGGGAGTCGAGCGGCTAGTAAAGGAAAGCCGTGAGTATATGACGCGCTGCCTCGAAAAGATCAGCGGCTCCTGAAAAATCGTTTTTCTAAAAACTAGCTCGGCCTGGAGGTGACTTTGCTGGAGGGGACTTTGGTTGCCTCGCGCGCTCAGAGTCGCGACCGAAGACGGGAGGATCACATCGATTCCACGCGAAGTGTTGCCAGCTGGTGGGCCGTACCAACGAGGCGATCCCAGTTGTCGTGAATATATTCGGGCACGCCGCCAATCTGTGCGACGACTTCGTGGACCCGTTCGGTAGGAACCATTTCAATAGCATGCCAGGGGCAAACAGTCAGCTCATACGGATTGGTCTTTTTTTGTGGAATATGGACACAAACCTCACAGCCAACACACCGTTCCAGATCAATTTCACACCACTGCCCATTACCTTTGATCGCAATACCATCGATTTTCTTGAGCTCAATTGCATCGACCGGGCAGACCTCTAGACACGATTCGCAACCTGTACAGTTGTCGGCATGGATCACCGCCAATTCCTTTGGCACCTTCTTGCGGGGAGCTTTTTTGCCTTCCTTTTTTCCCATCGGAAAACTTCCAATAATCAATGCGAATATGTACGGTCAAGAAAACGGGTACATCATAAATATAAATCGGCACCCAGCCAACCGCCAAGAAAAAAATATCACCCGAGAGATATCTCGAGCATGGGGCGATTGCTTGGGCGACTACTCTTCGCGTTCCTCTTCCGCTTCTGCCTGCTCGGCGGCATCGCCAGCATGACGGTGGAGGACTTCCTCGGCCTGCGAAAGGTCCTTTTTGGGGACCAAAACTCGGATCTTAAACACCCCCGTGAGTCCCGCCTGATGTTCTCCTTCAATGACACAATCAATTTCTTCATCAGCAAGTGCCAGTTTGAGAATTTCTGCCAGATTTCCATCTGTCACGGTAACGAGTGTTGTCAGTTCCAGTCGCTCATCTCTGTCTCCAGCATGATTCATCCTTCTCTATCCTTTCTCAGGCCATTTGGCAGATTGCCACCCTCGCTGATCCTCAAGCTTACCCGGTATCCGACAAGCCCGTCAGGCCCGGGAAATGTATTGACCGGTTCGGGAGTCGACCTTAATGCGTTCATCCGTTTTAAGATACTCGGGGACCTGCACCACCAGCCCCGTCTCCAGCGTTGCCGGCTTCGTTCGCTTGGTGGCTGAATCTCCCTTCACGGCCGGATCGGTTGTGGTGATTGCCAGCTCGACTGTCGTTGGAAGTTGCAGGCCCACACACTCCCCATTGTAGATGAGTGCCAACATGCCTTCTAGTTGCTCGGTGACGTAGGGCCGCTGCTCCTCCAAATCTTCAAGGCGGATGCTGTATTGGTTGTAATCCGCCGAGTCCATCAAGTGCATGTCCGCCGAATCGATATACATCAAGGTGACACTGCGGCGCTCAAAATCAGCCTGCTCGATCGACTCGGTTCCCCGCAGCATGAGATCTTGTTTTTGGCGGGTTACCAGATTCCTGCCTCGAAACTTATAGAGGGTCGCCGCTCCTCGCGCGGAAGGCGTTTGAACGACCATCGTCTGAATCAGTAGTGGAGAACCTTGATGATTGACAACGCAACCGGGTTTTATTTCTTTTGCCAGCATGACACGAGTTTTATATAAGGATATTGGAGGATAAAAAATCAGACGCAGCACTTGCATGGAAGCGAGTAATCTAATGTCACAGCAAACACCCTATCACGAAAATAGTTGGGAAAATAGACAGCGATTGTTTGAAGCAATCTTGTGGCGACTCGGCTCATTCAATCCCCATGGCTCCGGCCGGTGGGACATGGATTCCTTCAATGGAGTTACTACCAGTGCGACGGAACATGCGGGGCTCGACCGTGAGTCCCACGCCAAGATTGTCTTTGCTCATATCGTAGCGCAACCCTGCCCGCATCAGGAAAGATTCACCGATTCGCGTGAATGCCACCCGCTGTCCCACATTGCTACTTCCGGCGAGATCGATGCTCGCTTCATAGGCTGCAATATATTTTGGGCTCATGCGATATTTAATGTTGGCCAGCCCCACCTGGCTGTCGAGGGTTGGGTTTGCATTAGCGCTACCTCCTCCAAAAGAACGAAGACCAAGATAAATACTGCCGAGATCGGGACGATTGAGAATTCCGCCGGCATCGATGAGGGACTGACCCTGTCCGAACACATCGAACATACCATCGGTGAGCAGCGTAAAGCGATCGCCGACATGCCAGCGACAATCGTAGTCAATGAGCCCGATATACTCGCCGAAATTCTGATCTTTTTCCGGAAAGAACGCGATGCCCGAGTCAAAGGTAAGCCAGTCGATGATCCGGCGATTGCCGGGCATGCCACGTTTGGTTTGCCAACGTTGACGTGCTTCAAAACGAACAACGGTCAGACTATCGACCACTTCGGTCGAAGGTGAATTGACCCAGCGACCAATCCCGGTCCGAATCAAATACGAGCGGGGATCGAACCGCGTGAGAAAAGGAAACAGAGGACGATTCAAACCGCCTGTCGCTTGGGGCGATTGCAACCGGTTGAGAAAATTTTCCATCGAGTCATCGTTGATGGCATCATAGAGCGGAAATTGAGTGACGTTCTGGCTCGAATCGGCATACGATAATTCGGTCTCAAAAACCACCTTGTGTGCAAGACCGTGCAGATTCAGCAAGTCGCTTTCTACAAAAGGATTGACCGACCACATGGCGAGACTACTCCGCAAGCCGACCTGACCATAGGCCCGGCTGATCGGATTTCCGTTTAAATCGGCTCCCCAATGGGCCAGTTCACCCAATCCGTAGGGGACCAGTTTTACGGGGCCAAGCGAAAGTGGCAAATCGATCTCCTGACGCGACGCAAACCGCTCGCCGGATTGAGAGACTTGCCACGGTAGTGGTCTCCATTGACCAGCATCAATCGGGTTGTTCGGTGCACTGGCGATTCGGTACTTGCCGTACCCCACATTGGTGTGTTCATACCAAGTCAATCGGTCCCCTAGCAACGACTCGCCGAGCCAGTAATGGTCTGCTCGGGGAAGCCATTCAACTTGGGTGAAAAATGGATTGACGCGATAATTGCCCCGCGCACTCCACATGCGATTCTCGGTCCGTTTTTCGAGACGGACCCGCGTGACTTGATCGGGATACGTATTCCATTCTTCGAGAAAATATTCCTGCAAAAAGTTTCGCGTCCCGATTACACCGGCCTGGCCGACGAGTTTATAGCCGTCACCGAACCGCTGCTGATGATCGAATAAAATCCGGCCTCGAAAA